>DAPKRQ010000237.1:0-18381 GCA_031800475.1 Myxococcales bacterium LLY-WYZ-16_1
CTCAGCTCCTGGTGATCTCGGGCAGTGGTCGCGAAGCGGTCGAAGCCAATACGGACCGGCTTGCGGACGCTCTCGGGGACCCTCTGGCCGATGTTTCCTACACCCTTCTTCGGGGCCGGCGGCCGCTGGGCTTTCGGCGCGTGGTGGCGGCTCGGGACGCGGCCGAGGCCCGGCAGCTGTTGACCGCTCGCGACCCCACTCGGGTCTTTGATCACGTTCCGGCCCATGATGCCCGCCCCGTCTTTTTGCTGCCCGGCGGCGGCAGCCACCACGCCGGCATGGGCCGCCAGCTGCTGCGCTCCGAGCCCACCTTCCGGAGCTGGATGGAGCGGGCCGACGCCCACCTTCGACAGGTGGCGGGGCTCGAGCTGATCGCCACCCTTCAGTCCGAACGTCCCCTCGAGGCCATGGCCATGCAGCTTCCGGCGATCTACGCCGTCAGCTTCGCCTTGGCCCGGACCTGGCAAGCATGGGGCGTCGAACCCCGAGCCCTGATCGGCCACTCCCTCGGAGAGAACACCGCGGCCGCCCTCGCCGGAGTCTTTTCGTTCGAACGAGGGCTCGAGCTGGTGTGGAAGCGGGGCTCACTGTTCGACGCTTTGCCGCCGGGCACCATGCTCGGTGTCGCTACCTCGGTCTCGAACCTGCTGCCGCGCCTGCCTCCATCAGCGGAGCTGTCGGTGGTCAACGGTCCCGAGCTCTGCTCCGTATCCGGCCCCGTCGAGGACCTTCTGCGTCTTCGGGAGGAGCTGGAGGCCGACGGCTTCGACGCGAGACGCTTGGAGGTCCCGGTCGCCGCCCATTCTCGCTACGTGGAGCCGATCCTCGACGAGTTCGCGTCCTTCGTGGCGGCGATGGAGTTGCGTCCTCCGTCGATCCCGATCGCGAGCAACACGACCGGCACCTGGCTGGAGGCAAAAAGCGCCACCGATCCCCGGTACTGGGTCGACCATTTGCGAAAGCCGGTCCGCTTCGCCGACGGCATGAAGCTGCTCCTGCAGGAAGATCGCAATGTCTTTGTCGAAACCGGTCCCGGTCGCAGTCTCAGCTCTCTGGCTCGCCGACAAGGAGTCCGATCGGTGTGCGCGCTGCCGTCGATGCCCCACGCCGACGACCCGACTCCCGAAGACGTGGCGTGTCGGACCGGCCTGGGCCGGGCCTGGGCGGCGGGTGTCCGGGTGGACCTGGTCGAGGCTCTCCACGGCGGAGGCGAGCGCCGGGTGGTGGACCTGCCCGGCTATGCCTTCCGACGGGAACGCCATTGGATCGAACCCGGCCGCGGCGAGAGCGCCGAAGAGTCCGAGATCCGACGCGAACCCCCGGAGCGCTGGACCCACCGGCTGCAATGGCGCGAAGACCCTTGCGACGATCCGCTGCCCGAATCGCCCCAGACGGTGCTCGCCTTCGTCGATGGGGCGGGCCTGTCCGAATTGTTGGGACGGCGGCTCGCCGAGCAAGGCCACCGATGGGTCGAAGTCCGTCCGGGCGACGCCTACGCCCGCACCGGCCCCAACCGATTCACACTGGCCCCGGAGCAGGGCCGGGAGGGATACCAAGCTCTCATCGAGGATCTGTTGGCCGATGGCCTGGCCCCCAACCGGGTGATCCACGCCTGGCTGGTGACCTCGGACGAGGACCACCGGCCGGGCTCCTCGTTTTTGCACCGAAACCTCGAAAGCGGCTTCTACAGCCTGTTCTTTCTGGCTCAGGTCTTCCACGACGACCGGCTGCCGAAGCCGATCGACCTGGTGGTGCTGGGGAACGGGTGGGTCCAAATGCCCGGCGAGCCGGCCCCGTCCCCGGAAAAAGCCACGGCCTTGGGCCCCGTGGCGGTATTGCCGAAAGAACTCGAGGGGGTCCGAGCCCGAGCCATCGACTTGGAGCTTCCCAAGGCGACCTCGTGGGCTCTGGGGCGGAGCGCCGAGCCATGGACTCGATTGATGGCGGCCCTCGAACGGGAGCTATCCGCGCCCGAGTCGCCGCGCGAATCCACCGCCCCACCCGTGGTGGCCTTGCGGGAGGGGCGCCGGTACACGCCCAAGCTGGTGCGGACCCACCTGGCCGGACCCGGCGCCCCGAGCATCGACGCGGCCTTCGAGCCCGGAGGGTGCATTTTGGTCACCGGCGGATTGGGAGGCATCGGCCTCGAGGTGGTCGAGCACCTGCTCGAGCAGCACCAAGTCTCGGTTCTGATCACCACCCGCCGGTCGGTCCCGCCGCGCTCCGATTGGGAGGGTCCCAAGGCTCCCGACGGGCTGGCCCGGCTTCACAGGTTGGACCCGATGGGCGGCCGCACCTGCGTGGTGTCCGCCGACGTCACCGACATCGAGGCGCTGCAGGAGGCGGTGCAGAAAGCGAACGACACCCTCGGACCGATCCGGGGCGTGTTCCACGCTGCCGGCGTGGTTCGCGACGGGTTGATCGCGGCCAAGAGCCAGACCGACTGCGAGCACGTCTTCGCGCCCAAGGTCTTCGGCACCCTGGTCCTGGAGCGGGTGCTCGCCTCCCAACCTCTCGGATTTTTCGCGGCGTTCGGCTCATCGAGCATCTGGCTGACGCCTCCGGGACAGGTGGACTATGCGGCGGCCAACGCCTTTGTCGACGCCTTCACCCGAAGCCGCCACACGCCGGAGCGCCCCCACTTCGCGGTCCACTGGGGGGTTTGGAATCAGGTCGGCATGGCGGCCCGGACCTTGGAGGGGACCGGCGAACCGGAGCCGAAACGCCGGGCCGCGGACCACCCCCTCTTGGACGGCGTCTTCGAAACGCCGGCCGGGGTCCGATGCGGCACGGTGCTGCTGGACCCCGAGACACACTGGGTCTTGGACGAGCATCGATCCCGGCAGGGACGGGCCGTGATGCCCGCAACCGGCTTCATGGAGTTGCTGCAGGCCACCGTCCGCGCGTTCGAGCCCGGGGACTCCGTCGCCATCGAAGACCTATTCTTCAGTCGTCCGTTGCCGGTTGCGGACGACGAACCGCGCGAGGTTCGGGTCGAGCTCCGCCACGGCACGCGGGGGCTTTCGGCCGAGGTCCGGAGCCGCCGGCACTGGGAAGGCCAGACCGGCTGGGAACTCCACGCCCAAGCCCGCATCCCATTCCGGCCCGAGCCGAGTTCTCGAGACCCGGTCTCCTTTTCGACGGAGGGCACGACCTCGAAGGAGCCACCTCCCGGCCAGACGCTCCGCACCCGCCAGGAAGACTTCATCTCCTTTGGACCACGGTGGCGTTGCGTTCGTCGCACGTGGTCGTCTCCGCGACGGGGCGTCGCCGAATTGGAGCTCGATCCCGCATTCGGCGAATCGGGATGGACGATCCACCCGGCGCTGCTGGACGCCGCCCTGGCCCTCGGGCCTGAATTGCTTGATTCCACCGAAGGGAACGGACTGTTCGTACCGGTTTCCGTGGACCAAATCCGAGTCCACCGCCCGCTCCCGCGACGGGTTTGGGCCGGGGTCGAGCTCGCCCCCTTAGATTCTCCGGCTGCCGGCAGCCACGACCTTCGGCTCGACCTGCGCCTGGCAGACGACGACGGTACCCCGCTCATGGAGATCGACGGCCTGTGGATGCGCCGACTCGCCACCGCTCTGGAAGACGCGCTGGATCCACCCCTGCGTTCGGGCGACTGGCGTCCCGCCCGGGCTCCGTCCCGGGCCGACCCGGCGGAAAAGCGCCTGCTCCACCAGTACCGGCTCGGAATCCGCCCCGAAGAGGGCCCTCCTCTGCTCTTGCAGGCGCTGCAACCCCGGCTGGCACCATCGATCTTCATCTCTTCGATGGATCTCGACGAGCTGGCGAGAACGACCGCCGCCGGTGCGCGGGAGGCTCGAGCCCGAAAGCAAGGAGAACACTTTGCCCGGCCCCAACTGGAGGTCGAATTCGAGGAGGCGCGGGACGGAGTCGAACGCACCTTGGTGGCGTTTTGGCAGGAGCTGCTCGGAGTGGAACCCGTCGGCGTTCGGGACAGCTTCTTCGACCTCGGCGGCCACTCCCTGATCGCCGTGCGTCTGTTCGCCAAGATCCGCCAGGCCTTCGAGGTCGACCTGCCGATTTCGGCGCTCTTCGAGGCACCCACCGTGGAGCGCTGCGCAGAGTTGATCCGCCAAGGGCGGCACGGCGGCGAAGGCGCCGCGGATGGTTCGCGCCGAGGCCGATTCCTGCACTTGGTTCCCATGCATTCGGGCGAGCCCGAGCACGGCCCCCCCCTGTTTCTGGTGGCCGGCATGTTCGGGAACGTGCTCAACCTGCGCCACCTGGCCCATTTGGTCGGGCAAGAACAACCGATCTACGGGGTCCAGGCCCGAGGTCTGTTCGGTGACCATCAGCCCCACGAGTCGTTCGAAGCGATGGCTCGGGACTACTTGGCCGAAATTCGTCAGATTCAGACCCACGGCCCCTACCTCTTGGGAGGCTTTTCGGGCGGAGGTATCGCTGCTTGGGAGATGGCCCGTCAGCTCCTCGACGACGGGGAGCGAGTCGCCTTGCTGGCCCTGCTCGATACGCGCCTGCCGTCGAACCCCGAGCTGACCCGGCGCGAAAAGGCGGAGATGCATCTCGAAAACCTTCGGCGAGAGGGACCGGGCTACGTGGCGAAGTGGGCGAAGCGCAGAATGCGATGGGAGCTCGAGCAGCGCCGGCATCGAGACGTGGGGGAGCCGGAGCCGGGGCGGTTTCACGACCGACGGATCGAGGAGGCCTTTTTGCGGGCACTCGGACGATACCAGGTGCCTCGCCTGCAGGACGTGCCGGTGGTGTTGTTTCGGCCCGAACTGCAGCCCGCCTACCGCTTCGGTTCCGGCCGTCAGATCTCGGCGGACCGGACCGTGCTCTTGGAAGACAACGGCTGGGGGGCCTTCTGCGACGGCCTGCGGGTTCGGGTCGTGCCCGGAGACCACGACAGCATGGTCTTGGAGCCGAACGTCCGGGTGTTGGCGAACCGCCTTTCGGACCTGGCGCGCGCCGCCGGCCGCCGGGGCGAGGCTCGAATGGGGGCCACCGGCTCTTGAGCCAGTCCCGGCTCGCGGCGTGCTTGTGGCGGTGGCATCCGTTCCTCGCAACGGCTGCAGCCGACCCCCGAAGCCCCGGCTGGAGCAGTCCCCATCCCGAAGAGCGGCAGGCGGTGGCGAAGGCCGTGGCCAAGCGGCGCAACGAGTTCTTCTGCGGGCGCACCCTGGCCCGGCGCGTGATCGTCGAGCTGGGCGGCTCGCCCGGTTCCTTACCCCCCCGCGCCGATCGTCGCCTTCCGTGGCCTTCAGGGGTGGTCGGCTCGCTGGCCCACTGCGACGACGCCTGCGTGGTGGTGGCGAGCCACGCCGAACGCGCCCAGGCCATTGGGGTGGATTTGGAGCCGGCCGGCCGCATGGAGCCCGAGCTGGCTGCGGCGATCCTCGATCCCCGGGAGCGAGCCGAGTTCGAGCGGTGCTCGGACCCGCTCCGGTGGCTCGAGGCCGTATTCGTCTGTAAAGAAGCTTTCTACAAGGCGCAATACACCTTGACCGAGACCTTCCTGGACTTCGGCGACGCCCGAACCACGTTTGACGCCGCGTGGCCGTTCTCGCAATCCGAGTTTCGCATCGAGGCTCCTCGCACGGAACGGGGTGAATGGTGCGGCCGGGTGGCCCGAATCGGCGGCCACTGGCTGGCCCTGGTGGTGGTGCCACCGGGCTGAGTGTCAACGAGGGTGACGAAGCTCCGCGGCGGAACGGTCGGACAGGCCATTTTGGTAGAACGCCTGGAAGCGGCGCATGGCTCGGCTCCAGGTCTCGATTCGGGCGTCCTCCGGCAGCTCCACGCTGTCGACCCCGCACCGCTGCAAGAATTGAAGTTGGTCTGGGATCACGTGTCCGCGTGCCCGGATCTCGCCCCGAAATCCGAGTCGTCCCCGAAGCAAGCGCGCCTGCGTGAACGCGCGACCGTCCTTGAACTTGGGAAGCTCCACCGTGACCAGGTCCACGCCCTCCAATCGGCCGGCCAACGACTCCACCTCGGTATCGGGCGCGAGCCGGATCCCCCGCCGGCCCGGTGCGGCCGCCAGCTCGGGCGTCTGACGGAGCCATCGCTCCGCCGGCACGGTCCAAGCCGAGGGCGTCTCGGCGGCGGGGACCGACTCGTCGTCCAGATGAATCCAGACGTCCTCTCGGACGCCGTCACGACTGAAGATCGGCATGCACGAACTCCTTGAAGGCCTGGTGACCCACTCGACGGTAAGTATCGATGAATGGCTCTCCCTCGTTGCGTAGAGCGACGTAGGCATCGAGGATCCGTTCGACCGTGTCCCCGACCTCTTCCCGGGACACGGCCGGCCCCAAGATCTTGCCCAGGGAAGCATCGGTGCGCTCGTGCCCGCCGATGGCGATCTGGTAGGCCTCCTCGCCCCGCTTGTCGATGCCCAAAATGCCGATGTTGCCCACATGGTGATGGCCGCATGCGTTGATGCAGCCCGAGATCTTGATCGACATTTCCCCGAGCTCGTGTTGCCGGGCGACGAATCGCTCGCTCAGCTCCTGGGCCACCGGGATCGAACGGGCGTTGGCCAAGCTGCAGTAGTCCAGCCCAGGACATGCGATGATGTCCGTGACCGTTCCGACGTTCGGCGCGCCGAGACCGATGGCCTCGAGACCCTGCCAAAGGGAATGCAGGTCTTTTCGTCGAACGTGCGGCAAGACCAGGTTTTGCTGGTGGGTTACCCGGATCTCCCCGGTGCCGAGCGCATCGGCCAGGTCGGCGATGCGGTCCATTTGGTCCGCACTCGCGTCGCCCGGAATGCCGCCCGGGGGCTTCAAGGAGATCTGCACGATGGCCCAGCCCGGAACCTTGTGAGCCAAGACGTTGTTGTCGTGCCAGGCTCGATATGCAGCCGGCAGAGGGTCCACGACCCGCAGGGCCACATCGTTTTGGGCGGGCTCGAGGTCGAGACGGAAGAACGACGCGATGCGCTCCCATTCGGCCTCGGGCACGTCTGCCTGGGCCTCGGGCACGTCTGCCCGCGATTGTTCGTTCCGCATCGCCTCCCACTCGGCCTCGACCTCGTCTCGGAACGTGTCCGCCCCCAGGGCGTTGACCAGGATCTTGATCCGCGCCTTATAGATGTTGTCCCTTCGACCGTGGCGGTTATAGACTCGCATGATCGCTTCGAGGTAAGACAGAAGCCGCTCTCGAGGAACGAACGAGCGCATCTCGTGCGCAATATGGGGCGTCCTCCCCTGCCCGCCCCCGACCAGGACTCGATATCCAACCTGTCCATCTCTTCGAACGACTTGGATACCGATGTCGTGCACGGCGATGGCCGCTCGGTCGTCACCACAGCCCGTCACCGCAATCTTGAACTTTCGAGGCAGATAAGAGAACTCGGGATGAAAGGTCGACCATTGGCGGATGACTTCGGACGCGATCCGCGGATCCTCCACTTCGTCGGCCACGGCGCCGGCAAAGGGGTCGGCGGTCACGTTTCGGATGCAGTTGCCGCTGGTCTGAATCGCGTGCATCTCGACTTCGGCGAGCTCGGCCAAGATATCTGGGGTCTGTTCCAACTTGGGCCAATTGTATTGAATGTTCTGCCGAGTGGTGAAGTGGCCGTAGCCTCGATCGTACACGCGCGCAATTCGGGCCAGACGACGAAGCTGCTTCGACGACAACGTGCCGTAGGGAATGGCGACTCGAAGCATGTAAGTGTGCAGCTGCAGGTACAGACCATTCATCAGCCGGAGCGGCTTGAACTCGTCTTCGGTGAGCTCTCCGGACACCCGCCGGTGAACCTGGTCCCGAAACTCTTCGACCCGTTGGGCAACGATGTTCGCATCGATGGAATCGTACTGATACACGTTCGGCTCCCTTCAGCTCGTGGCCGGGCTGACGCCCCGCTGCAGATCCGGTCGTACCGTCGGGCCAATGGCGCGGATCCGCTCTCGGTACCGGGTGGGAACGACCCGGCTTCCCTCTCGACGCACGTCGATCAGGTAGCTGGCTACCACCCGATTGGCGTCTTCATCCGGGCGGGCGAGCGCCAGGAGCGTGTCCGGATCGGTGGGCTCGAAGACCTGGGCGTCGTCGACCCACTCCGACCAAGCGCCCTCTTCGGTGTAGAACACGACGGCGCCGTCCATCAGGCGCTGGGACGTGAGGACCTTCATGATGGGTCGGCAGACTACTCATTCGCTATAGCAGACACAAGTCGCGTTTGGGCTCGGTCCTCGGGGGCGCAGCATGCGTCAGCCATCTGTGATATTTTCCCCACAGCCCGTCATCTCGGACAGGGCCCCCGGCGTCTCGTTTCGATGCCCCGAAGCGAGATCCGGTCCGGCCGTGAGACCCGGGCCCAGGTCTCGGTCAAATCGAGCCCGGCAGTGCCGTTTTCGACTCCGCATGAAGGTTCAACGGTTTTCAACCGTCGTGGTGGGTGCCGCCGTGGCGATCCAGGGGGCCTGTCAGCCGCCACCCGAGGTCGTGGCCCTGGAGCCGGAGCCGGCGGAGCGCAGCCCGAAAAAGGCCGGTCCGGCCTCCGAATCCGAGCCCGAACCCGGCCGGAAGATGAGTCCGGACGAGGCGGCAGCCCTGGCCCGCATGCTCACGGGGCAGCCAAACCCGAATGCCCCCGAGGCGCCGGCCCCGCCGGGTCCGAGCCACAGCGAGCCCCCGAAGGATTCGGCCCCCTCTCGCACGACCCGCCGCGGCCGCGCGGAACCAACGCCGGACCGAAACGATCTCGAACCCCAGCCGGCGGTCCGCCGGCCCACTCCCCTGCCTGCCCGGGGACCGTCGGCGGACGGGGGCTTGTCGGACCATCAGTTCGAGTCGGCCTTGTCGGGTTGGCGCGGGGTGCACGCATGTCTGCGGACCCAGACCCGCCGCACCCAACAGCGGCGGGGGGCCATGAAGGTGGCGTTCACCATCGCCTCGAGCGGCGACGTCCAAAAGGCCGAGGTGCGGTCCGGGCCTCGGGATCCGGGACTGCGCCGCTGCGTCGAGCGCCGGGCCCGAAGGGTGCGATTTCCGGCCTTCGAGCGTCCGGCCTCGGTGCAACGCAGCGCGAAGTTCGTTTTCTGAATCGGGACTGCCGGCCCATCGCGGCCCGGCCTCGAGGGCGGATCGCCGGAGTCAGTCCGCCTCGACACCCACCGAGGCCCGCAAGCCCTCCCGGTAGCTCGGATGTCGCAAAGCGCCGATCAGACCGGCGCGATGGCGGGACCGGCAGCGCCGGCCCGCCGTGCGGAGCTCCCGGGCTTGGGGCGACATGTCCCGAAGGGCCGCTTCCTTCGACACCACCTCCGGCATGGCTCGGCCGGTGATCCGACAGCAAAACTCGGCGACCTCCACCGTTCGCGCCGGTTCTTCGTCGCAGCCCACCACCATGGCCGGCACATCCGGTCCGGTCATGGCCACCAGGAGGCGAGCCAGGTCTTCCACGTGGATCCGGCTGGTCAGGGGCCCCCCTTCGAACAGCACCATGCCCCGGTCGAGAGCGGCCGGCATGCCGCGCCCCGGCCCGTAGATGGCAGCGATGCGAACGATCCGCACGGGCAGCCCCGATGCCCGCAGCCGGGCCTCGTACCGGGCCCGGCGCGCCCCGCGCGGTTGCATCGGCCCGGCCGGGGTGTCTTCGTCGACCCAGTCCCCGTCCGATTGTTGCCCAAAGGCTCCGGTGGTGGAGCCGTACACGAACGACTTCAAGCCGGGCGCCGCCCTTCGAACCGTGGCGGCCAGGGTGTCGACCTGCCGGTCCAGCTCGCTTTCGTCGGTCGGGGGCGGCGCCAGGTGGATCACGTGCTCCAGCCCCTGGAAGAAAGGCTCGGGGATGCCCCGGGCCAGGTCCACCGTCCAGCCTTCGATGCCCCAGCGGGCCAGGGCGTCGAGCCGCTCGGTCGAACGGGTCGTCCCCCGGAGCGGACCGGCCCGAGCCCAGGGCGGCGCACCGGCCGCCGATGTCCGGTCCGGATCGAACGATTCGGGCCCCACCGTGCCGGAACGCCACACGGTCGCCACCCGGAGCCCGGTGTATCCACAGCCCAAGATCCCCAGCGTCACGGGGCCCATGATACAGTCTGGACGGCGTGCGCAAGGTCATCAAACCATCCGGCCCCGCCGGACCCTCCAGCGCCGCGGCGAGCCGAACCTCGGGCGGCGCCAAACTGAGCGGCAAGCGGATCATCGAGCGCGAGGTGGTCGGCGCCACCAAGGAGGCGGCCCGGATCTTGGCCGAGGCCGAAGAGCAAGCCGCCCAGATCTTGGAAGACGCCAAAGAGCAGGCGGCCGAGACCCACCAGCGGGGCTACGAAGAGGGCCGGCAACAAGCTTATGCCGAGTTCACCGGCGCCCTCATGCAGCGCTTGCAGCGGCTCGACCACATCGAGGCCCAGCTCGAGCCCCACTACGTGCGGCTGGTGTGCAGCATCGTAGAGCGGGTCTTGGGCCACGAATTCGACCGGGTGCCGGAATCGATCGTGGCCATCGTCCGCAACGCCCTGGCCGACGCCCGGCAGCAGCGCGAGATCATCGTTCGCGTGAATCCCCAAGACGTGGAGGCACTCCAAAAGAACAAGCCCCGCCTGCTGGAGGTGCTGGCCCGCGCTCAATCCATCGACATTCGCGAAGATGCCTCGGTCACTCGCGGGGGATGCATCGTGGTGACGGAACTCGGCACCATCGATGCCTCTTTCGAACGACAGATGGACGCCTTGCAGTCCGCCATCGACGAAGAACTGGTGGAAGCCTTGGCCGGACGGATGCCCAGCGGCCATCACGAAGAGCTCGACCCCGAGGACGACCCCGGCGCCGGGGGGTTTCGGTGAGCGCACCGGTCGTCGACTTTGAGCGCTACGCCCGCCGGGTCCATCGAACCCGCCTGACCCGGGTCCGCGGACGGGTCACCGAACTCACGGGACTGATCGTGAAGGCCGCGGTTCCCGGAGTGCGGATCGGCGAGATGGTCGAGATCGTGAATCCCGACCGGACCCTGCTGGCCGAGGTCGTCGGCTTTCGAGACAAAGAGGTCATGCTGATGCCCTTCGGCTTTCCGGAGGGCGTCGGCCCGGACTCCGAGGTCATACCCACCGGCCGCCCCTTTGAACTGAAGGTCGGTGAGGCGCTACTCGGCCGGGTGGTCAACGGGCTCGGGCAACCGATCGATGGCACCACACTGGACGGCATCCCCGGACTGGAATCCTGGCCCGTCGAGCGCGACCCACCCCATCCACTCGAGCGAGAGCGGATCTTGGAACACATTTCCTTCGGCGTGCGGGCCATCGATGGGTTGCTGACCATCGGCAAGGGTCAGCGCGTCGGCCTGTTCGCCGGCTCGGGCGTCGGCAAATCGACCCTGATGGGTCAGATCGCCCGCAACACCGAAGCGGAGATCGTCGTCTGCTGCCTGATCGGCGAGCGTGGGCGAGAGGTCCGGGACTTCATCGAAGAGTCCTTGGGAGAGGCCGGCATGCGCAAATCGGTGGTGGTCTGCGCCACCTCCGACGAGTCTTCCCTGATCCGCCAAAAGTCGGCGTTCGTCGCCACCGCCATCGCCGAGTGGTTCCGGGACCAGGGTGCCAAGGTTTTGTTGATGATGGACAGCACCACCCGTTTCGCCCGGGCCCAGCGCGAGATCGGCCTGGCGGTCGGGGAGCCTCCGGCTCGACAAGGCTACCCCCCGAGCGTGTTCTCGATGATGCCCCGCCTGTTGGAGCGGACTGGAAACTCGAGCAGGGGGTCGATCACTGCCCTGTACACGGTGCTCGTGGCCGGCGGCGACATGGAAGAGCCGATCTCGGACGAGGTGCGGGGCATTCTGGACGGACACATCATCCTGAATCGGGCCCTCGGCGCCCGAAACCACTGGCCGGCCATAGACATTCTCCCTTCGCTGTCCCGGGTGATGAACGGCATCGCCTCACCCGAGCACAAGCAAGCCGCCGCCCACCTGCGGGAGGTCCTGGCCACCTACGAAAAGCAGCGAGACCTGATCGTGCTGGGTGCGTACCAGTACGGCACCGATCCGAAGACCGACTACGCGATCGACAAGATCGAGCAGGTGGAAGCCTTCTTGCGCCAACCGACCCACGACAGCACGGCCTTCGAGGACACCGTGGGCTACCTGATCCAGATGTTCCAATGATCGGAGTGTGAACCGTGACGAAATACCGACTGCAGGCGCTACTCGAGATTCGGGAGCGGGCCGAGGAAGAAGCCAAGGAGAACTTTGCCCGTGCCCAGC
The DNA here is from genome assembly GCA_031800475.1 of Myxococcales bacterium LLY-WYZ-16_1. GTDB lineage: Bacteria > Myxococcota > Kuafuiibacteriia > Kuafuiibacteriales > Kuafuiibacteriaceae > Kuafuiihalomonas > Kuafuiihalomonas phototrophica. The sequence goes on from DAPKRQ010000237.1 coordinate 12,200, forward strand.
AGATGCTCAGGCAGGAACAGGAGTATCTGGCTCAGCTTCAACGAGAGCTGAAGGACATGATCGCCGAACGGCAACGGCGGCGGCAGGAATACGCCGACAAGCTGGCTTCCGGAGAAATGAAGGTCCACGAGCAGTCCGGCGCCCATCGATACCTGGCCCGGATGAAAGAGGCGGAAGCCGAGCAGCAGACCAAAATCGACGGCCAGCAGGAGCAGGTCCGAGAGGCCGAAAAGTACGTGCAGCAGATGCAGCACGCCCTCGTCATCGCCTCCCAAGAATTGAAAGCACTGCAGAAGCACAAGGAAAAGTGGGAAGAGGAACGGCGCCGCGAACGGATGATGAAAGAGGAGCAGATGCTGGACGAAATCGCTCAGACCATCCACCTGCAAAAATCCCGCGGACTTTGAAACGAACGCAGCGAAGCTGTCCGCCCGGCGCACCCGAATTCCGGTTATGAGGGGTCGTGAAACGACCCGAGAGTTCGGGTGGTGATCCCCGCTCGTTGCGGTGCTCTCGGCCCCAGAGGCCTGGGAGTTTGCCCGAGCGGGCCGCGGCGCTTTCGACCGAAGGAGCGGTTCGACCGAAAGCTCTCCGCGACCCGTCTGCGGAGCCGGAGCGCCGAGGGCGGAGCCCCGCCGAAGTGAACCCGAGCCGGTCGCGAAGGAGCGGTTCGCGGTCTCTCGGGTCCCCCGCGGTCGAAAGACTACGAAAAGGCCTGGCCCGGTTTCAGTCCCGCACGCCTCAAGATGAAGGCCAGCGGGCAAAAACCGGTGAACGATGCCTGCAGCATGTTCAGTCCCACGAAGGCTGTCAGCAGATACCAGCCAGCGTGGATCCAAAAGCCCAGGGCCAAGCTGACCAGGATCACCGTGCCTGCGAAGGCGAAGACGAAGCGATCGATGTTCATGTGTTCCTCCTTTCCAAGGCCCGTGCCAGACCGGCCCGCAAGCCCGAATGGCCCAGGGGCGCTTCGCCCGGCCCACGCCGGGCCGACGCGGCGCTTCCGAACGGGAACGCTCCCCGCCCGGAGCGGAGGCGCCGAAGGCTCGACCCTGCGGGTCGGCTCCAGTAGACGCGGGCCGTGGCCATGCATTTGTCGGTCAACCTGAACAAGGTGGCGCTCCTTCGGAATTCCCGCGGCGGCACCAACCCGTCGGTGTCCGTGGCCGCCGAGCGGGTGCTGCGGGCCGGTGCCCACGGTCTCACCCTCCATTGGCGGGAGGACAATCGACATACCCGAGCCGACGACGTGCGACAGCTGCGCGAACTGGCCCGGAGCTCGGGTGTCGAGTTCAACCTCGAGGGGGACACCCGCGCCGAATTGATGGACCTGGCCTTGGAGGTTCTACCGGATCAGCTCACCTTGGTGCCGGTGACGCCCGGCGAAATCACCAGCGACCACGGCTGGGATCTGCCCGCGCAGGCCAGCTTGCTCGAAACCCACATCGCCCGAGCCCGCGGTGCCGGAATCCGGGTGTCGATCTTCATGGACGCGGATCGCTGCATGCGGCGCGCAGCGGACGTCGGCGCAGATCGGGTGGAGCTGTATACCGAGCCCTACGCCAAGGCGTTCGGCACCGCGAAAGAAGACGCAGCCACGGACCAGTTGGCCCAGGCTGCGCGAGCGGCCGCCGACGCCGGCCTCGGGGTGAACGCCGGACACGATCTGGACCTGCGAAACCTGCCGCGCCTGGCTCGGCAGGTCCCCCAGATCCGAGAGGTGTCCATCGGCCACGCCCTGCTGGCCGACGCCCTGGTTTTGGGTCTCGAGGAAACGGTGCGGCGGTATCTCGCAGCCTGCCGGGGCGAGGACGTCCCGGTGCCTCGGACCTGCTGATCCACGCATCGAACCCGACGGGCGTTCCGACCGATCCGTCCTCATCCGCCGCAGGCCCGACAGAGCCTTCATCCCGCCCAAAAACCTATGAAAATCAGAGCTTTGCGAGGGAAAGCGGCCCTGTGGGAGGCGCGCCAGCTCCGCTCATACCGACCGTTCGGAAAGGAGTGTCAACCGATTTCAACACATTTGGGTGTCCAGTGTTATTGACAACCCGGTCGTAATGGACGCATGACAACGCCCGGAACCCCATGGGGTTCGACTTCGAAGGAATTGGAGGAAAAAGATGGCTGAATCCGCTGAAAGCAGCGTCAAAAAAAGTCCCGATTTCGACGATCCGGATCGGGTCTGGCCGACCGGACTGACCCTTCGGGAAGCTGAAGAGCTGCACAAGTACCTGATCGACGGAACCCGCGTGTTCTTCGTGATTTCGGTGATCGCCCACATCCTGACGGCGGCGTACACGCCGTGGCTCGGCTGAGGAGCTTCATCCCATGAACAACGCAAGAATCTGGACCGTGGTGAGCCCCAACGTGGGCGTGCCAATTTTCTTCATCGCTCTGGTGACGACATCGCTCTTCATTCACTTCCAGGTGGCGAACTACACCACCTGGTTCGGTGACTTCTTTCAGGGCGGCGCGGGCCAGACCCAAGAGCAGCCGCAAGGCGACTGAAAACGACGGCTCTCGGGGCCCGGCCACCGGCCGGGCCCCCGTGACCCGCATCCACTCCCTGGGAGGATCCTCATGACCGCGTATGCAGGTATCTTCGAGACCGCCGACAAGGCTCAATCGGCCGTCCACAAGCTCCGAGCCAAGAACTTCAATGTGGACGACGTGCTGTCCCTGAAGCCGGCCAAAGGGGCCGAGCTGGAGCGCGCCATGGATTCGGCCTTCGAGGACGGATTCGTGACCGGAATGTACACTGCCATCTGGCGGACGCTCGAGTCGGGCAAGGCTGTTGTCTTGGTCAAAGCCGCCCTCGGCAAAGGCAAGCTGGCCGAGGTCACCTTGAAAGAAAGCGGCGCCGCCGAAGTCGTGGAGGGTAGCCCTCCCCGACCACAGCTGTTCTCGGACACCATCGGCCTGCCGCTATTGAGCTCCAAAAAGCCCAACGCTTCCGTGATCCGAAAGCCATTTCTGTCGAGCATGCTCGGAATGGCCACCGTGACCACGCCGAAAGCCGGGCGAAAGAGCACCTTCGGCATTCCGCTTCTGACCAAAGCCGCAACCCCACTGTCTTCTTTGCTCGGCATTCCGCTGACGTACGACCCGCGAAAGAAGAACAAGGACTGACCGGACAACGAGCTCGTCAAACACCCCACAGGAGGTCGTTCTGATGAATCCGCTGAGCCGAAGGCTCATGACCACATGGATGTCGATGGGGCCGCGCATGTTGCCCTTCGCCGACGTAGCCACCCCCGATCTTCCCCTATCGAGGCTGCTGAGACTGTCCCTGTTTCAGGTGACGGTCGGCATGACGATGGTGCTCCTGGTCGGAACCATGAACCGGGTCATGATCGTGGAACTCGGCGTGCCGGCGTCCATCGTGGGCATCATGATCGCGCTTCCGCTGGTGTTCGCTCCGTTTCGCGCGCTGATCGGCTTCAACTCGGACACCCACCGCAGCGAGCTCGGATGGCGACGGGTTCCCTTCATCTGGAAGGGAACCCTCGCCCAGTTTTCCGGCTACGCGATCATGCCGCTGGCCCTTTTGGTGCTGGCCGGCAAGGGGCAGTCCGGTTCGTGGCCGGCGTGGGTCGGGCAGGGCTCGGCGGCCCTGTCGTTCGCCCTCGTCGGTGCAGGCATGCACACGGTGCAGACCACCGGCCTCGCCCTGGCCACCGACCTGACACCCCCCGAATCCCATCCCAAGGTGGTGGGCCTGATGTACGTCATGCTCTTGATCGGCATGATCGGCAGCGCGCTGGTATTCGGCGTGGCGCTGATGGACTTTTCGCCGGGAAGACTGGTTCAGGTCATTCAAAGTACCGCTGTGGCAGTGATGGTGCTGAACGTGATCGCCATGTGGAAACAAGAGGTCCGACGCCCCCCCCGCGGGCAGGCTCCGGCCGCGCCCGACCCCAGCTTTCGGGAGTCTTGGGCGACCTTCTGCCAGGGCGACCACACGATCCGGCGCCTGGTGATCGTCGGCATCGGCACCCTCGGTTTCGGCTTGGCCGACGTGCTGCTCGAGCCCTTCGGCGGCCAGATCCTCGAGCTCGAGGTGGCCGCCACGACCAAGCTGACCGCCTTGTTCGCGTTCGGTGGCCTCACCGGCTTCGGCTGGGCCTCCCACCGGCTCGACCGGGGAGGCGACGCGTACCGGGTCAGCCGGACCGGAGCCTTGCTGGGCGTTCCAGGGTTCGGTCTCATCTTGTTGGCCTCGGGCACCTCCATGATGGCTCCGTTTCTGATCGGCAACTTCCTGATCGGCTTTGGCGGCGCCCTGTTCGGCCACGGCACCTTGACCGCCACCATGAATCGGGCCCCCGAGTCCCAGGCGGGATTGGCCTTGGGCGCGTGGGGCTCCGTGCAGGCCACGGCGGCCGGACTGGCCATGGCGCTCAGCGGGGTCCTGCGAGACGTGGTCAACGCCGTCGTACCTTCCGATGGCACGTCGGTCCAAGCGGTCGGTTACGAAGCGGTGTACGGCCTGGAGATCGTCCTGCTGGTCGTCACGATCTGGGCCATCTCCCCGTTGGTGCCGCGGCTGCTGCGCCCCACCCCAAAGCCGGAAACCGCCGCCGAGCCCGCCGCCGAATCGGCGGGCGGTGCTTGCTGACCCGGGAGATCTTCGATGGCCCGGCGACCGGTGATCGAGGCACCCGACCCGCGACTGAGGCGGCGCTCCCGACCGGTGACGGACTACGGCACCGAGCTGGAGCGGCTGGCTGACGACCTGATCGACACCCTGCACGCGAGCTCCTCGGCCATCGGTTTGAGCGCGCCGCAGGTGGACGACCCCCGGCAGGTGCTGGTGATGGACCTGTCCGAGGACCGCTGTGCGCCGCGGGTCTTCGTGAACCCCGAGATCCTTCGGCGCGCAGGACTCGGTCGGGTGGAAGAAAGCTGCCTGTCCATGCCGGATACGACCGTTTGGGTCTGGCGGTCGACGCGGGTGCTCGTCCGTGCCAACGACGTGAAAGGTGATTCGTTTGAAACGACCTTGGACGGTCTCTCGGCGGTCATTCTGCAGCACGAAATGGATCACTTCGCGGGTAAGCTGCTGGTGGACCACATGGGCTTCTTTCGGCGCCGCCGCTGGAAGCGCAGCCACCCGGAGGACACCCGTACCCCTGTCCCTGCCAGTTGAGCCCACCGAGCCGAGCCCGCCGAGCCGAGCCCGCCGAGCCGAGCCCACCGAGCCGAGCCCACCGGCGGACCCATCCGCGGGCCATCGGTCGCCCAGCGCCGTCCGTACTCCCGCCCTCGACCGAAGTCGGGACGCCCGACCCCGGCACGCGGCAGCCCCCGAGACGGGCCATGGACCGACCCGTCCTCGGGAAGGGGCTCTCCCGCCCGAGACGGCCAGCAAGGTCCGGCTCGCCCGTCCCGAGCCCGGTGCAAAAGCGAGCTCGCCCATCCCGAGCCCGGTGCAAAAGCGAGCTCGCCCGTCCCGAGCCCGGTGCAGGAGCCAGCTCGGGCCAGGGCCAGGGGGTCCGGATCCGACCCTCTCCTCCCCATCGGATTTCGACGCAACCCGACACACCCACCTCCGATAACTGCTGGGCGATAAGGGGGTATCTCGTGAGCCGAGTGGAAAGCGCAGAAGACCGGCGGATCCGGGAGATGCAGGAGGAGGCCTTTCGCCGAAAGGTCGACGACCGCAAGCGGCAGCAGCAGGCCCGCACTTCTCAGACCTTTTCTCAGGTGATGCAGAAGCAGGCGGAAAAGGGCCACCACCGACGCCGGGTGGCCCAGGACGCGGCGGCCCGCCAGAGCGAAACGCGCCAAAAACAGGCCGCCCTCACCCAACGCCAGCTGCCTGCGGCACCCAAGCACCAGGAGACACTGCGAAGAGCTGCGGTGAAACACGCGGTGAACCAAAACCTCGAGTCGCTCAAGAAGCATTCGGCGCAGACCAAGGCCGAAACCCTGGTGGACCGGCGGAATGGTTTTCAGTCGGAAGAGCGGGTCGAAAGGGGCCACCTGCAGCAGTCGGACCACCGGGACCTGGAGCGGGACCATCGGCACACCGAGGAAAAGACGGCCGAGGTGAAGGAGGAGGTGCGCCGCGAGTTGGCCGACCCCATCGACGGCCACCGCCCCCACGAACCCCACACCCGGGACCGGTCCGGCGGCGGCGATGGGGACGACCGACAGGAGCAGGCCATGGCCGCCGC
>DAPKRQ010000238.1:0-8769 GCA_031800475.1 Myxococcales bacterium LLY-WYZ-16_1
TATCGAAAAGACCCAAACGGCTCGATCTTCGAACCGATCATCGAGATGGAGGCTTCGACCTTCGAACCGCTTCCCGACGGAGCGGGGCTCGCCATCGGCGGATGGGGCCAGGTCGTTTGGATGGACGGGCAGGGCACGGTCCAGCGAAGGTGGGGCGCAGAGGCCGGGGTTCCGCCGGGGGAGATCCGCGACCTGTGGTTCGACGGAGACCGAATGTGGGTGGCGAGCTACGGGGGTGGGGTCTCGCGGATCGGTCCCGATGGCCAGGTCCTTCGCTTGACCCGGGAGGAAGGGCTTCACGACACATTTGTCAGTGCCATTGTCGACGACGATCGGGGACGGATCTGGTTCAACACGAACCGGGGGGCCTTCTACATCTTTCGTGCAGCGCTCGAAGGCCTACGTGAAGCCGACGCGCCCCGCCTGTGGTCCCACGTGATCTCCACGCCGGAAGGGAATGGCGGTCAGCCCGCTTGGGCGGTTCAGCCGGGACGCCTGGCGTTCCCGACCATCGAGGGACTGGCGGAGATCGACCTGTCCAAGGTGTCCCGCAACGATACCCGGCCCCGGGTGTGGATCGAGTTGGCCCAGGTCGACGACACCCGGCTGGTGCCCGGCGAGACCGTTCAGGTGCCGCCGGGACCGGGCACGCTGCGGGTGCACTTTGCTGGTGCGTTCTTGCACCAGCCCGAGCAAGCCCGCTTTCAGGTCCGCTTCGGGACCCAGGAATCGTGGACGTGGCTCGACGAGCCGGTGCTCCGCCGGGAGGGCCTGTCGCCCGGGCCTCATCGGATCCGGATCCGGGCGGTCAATGGGGACGGCCTGCCCGGGCCGACCGAGACCTTGAGCTTTCGGCTCGAGCCCGCGTTCACCCAAACTGCAGCGTTCCGGCTGGGGGCCGCGGGGGCGGTGGTGGCCATGGGATTGCTGCTGGCCCAGCTGCGAACGGTTCGGATCCGCCGCCGGGCCCGGGGCCTGTTGGACGAGATCGCACGGCGACAGCGGGTCGAGCAGGCTTTGGCCCAGCGCGAGGCCCATTACCGTCGGGTCTTCGAGTCGGCCCACACGGCCTTCTTGGTGTGCTCCGAGGAGGGAGAAGTGCTCGACGCGAATCCGGTGGCTTGCCGGATCTTTCGGGTGGAGCACCGACAGGTTGTTGGACGCTTCCTCGAGGATCTGCCGGGCTCGATGCACCTGTGTCCGCCGACCGATCCGGATCCGGCCGCCGAGTCCGGAGTCTGCATCCGCTCGGACGGGACGGAGTTCCCAGCCCATGTGGATCGGGTCGAGTACCCGGTCCAATCGGACACCTTGCAGCTGTGGACCGTGGTGGACCGAACCGAAGAGCTCGAGGCTCAGGCCGAGCGGGATCGGCTTCGGGAGCAGTGGCTGCAGAGCCAGCGGCTCGAGGCCGTCGGGCGGCTGGCCGGCGGGGTGGCCCACGATGTGAACAACATGCTCACGGCCATGTTCGGGAGCATGGAGCTGGCCGAGGAGGGGCTGTCCGAGGGCGACGTCTCCCTCGTTCGGCGGCAACTGGCCCAGATCGCGCGGGCCGCAGAACGCACGGGCAGCATGACCCGCCAGCTGTTGGCTTTCGCGCGATCGCCGGGCCGTGTCGACGGGGTCACGGACGTGAACGAAGTGCTCGAGGGCCTGGTCCCGATCTTGGGCCAGCTTTTGCCCGACGAGATCCAGCTCCTTCGGCTTCCGGCACGAGGGCCGGCCCCAGTTCAGCTCCATCGGTCCCACTTGGAGCAGGTGATCATGAACTTGGCCATGAACGCCGCAGACGCCATGGTCGAGGGCGGCCCGCTCCACATCGAAGTGGGCGAGACCGTCCGCCCGGACCCGAACCTGCTCTTGCAGGCGCCGTCCTCCGGCGAGCTGGACGGGCCGGTGGTCGTGCTGTCGGTCGAAGACCGAGGGCGGGGGATTCAGGAAGATTCGCTGTCTCGGATCTTCGAGCCGTTCTTCACCACCAAAGCCGAGGGCCAGGGCGCGGGGCTCGGGCTGGTGGCCGTCCATCAGATCGTGATGCAGGCCGGCGGCGCCCTGCGGGTGCACACGCGACAAGAGCGGGGGACCCGCGTCGAGGTCGTTCTGCCTCGGGCCTCCCAGTTGCCCTTCGAACCGACTTCGCAAAGCGCCGACCTGGGCCCAGCGCCGATTCGGGGCCGGGTGGCCTACTGCGACGACGATCCTCGGGTATTCAAGGTGACCGAGCGAATCCTGTCGAAGGCGGGCTATCAGGTGACCGCAACCGTCGACCCCCTCGAGCTGTGGAGCCGTCTCGAGAACTGGGACGAGCCGCCGGACCTCTTGATCACCGACGTGCGGATGCCTGGCATCGACGGTCCGGAGCTGGGCCGCCGACTGCGGGCGCGCTGGCCCGACCTGCCGATCCTGTACGTGTCGGGCGACACCCAAGGTCGGCTGCAGCTGGAGGGACCCTCGTTTTTGGTGACGAAGCCGTACCGCCCTTCGGAGCTGCTGCCGGTCGTGGAGCGCATGTTGGCCGGCTCCAAGCCCGGGTCCACGGCCTGAAATCTGCTCACGCCGGTCGGACGAAACGGGCGACCACCCGCTTTCGGCCCGCCTCCGCGAAGTCGATGGTCAGCCGGGCGTTGGCGCCCCCGCCGTCGTTGTCGACCACGGTGCCGGCGCCGAAGGTGTTGTGCCAAACCCGGGCACCGGGTGGAAGCTCCCCGGTACCGCCGCGCACGGTGCGCTGTGGGGCCACGTAAGGTGCGGGTTCTTCGGCCGCGGCCCGGTAGGCCACGTCGGGGTCGTATTCGATGCCGTCTCGAACATGTTTCGTTTCAAACGAACGCACTGCGGATTCGACACTCGGCGCCGAGCCCGCCGCTCCCGTCAGAGTGTGGACGACACCGTCCGGCAGTTCGCCGAGAAAACGTGAGGCCAGCCGAACCTCTTCGCGCCCGTAGATCCGCCGAAAACGGGCGGCGGTCAGGCACAGCTCTTCACGCGCTCGGGTCATGCCCACATAGCAAAGCCTTCGCTCCTCCTCCATGGCTTCGGGCGCCACGTCGTCCACGGCCCGCTGGGATGGAAAGGTGCGCTCTTCCATGCCGACCATGAACACCACGGGAAACTCGAGCCCCTTGGCGCTGTGCAAGGTCATGAGGGTGACGTTTTCGTCGGACGTTCGTTGGTCGGTCGGAGACACCAGGGCCGCCCCATCCAAAAAAGCTTGCAGCGGCGTGCGGGCCCCGGCCAGGCCCAGGCCTTCGAGCCCTTCCCCGTCTTCGTCTTGCAAGCTCTCCTCGAACTCGGCGATGGAAGACACCAATTCGCCGACGTTGGCCGCCCGGTCTTCGGCGGTGTGCGGGTCGCTTCGCTCCAGGTGTTCGAGGTAGCCCGTGCGCTCCACCACCTGCTGCGCCACTTCGGTCGCCGAAGCGGTCTCGCTGAACTCGCGCAAGTCTTCCAGAAGTTCCCGGAGTTTCCGCAGCTTCTTGATCACGGCTACCGAAAGTCCAGCCTCGCGCAGGGCCTCGTCGGGCAGCGCCAGGATTTCGGCGCCGTCCACACCGTGGGCATCGCCGGCCGAGCGCATCCGTTCGACGCTTTTGGCCCCCAGGCCGCGGGTGGGCACGTTGACGATCCGGAGAAAGTCGCCGCTGGAGGCGGGGTTCGCCGTGACCCGAAGATAGGCCAGCACGTCCTTTACCTCCATCCGGTCATAAAAGCCCGTGCCTCCCACCAGCACGTACGGAATCCGCTCCCGCATCAAGGCCTCTTCGAACAGGCGAGACTGGGCGTTCATGCGGTACAGGATGGCGAAATCGCCGGGGCCTCGTTCGCCGCTTCGCACCGCGTCGGCGATGGAGCGGGCCACCAACTCGGCCTCTTCTTCGCTTCGTTGGACCAGCGCCAGCCGCACCGGGCCTCCGGCCGGTGCGTCGGTCCGCAGGGTTTTTTCGTGGCGGCGGGTGTTGTGCCGGATCACCGCGTTCGCGGCGGCCAAGATGTTGCCGGTGCTGCGGTAGTTCGTTTCGAGTTTCACCACCGTGGCGTCGGGATAGGTCTCGGCAAAGCCCAAAATGTTGGCGACGTCCGCGCCGCGCCAGCGATAGATCGCCTGATCGTCGTCGCCGACGACCGCCAGGTTTCGATGGGGTTCCACCAAGCGGCGGAGGAACTGGTACTGGACCTGGTTCGTGTCCTGGAACTCGTCCACCAGGACGTACCGAAATCGGTCGGCCCACTTCGTGTGAACCTCGGGGTGATGCTGCAGCAGCTGCACGGCACACAGCAACAGGTCACCGAAGTCCATGGCGTTCGATCGTCGAAGCGCTGCTTGGTATTTTGGATAGACTCGACGTGCGGCTCGACGGTGCGGCGAGTCTCGAGGGCCCTCCATCTCGCGAAAGGTCTCCGGCCCGATGGCGTCGTTCTTGGCTCGGTCGATCTCCGAAGCCACCGCCGAGACCGCAGCCTTCTTCGAGGCGCCTTCGTGCCCCAGGTCTTGCAGGATCGTCTTGACCAGGCGGTGGCTGTCGTCCGCGTCGTAGATGGTGAAGCTCGAGGTGTAACCGAGTCGGTGGCCCTCGACCCGGAGCAGGCGGGCAGACAGGGCGTGGAATGTGCCGATCCAGGCCTGACGGGCTGGGTCGCCCAGCATGCGGCCCAGCCGCTCCCGCATCTGTCCGGCCGCCTTGTTGGTGAAGGTAACCGCAAAGATCTGCCACGGTTGGGCTCGGCCCGATGCCACCAGGTGGGCGATGCGGTGGACCAGCACCCGGGTCTTGCCGGATCCGGCGCCGGCCAGGATCAGGAGCGGCCCGTCCACGGTGGTGGCAGCCCGAAGCTGCTCGGGGTTCAGGAGCTTGGAAAGGTCGAGGTCCTGGCGGACGGACACGGCGCCCGAACGTACGGAGCGGGGGCCGGCTCTCGCAAGGCAAAGGGGTGCGATTTCGCCACAGCTGTGGTCAGAAGGCGACCGCGCCTTCGGCGGGTTCGGCCAGGATCACCGTCTTCGGCGTGTCGAAGCGCAGCTTTCCGGCGAGCAGTTGGTAGCGCCACCGGGACTCCATGACTTTGCGCACGTAGCGCCGGGTTTCGCGGTAGCTGATCCGCTCCACGAACTCGTCGGTGTCCCGGCCCGCCGCCCCGTCGAGCCACCGGTCGGTGGCGCCGGGGCCGGCGTTGTAGGCGGCGAGCACCGCCGGCAGGAAGCCGTGGTACCGGTTTCGCAGTTGGGCCAAATACCAGGAGCCCAACCACACGTTGGCTTCGGGCTCGTAAAGGCGATGGGCGTGGTCTCGGGCTTGCGGGACTTTGCGGGCGATGGCGCGGGCCGTGGCGGGCATCAGCTGCATCAGGCCTCGGGCGCCGGCGGGGCTCGCCGCATCGTCTCGAAAGTGGCTCTCGGTCCGCATCACGGACCAAACCAAGGCCGGCTCGACGCCGTGGCGCTTCGCCCCGACCCGAACCGCCTGGGCGTACGCCGGCGGGTACAGGTGACCGAACAAGCGCCAAGCCGATGGCTCCCCATCGGCCAGGGCTTCGTCCGACGGCCGGAACCGAAGGCCCACCCGAAAGGCCAGCCGGTCTGCGCCGAGGGTCCGGGCCAGGTCGGCACGCAAGACAGCCTGCTCATCCGACTTTGCCCGGCCGAGCCGCGCGAAGGCGACCCGTAGCTCTTCATCCACCCAATCGAACAGCCCGGCTTCCGAGAAGGCCCGCGCCCTGCGCAGCTGGACCGATGTCGCGGGCCCCAGGGCCGACTGGGCCCGCTCCACCGAAAAATCTCCGGGCTCGGGGCGGGTCGGTCCAGGCAAGGATACTTTCGTTTCGAGCGACGCCAAGCGCCTTCGGGCCCACATGCCGTAGTAACCGAACGGGTCGACCCGCACGGCAGCCCGGTACGCGGCGATGGCCGCTCGAGGGTGTTCGGCCCGGTGATGGACCCGGCCGGACCAGTAGTGAACGAACGGGACCAGATCGCTGCGGGGGTAGGTCTTGGCCAACTTCGTGAAAGCCGCCAGCGCCGCCTCGTCCTTTGCGCCGAGATAGGCGGACCAACCCGCGTACCACAGAGCCTCGTCGGCCCGGTCGCCCTTCGGGTAGGTCTTCGCGAAAGCGAGCATGGCCCGGCGGGCGGCGTCCCAGTCTTCGTCGTTGTAGTGAAGCCAAGCGCTCAAGAACGCGCCCTCGACCGCGAGCTTCGACTGCGGAAAGTGCTTTTTCAGCTGCTCGAACCGGCGCCGGGCTTGCGGATTGCGATCGGCATTCATCTCCAACTTTGCGAGGCGCCACAGGACCTGGTCGCCGTCGGGGCCCCGGGGGGCGGCCTCGAACAGGCTTTCGAGCCAGCGGCGCTCTCGGTCCCGTTGGCCCCGTCGGTGGGCGATGTCGGCCGCGAGCAGCCGCCGCGTGCGGGCTCCCAGCCGTTTCGTTTCGAGCTCTCGCTCGGCCCGCCGAAGGTGCCCGCTGGCGATGAGGCCCCGGATCCGACGTTCGAGCTCCGGGCCGGTCCAGGGCTTCGCTCGATGGCCGCGGGCGGCCAGGGCGCCGGCTCGGGCGTCGACCTCTTCGAGGTAAGCGCCCGGGTGGCGAAGGCGCAGCTCGCGCAACCCGATGACCGCCCGGCGAAGGTTGCCGGTTGCCAGCCACGACGTGACCTGTGCCCAGCGGTCGCGGGGCGATCGAAGACGCCAGGCCTCGATGGCTTCGAGACGGCGCTGGTGCTGGCCGAGCACACCCCAGGCGTCCACGAGTCCCCGTCGGGCCGACGCCCGCACCGCGGGGACGGAACTCTTCGCGGCGGCGTGAAAGGCCCGAACCGCGGCTTCGGGTTCGTCCAGAGCCGCGAAGGCTCGACCCTGCAGGAGCGCCACCCGGTCCGGCCACGGCCCCGGGGCATCGGCGAGCAACTTCAAGGTTTCCACGGGTTCGCCCCGGCGGGCCGCATCGACGGCTCGCGCCAGGGGCGCCGCGTCGTCTTTTGCCGGCCCGTCGGCCAAAGCGGAGGTGCTGCAGGCCCACACGGCGGCGGCGGCGAGCCACCGGCCGGACCCGAAGCCCAGCCGGGCAGACGAAAATCGGACGGGGCACGGGCCAAAGCTTCGAGCCATCGGAAAGGCCACCGTGACAGCTCGGGTCCCGGAGCGCAAAGGCCCGGTCAGAGGTTGATGATCCCTTGGCGGATGCCTTCGGTCACCGCCTCCACCCGGTTGGTCACGTCGAGCTTTTCGTAGATGTGCTCCAGGTGGGTCCGGATGGTCGCCTTCGACAGACCGAGCACGCTGGCCACTTCGTTGTTCGACAGGCCCTTCGCGATGATCTGCAGGATCTCCAGCTCCCGCTGGGTCAGGACGGTCTGGTTCGCGGCCGGGACGGGGACGCCGGCGGGCGTGCTTGCGCCGTCGGCACCTTCCGCGGGGCCGATCAACCGGAGGAGGGCCTTGGCGAGGTTCGGTTGAATCACTGCGCCGCCGGCCTTCACGTCCTGGATCGCCTCGACGATCTTTTCGACGGGCGTGCCCTTCAACAGGTAGCCCGCCGCACCGGCCAAGATCGCTTCGGTCACTTTTTCTTCCTCGTCGAAGATCGTGAAGATCAGGACCTCGATGTTCGGATGGGCGCCCTTGACCCGACGGGTCACTTCGATGCCGCTGATGCCCGGAAGGCCCAGGTCGCACAACAGCACCTCGGGGCGGGTCGACTCGACCAGGTCCAGGGCGAGCTCGCCCGACAGGGCTTCGCCGACGATCTCCACTTCCGGAAACGCCTGGAGCAGTTTGATCTGAGCCTTGAGGATCTTGGGTTGATCTTCCACAACCAGGACGCGGGTTCCCATGTCTGATTCGCCTCTCGCGGAAGGGGAGCCGGGGCTCCAGGTGACGCGACTGTACTCGACGGCCGCCGAGGGCCACAAGGCGGGCTCTCGCAGGCCCGCAAGCGATGCGCGCTTGCGCCGGGAATTGGAGGCCTTTTTGGCCGGCGCCGATGCGGCCGCCATGGTTCGGCGAGACCCGGTGGAGCGGGTTCGGCAGTACGCCCGGGAGGACGACCAAGAGGTGGCGGGGCTGTTGGTGGCTGGGCTTGCGTACGGCCGGGCGTCGGTGGTCCGGGAGCGCACGAAGGCCCTGCTCGACGCCTTGGGACCGCACCCGGCCCGGGCGTTGGCGGGTCCGGCCGGACCGCGTCGCCTTCGCGGCTTCGTGTACCGCTTTCAGCGCGGGACCGACCTGCCGCGGTACGCGGGGGCCATCGGCCGGGTTCGGGCCGAGTGGGGCTCGCTGCGGGCCGCCTTTTTCGACGGCTTCGAGCCGGAAGGCCCCGGGCCGTGGCTCGACGCAATGGCCCGCTTCGTGGACCGCGTTCGGGCCCACCTGCAGCCGCCCCTGAGCTACGGCCTGCGGTACCTGCTCCCCACGCCGCGCTCCGGAGCCGCGAAGCGTCTGTCTCTTTATCTTCGGTGGATGGTGAGGCCGGACGACGGGGTCGACCTGGGAACCTGGGGGGGCCCGGCGGATCGCCTGCTGATCCCGCTCGACACCCACGTGGCGCGAATCGGCCGGTACGTGGGACTCACCGACCGCCAGACCGCGGGACTGCCCGCTGCCCTGGACATCACGGCCCGCTTGGCCCGGCTCCATCCGCCGGATCCCCTTCGGTACGACATGGCCCTGTGCCACCTGGGCATCAGTGGGGCCTGTCCGACCCGCCGGGTCCCGAAGATCTGTCGAAGCTGTCCGATCCGGGGCATTTGCCGGCTTTGACGTCGAGCCGGGTCCG
>DAPKRQ010000239.1:0-12253 GCA_031800475.1 Myxococcales bacterium LLY-WYZ-16_1
ACCACCCGGCCGCCGGCGGCGCAGACCCCTTCCAGGCCCCTGTTCCGGGACGGCACGATGCCCCACGGCGCGTACGAAAACGGCACTCGGTTCGTGACCTCGATCCGGTCGTCCTTCATGTCGGCGAACAACAGGAACTCATGGGTCCGCGGGCGGTCGGCCTCGGTGGCGAACACCAGGCTCCCAGCGTCCAGGAATGCCAGGCCCTCCAGATCCAGGGCCCGGTCGACCCCGACGACCCGGATCGCCGACCCGGTCACCAGCCGGTCGTCCGGCCCGAGCTTCACCGGGATCACGTGGTGCAGTCGCTCCGCCACCGACAAAAACCGGTCGCGGGCCCCCGGGACCCGGGATAGGCCCGACATGCCGCGCAAATCCTCGCCCGGCAGGGCGTGCCGCAAAAGCGCAGCGGACCCGCGGGAGCTGGCCTGCGCCTCGGTCGAGCTGGACTCCCGGCACCCCGCCAGGGCCAAGCAGACCCCGGCACCCAGCCACCATCGCCGACCCATGCCCGTGCACCGTGCCAGAAACCGGCAGGCTTGAGGAGGGCTTGCCGCATTCGAACCGACCCGCCACAAGGAGTCCGGTGTCCGAACCGATTCTGGGCCTGACCAGCGACGCGCTGGTGGAGGCCACCGCCCGCCGATTTCCCGGGCACGGCGCGGCCCGGGCGCTCTATCGGCTCGCCCACTTGGAAGGGCGCTTCGAGCCCGAGGCATTGGGGCTGTCCCGAGCCGCGTGCCAAGCCTGGCGAGCCCATTGCCGGTGGACCGAGCTCGACGTGCGCAGGGTGGTCCGCGAGCCGGCGCCGGACGGTCGCACGACCGAAAAGGCCGTACTGGCCACGGCCGACGGGCTCGAAGTCGAGTGCGTGCGGATCCCCATGGGTCTCGATCGAAGCACCCTCTGCATTTCCAGCCAGGTTGGGTGCCGGATGGCTTGCGCTTTTTGCGAGACGGCGAAGATGGGGCTGGTGCGAAACCTGAGCGCCGACGAGATCGTGGGCCAGGTGGTGATGGCGCGAAGCCGCCTGGGCTGGCAGGTCGACAAGATCGTCTTCATGGGAATGGGCGAGCCCCTCGACAACCCCCATGCGGTGGTTCAGGCCCTGCGCGTGCTGCACGACCGCCGGGGCTTGGGCTTCGGGCAACCGAACTTGACCATCTGCACCGCCGGGCGGGTCGAGGGACTTGCCGTCCTCGCGTCCTTGGGGTGGTCCCGCCTGAACCTGTCGGTCAGCCTGAACGCCGCCGACGACCGAACCCGATCCAAGATCATGCCGGTGAACCGAAGCGCGGACCTGAAGGCGCTGCAGGCCGCCTTGATCGCCTACCGTCCGCGGCCCCGCTTCATTTTCGCCGTCAACTACTGTCTGCTTCCGGGCATCAACGACGAACGGGACGACGCGCGGGCCGTCGCCGAGTTCTGCCGGCCCTTGGGCCGGGTCTTGGTGAACGTGATTCCTTACAACCCCGGCTCCAAACCCCTGACCCGGGCGCCCAAAGAAGAAGAGACGGACACCTTCATCGCCTGGCTCAAAGAGGAGGGGCTGGCGGTGCAGCGACGGCGGACGAAGGGCCGCTCGGTGATGGCGGCCTGCGGTCAGCTGGGCAATCGAAAGCTCCGGCGGCTGGCGGTGGTGGACGGGCGGTGACCGACCTGGAGCAGCCGGGCGTGTTCCCCGCCCAGGCCCTTCGCCGCATGATCGACGGGGGCTGGGTTCGCCGGGTGGAGGGGCCGTTCGAGCCCGATCAGATCCAGCCGGCTTCGCTGGACCTCAGCCTGTCCGAAGAGGCCTACGCGGTGCCCGGGTCCATGTTGCCCCTGGCAGGGGAGTCGGTCCGGACCCTGGCCCGGCGCTACGCCCGGCGCCACATCGACCTGGCTCAGCCCCAGGTGCTGGTGCGGGGCGAGGTCTACGTGGTGCGGCTGAACGAGTCCTTGGCCCTCCCGGACCGTTGCCAGGGCTACGCGAACAGCAAGAGCAGCACCGGACGGATCGACCTGCAGACCCGGCTGCTCACCGACGGCAATCCCCGCTACGACAAGGTCCATCCGGGATACCGGGGCGAGCTGTGGCTCGAGCTCATCCCGAAGAGCTTCGACGTGGAGGTCCAGGCGGGCACGCGGCTGAACCAGATCATCTTCTTCGCAGATCGGGCCCTGCTGTCCGGTCAGGCCCTCGAAGCGGCCCACGCCGAGGGACCGCTGCTGTACGGACCCGACGGCAACCCCGCCCCCCGTGTGACGTCCGGCGCGGCCCCCTCGTCCACCGAAGGACTCTTGATGACCCTGAACCTGGACCAGCCGGTGGTCGGCTACGTGGCCAAGAAGAGCTTTCGACCCGTGTCGCTGGTCGGGGGAGAGCTGTTGGATCCCCGGGATTTCTTCGAGCCGATCCGGCGGCCTCGCGAAGGGGCGCTCTTTTTATCGAGAGAGGCCTTTTACATTCTGTGTACGTGGGAATTCGTGGCGGTGCCTCCGACCTGCGCGGTGGAGATGCTTCCCTACGACATGTGCGCCGGCGAGTTTCGGGCTCACTATGCGGGCTTTTTCGACCCGGGCTTCGGTCATGGGCCTCAGGTTCGGGGCACGCCGGCCGTGCTCGAGGTCCGGCCCTACGAAGACGACCTGATCGTCCGTCACCGGCAACCGGTTTGCCGAATGGCCTACGAGCGGCTGCAAGAGCTGCCGGATCGGACCTACGGGGCCGGCAACCACTACGCTCACCAGCGGGGGCCGAAGCTGTCGAGGGTTTTCCGAGGCTTCGAATGAGCCGGGCTCAAGATCGGACCCGGTCGGCCGATCGACGAAGACGTCGCCCATGACCTCCTTGGATCCCATCGTGGTCGACGACCAGCTGTTCGAGCGTCAGGTTCGCCTTCCGGCCCTTCCGCGGGTGATTCAGGAGGTCCTGGAGAAAACCCAATCGGGCGATGCGGAGCCCAAAGAGGTCGCGGAACTCATCGACCAGGACGCGGCCTTTGCCGCCCACCTGCTCAAGGTCGTCAATTCCGCCTACTACGGGCTCCCGGTGGCGGTAGGCAGCGTTCGCCTGGCCATCGCCTATCTGGGGCTGGGCGAGGTGGCTCGGATCGCCCTGACCCTGTCGGTCATGCGGACCCTCTCCGGAGAGCAAGCCGAATTGACGCAGGCGTTTTGGACCCGCTCCTACCACACGGCTTTGGTCAGCCGCCGGTTGGCCAAGCCCTTGGGGTTCACGCCCGACGACTCCGAAAAGCTCTACGCGGCAGCGCTGCTGCACGACTTGGGCAAGCTGGTTTACGCCATGGTGTTTCCGGACCATTTCGCCCAGATTTCGCAATACTGCCGCGATCACGGCTGTCGCGCCGTCGAAGCCCAGGCTGCCTTGGGGTTGCCGTTGGACACGTCTTTGGGCATGCAGCTGGCCCGCCACTGGCACTTGCCCGAGTCGGTCCGTCGAGCTTGCGCCTTTCACGAGCTGGAGGACCTGGAGTCGCTCGGGTCGAAGGAGGAGGCTTCGCCGGTCGAGGTGGCGGTGTGCGTCGCCGCATTGCTTTCGGTGTTGTGCGTCTATCCGCTCACCGAAGACCGCCGCCAGGCGATCTGCCAGCAGGTCCAGCGGGTGCTGGAGCTGAACAATGACGAATTCTTGCTGCTGATGGGAGATGTCTACCAGCTGCGAAACGACGCCGTCGCCGCAGTGGACGGCTTGGCCTGAAGCCCCTTTCCCGGGGGGCGCTCGGCCTCGGTGCGACCTTTCGGTCGGGAGCATGCGGGCGGGCCCCGCCGCTGGGGTGGCCCCGCCGCCGCCGGTTTGTTAGGGCCCGGGCCCATGTGCAGCTTCGAGCTCGATTTTCCGGGCACGGCCGAAGACCTGGTCACCCGGGCCCGGGATCTCGTCACCCAGGCCGGGGGCCGGTTCGACGGCGACACGGCTCGGGGGAACTATCGGCTCAAGATCCCGGTGGGGCAGATCGAAGGGCAGTACCGGATCTCGGGCAACCAGGTGGCGTTCGAAGTCACGAAAAAGCCCATGTTGGTGCCCTGCTCGGCCATCGAAAGCTATCTGCGGGGCAAGCTCGGAGCCTGACCTCCGCCCGGGTTTCGTGCCGAAGGCCCGGCCGCAGACGTTTCCCGCCCAGGGCCCGGCGCTTCGTGCCCGGCGCTTCGTGCCCGCGCATCGACGGGAGCCTGGCCACCGGCGCGGCTTTGGAGGCCGACCCGGTTCAGTCGGATGCCCGCTTTTTGAGTCCCAGCTGTTTGATCTTCTTGTGCAGGTTCGTGCGCTCGATCCCGAGCAGCTCTGCGGTGCGGGTCACATTCCAGCCGGTCTCTTCGAGCCGGTAGTGGATGAACGCCCGTTCGACCCGTTCCTTCAGCTCCCGCAGCGACGCATCCCGGTGTCGGGACAGATCGAACGCGGGGCCGTCCTCGCTGGCCGCTTCGGGAGGTTGTGTGTCTTCGCCTCGGACGATGGGACTGGGTAGATCTTCGAGCCGAACGGGGCTTTCGGCCAAGATCACCAGCCGCTCGGCCAGGTTCCGAAGCTCCCGGACGTTTCCGGGAAAGGAATGCTCCCGAATGGCGGCCTCGGCTTCAGCAGACAACTCGGTCGGGGGATCGACCGCGTGTTCCGCCGAGAAGTAGCGAAGATAGGAGCGCATCAGCAGGATCACATCGTCGCCCCGGTCCCGCAATGGTGGGGAGTGGATCGGCACCACCGAGAGCCGAAAGAACAGGTCTTCCCGGAAGTTTCCTTGCCGCACCTCTTCTTCCAGGTCCTTGTTCGTCGCGGCCAGGACCCGAACGTCGACCAAGAAGGTCTTCTCCCCCCCGACCCGCACCACCTCCCCGGTCTGGACCGCCCGGAGGACTTTGGCTTGAGCCTCCAGCGACATGTCGCCGATCTCGTCGAGGAACAGGGTCCCTCCGTCGGCCAGCTCGAAGCGTCCGCGCTTTTGCTGCACCGCACCGGAGAACGCGCCCTTTTCGTGACCGAACAGCTCGGACTCGATGAGCTCGCTCGGGATCGCGGCGCAGTTCACTTTGACGAAGGGACCGTTTGTGCGCTTGCTGGCCGCGTGGATCGCCCGGGCGATCAGTTCTTTGCCGGTGCCGGACTCCCCGGTGATCAGCACCCGCACCCCGGTCGGCGCCACCTTGGCGATCTGATCCCGCACCTGGTGCAGGGCCTCCGATTCCCCGATCATGGGATCGGTCCCGCCCTCGGCAGCCTCCAGGGCCCGGACCTTCGCCGCCATGGCCCGCCGCTCCACGGCGTTTCGAACCGTGACCAACACCCGCTCCCGGGAGAGGGGCTTTTCGAGGAAATCGGTGGCGCCTCGGTTGATGGCGGTGACCGCGTCTTCGATGGACGCGTGGCCGCTGATCATCACGACCGGCAGGTCGGGGTGCCGCTGCCGCAGCTGAGTCAGGGCCGACAGCCCGTCCATGCCGGGCAGTCGCACGTCCAGGAGCACGGCGTCCAAGGGACCGCGAGACAACCGGGGCCAGAACGCTTCGGCCGACTCGAAGGCCTCGACCGCGTAACCTTCGCCGCCCAGGACCATGGACAGGGTGCGCCGGATGTTCGGCTCGTCGTCCACCACCGCCAACCGCTGTCCGATCAGATCCGGGTTTTCGGTCATCGCCTCCACCCTAGCCTTTGCGCA
Source organism: Myxococcales bacterium LLY-WYZ-16_1 (assembly GCA_031800475.1). Classification (GTDB taxonomy): domain Bacteria; phylum Myxococcota; class Kuafuiibacteriia; order Kuafuiibacteriales; family Kuafuiibacteriaceae; genus Kuafuiihalomonas; species Kuafuiihalomonas phototrophica. The sequence goes on from DAPKRQ010000239.1 coordinate 5,658, forward strand.
TCGGGCCTGCCACCGGTGGCCCCACCCTGATGCCCGTCACGGAGCGCTTCCGCCGGGGGACCGTTCCCGGTAGCCTCCGGCGCCCGTGACCGACCTTCGGGGACTCAACCACGCCCAGCTGGAGGCGGTGACCTGCACCGAAGGGCCGGTCCTGGTGCTGGCTGGGGCCGGCTCCGGAAAGACGCGGGTCATCACGCATCGGCTCGGTCACCTGCTGCAGCGGGGCGTCCCGGCCGGTCACGTTCTCTGCGTCACTTTCACCAACAAAGCGGCCCGGGAGATGAAGGAACGGGCCACCCAGCTGGTTGGGCGCAGTCTGCGGGGCGCCACGCTGATGACCTTTCACGCCCTGGGGGTCCGGATTTTGCGCAAGTTCGGGGCGGCGCTCGGCCTCAATCCCAGCTTCACGATTTCGGACGCCCAAGATCAGCTCGGAAGCTTTCGGCGGATCCTTCGTTCGATGAACTTCGACGACCGTCGATTCGACGCCAAGCGCGTGCTGTCGGCGGTCTCGGCGCTCAAGAACGCGGGCGTGACGCCCCGAGCATTCGTCGAGTCGGGAGGAGAGATCCCCGAGGGGGTGCAAGTCGATTTTCCCGACGAGGAGTACGTGCTGGCGACCCTCGAGGCCTTTCCCAAGTACGACGCCGCGCTGCGGGCCCAGAACGTGGTCGATTTCGACGACCTTCTCCTGCTGACCGTCCGGCTGTTGCGAGAGCACCCCGAAGTACGCGAGCAGCTGGCCGACCGTTGGCGCTACCTGATGATCGATGAGTATCAAGACACCAACGGAGCCCAGCTGGAGCTGATCCGGCTGCTGTCGGAACCGCTTCGCAACGTCTGCGTCGTCGGGGACGACGACCAGTCGATCTACGGATGGCGGGGCGCCGACGTGACCAACATCCTGCGGTTCGAGCACCATTTTCCGGGGGCCCAAACCATTACCTTGGATGTGAACTACCGCTCGACCACGCCGATCCTGGAAGTCGCGAACGCCGTCATCGCCGAGAACGTCTCGCGGCACCCAAAGCACCTGCGCTCTGCCCGGGGGGACGGGCGCAAGGTCGATGTGGTCGCGCTGGCCGACGAGGACGAAGAGGCCGAGACGGTGGCCAATGCGATCTTGGGACTTCAGGCCGAAGGCGTGTCCATGAAGGACGTGGCGATCCTCTACCGCTCCAACGTTCAGAGCCGGGCCTTCGAGATGGCTCTTCGCCACGCCCACATCCCCTACAAGGTGGTGGGTGGAATGGATCTTTTCGAGCGAAAAGAGCTCAAGGATGCGCTCGCCTACCTGCGGTTCTTGCACAACCCGCAGGATGAGCAATCGCTTCGGAGGATCATCAACGTTCCGCCCCGCGGCATAGGGCCCACGTCCGTGCGGACCGTCGACGATTTCGCTCGAGAGCATGGGGTGACCCTCGTGGACGTGCTGGATCGGGTGCACGAGGCGCCGAAGTTGACCGGCCGAGCCGCCGACGCCATCGCGGCTTTCGTCGATGCGGTCGCCGAGCACCGAAAGATGCTGTCGAAACGAAAGGCCTCCACCGTCGTAAAAAAGCTATTCGAGTGCATGAAACTCGAGGAGATGGCGTTCGCATCGAGTGACGATGGGGTCGTGGCCGCCCGCCGGGTGGACAACATTCGAGACTTGGTTCGCCAGGTGGAACGTTTCGAGGATCGGGGACGGAGAGCGGTCCGGCAGCGCCGAGAAGCGTCCGAGCTGGAGGCAGCGGAATCCTGGGATTCGGACGACCCCGAGGACTTCGAGGATGGAGCCCACAGTCTGGCTGCTTTTTTGTCGGATCTGGCTCTGGCGGGGTTCGACGACGGACGCTCCAAAGGGCCCGAGCCCGAAGAAGTGGTTACCCTGTCGACGATCCATGCGTCGAAGGGCCTCGAGTGGCCCCACGTTTTCTTGGTCGGTGCCGAAGAAGACCTGCTCCCCCATCGAAGGGTTTTGGAAGGGCAGGGCACCGTGGATGAAGAGCGTAGACTGGCCTACGTGGCGGTGACCCGGGCGCAACGGAGGTTGACGGTCACCTGGGCGCGAACCCGTCGAAAATACGGACAGATGGTACCGCGCATTCCTTCCCGCTTCCTGTCGGCTTTTCCCGAAGACCACGTAGAGCGAAAGGACCAGCTGGTGGAAGAGCGTACGGAAGAGCAGAAGGAAGCCATCGCCCGGAGCTGGCGGCAGAAGATCCGCGAGCAGCTCGGCATGGACTCGGCCTGACTCCCGGGCTCATTCGGGCGAAGTCTGCTGTCCGACGCTGGCGGCGGTGTCCGGTGGGGCTGTCTGCGGTCCCGGCGTCGTGGGAGCCGGGGTCAGGTCCGGATCCTCGATCCCCTCGAACCCTTCTTTCGATCGGCCTGCCTCGGCGCGCTCGATCGCGAAGTCGAGCTGCGCATCGGTCCACCCCAAAAAGGCCAGACGTTCGCGGACCCGAGCGAGCTTCTGCGGATCGGCCACCTCCACGGCCGCGATCAGCCACAACCGTTGGGCGCCTCGCGAGATCGGGTGAAGGGACAGCGCTTCGCTCAGCTTCTCTTCGGCCGCCCGAAAATCGCCCTGGGCGCCCTTCGTTTTGCCTGAGCCATACAGTTTCAGCGCCTCGTTCCGGGCCAGCTGCATGCGCCGTTCGGTCAGGAGGGTCTGAAGGTCGTCCCAGCCTCGACGATCCAGATAATCCTCGACCCGCCGCAACAGCGGTAGGTTGGGGGTCCGAGTCAGCGCGTAGCCGAGATCTGCCACCTCCGCCCGGTCGAGCCGATGGCTCGCCGTGGACGTGGCCGTCGCATCGGCGATCAGCGCAGCGAGCCGGTCCCCCTTCGGAATCCCCGAGCGTTCGATCTGCGCGCGAATGGGGTCGACGGCTCGGGCGCCTTGCCGGTCGAGCCACACCGACCAGGTGGCGCCCGACGGCGGAGCTCGTTCGAATGCGGCCTGCGCCTCGGGGCTCCCGCGCTCGTAGGTCAGCGGCAAGAAGCTTCGGGCCCGATGCACCCACGGCTCTTTTTCGACCCGCTCGAAGAGACTGCGCGCTTCCTCGCCCTTGCCCTCGGCCAACAGCAGCCGGGCCTCGAGGTAGGTTCGAGCCTCATTCGGCAACACCCCTTTCATGGCTTCGAAGGTATCTCGGGCGTGGGCGACCGGTTTGGCCCGCCGCGGTCTCAGCGGGATCTCGCCGTCCGGGGTGCCCAAGAGCTCCTCGATCAGGGCGGCAGCGATCTCGGGCCGCCGGGAAGGGGGCATCACCATGTCGGCCCGCAGGTGCGGGACCGGAAGCAGGTGACGAACGGTCACGGCGGCCGACGACGTTCGGGGCGCCTGAACCTCCACGTAGGCGCTGTCGTCGGTGTTCACGACGCCCGATTCGAGTTCCGGGTCTTCGGGGCGGCCGGTTCCCACGATCTGCCGCGCGAGATAGAGGGGAGAATCCAGGAGCCGGTGCTGCCGGATCAGTGGCTTTTGGTGCAGGGCCTCGGTCCGCGCCACGTCGACCTCGAGCGGCTGCTTCGAGCCGACCAGGTAGAGCGCACCGGTGTTGGGCACGAAGTGGACGATGTAGTGCTCGAACGTGCCCGTGAACGCCCGCAGCAGAGAGGCCACCGCGGTCTCGTCCATGCGCCCCAGCCCGAACCAGGTGGCGAACACCCCCCGGTCCGACAGGTTCCGTCGGGCGAGCTCGAAGAACTCCTGGGTGAAGATGTTGCTGGCGACCCACGGGTGGGCTGGCATCGACGTGACCAGGTCGTAGCTCCCCGGGTTTCGCTGGGCTTGGACCAACAGGTGGTGCCGGGCGTCCCCGATCCTCACCTTCGCCCGCGGATCGTCGAGCGGAGACTGCCCTTCCGGAAAGATGTAGTCGAGGCCCTCGACCACGTCCGGTTCCAGTTCCACCACCGTGAGTTCGGGCAGACCGAGCTGGAGCAGGGCGTCGACCGTGACCCCAGCGCCGAGCCCCACGACCAGACCGGTCTGCGGTGCTTCCACGTAGGCGTAGGGGACGTAAGCCACCATGAGGGACTCGAAGATGTGGTGGGGCGGAAGCTCTCGGCGGCCGCCCTGTCCGAGCCCGTTGAGGGTCAGGGAGCGAAAGGTCCCTCGGGCGTAGATGTTGACGGTGGCCGAGCGCCCTTCGGAAAAGTAGACCGTGTGCTCTTCGTTGGTCTCGAGAAAGTCCTTGAAACGAGAAAAGCTCACGCCCCGCGCCGAGTTCTCCGATGCTTGGGACACCGCTCGGTTATCGAACCCGCTGTAGGTGCCGATGACCGCCAGCGGAATCGCGACCCCGGCCAGCCGAACGACCCGGTTCGAGTCCGAAAGGATCGCCATGGCCACGGCGCCGACCCCCGCCACGGCGGTGAGCCCCAACAGCACCGTGGCGACCGTTCCCGCGTAGGGTATGAGCAGAAAGCCGGTCAGCAAGGAGCCCAAAATGCTCCCGACCGTGTTCGCCGTGTAGAGCTGGGCCACCGAGCGGGCGGCTCCGGCAGCCTTGCGTTCCACCACGCGGACCAGGACGGGAAAGGAGGCACCGGACGACAGAGATGGGATGAACAGGAAGGCCAGCACCCACGCCAGCTGCACGTGAAGGGCCAGTGGACCATTCAGGTCTTCGACGGAGGTTCGCAGCACATAGCCGAAGAGGTCCAGGTTCGAGATGATTGCCAGCACCGAAAACAAGGTCACGAGCTGCAAGAGCCCGAACCACAGGCCGGCGTCCCGGACCCTTCGCAGCGAGCGGGCCACCACCAAGCTGCCGAGCCCGATGCCCAACAGCACGCAGATGAGGACCGAGCCCACTCCGTACACCGTGCCGTCCAAGAAGATCGACATCATGCGGACCCAGACCACCTGAAAGCAGATGGCGGCAAAGCCGACGAGAAAGGCTAGCGCGGTACCGGTCCGTCTTATCTTGAGTGGAACATCGTCGGCCAGGTCGGCAATCTCGGAAGCGGTGGCTTTGCGGCCTCCGGCGTTGCGGCTCGCCACGATGGCCAGTGCGCCCACCGCGAAATTGACGCCGACCGTGACCAGTGTGGAACGAAAGACTCCAAGCTCGGGCAGCAGGTGGTAGGTGACCCCATATACGCCCAAGAACGCGCCCAAGGTGTTGAACGCGTAGATCACCGCGCTTCCGAATCCGACTTCTTCGTCGTCGACCACCATGGCGCGGGTGACCACCGGCAGGGTGGCGCCCATCAGGAAGGTCGGGCCCAAGAGCAACGGCACGGCCACCAACGCCCGGGCCGCGGCTCCCGCCAGGCCGCTCCCTGGATCCATTAGAGCGAATACCGATCCAATGTGAACCAGAACGGGGTAGATCGCCAACCCGAACAAGCCGGTCCCGACTTCGAGGTAGCCGTAAAAGCGCATCGGGTTGTCGAGCCGGCCGGCGAGCCCGCCAGCCACCCATGCCCCCAGGGCCAGACCCCCGAAAAACACGGCCAGGACCGTGGAAAACGATAGGGTGGTGGATCCGAATCCCAACGCCAGCAGGCGGACCCAGAGGAGCTCGTAGGCGAGGCCCGTAAACCCGGACAAAACCAGGCAGAAGAGCAAGATCTTGTGGCGCATCGATGGACCGCGGGGACGGTAGACGGCTTCGGGAGTGGGGTCAATTCGGCGTCGAGACGCATCTCGTTTGGCTCCGGCTCGGCGGACGATCCAACCTGTGCGCGTGTGGGCTGTTGTCTTGGCGACCGCGTGGATCGCGGGATCTGAAGAAGCAGAAGCACTGCACTGGGCGGCTTTCGATCTGCAGCGTGCGGTGGAGCAGGTCGATGAAGCGCCTGAGATCCGGCGTCGTATCCGGCAGCGCAAGGCCCGACACCAGGCGAGGGCGGACGGGTTGCGCGCCCGCTTCGAGCGCCGAGATCCGAAAGGCCCGGACCGACGGATGGACCGGCGCTCCATCCATCGAGCGATCGAAAGAATGGAAGAGGAGCTGGACGCCTTGCAGGAGAAGCTGCTCGCCCCGGTGATCCGCCGTCTCGAGGCTCGGTCCCGCCGGCTCGCCAAAGATGGGCGGGCGACCTTGGACCTCACGGGTCGGCGTTCGCTCAATCTTCCCAGTGCCTGCGACCGGACGGACTGGCTGGCGTCGGCTTCGAACCGGGCTCCGCCGCTCGACCGCCGGTGCCGCCGGCGGGCGCTCGTCTGGATCCAGCCCGACGTGGCCTTCGCCGCGACGGCCGCGGCCCGGGCTGCGACCGAGCGGCTCGACCGGTTGAGAGATCGTCTGCAGGCCCGGCTGGACGCGGGGCGCCGCACGCCCGAGCGGGCCCGGGCTCTGCAACGGGACCTGGAAAAGGCCGAAGCCCGGGAGGCGCACAGAGCCCGTTCGCAGACCGACCGGGTGCTCGCCACATGGGCCGAGACCCGCCCCGACACCGTCTTCGTGGCCGGCGGCCCGGAAGACCCGGGACCGCAAGGGGCCTGTGACCTGACCGGCGCCCTGCGCGACGCCTTGGCCGGCGCCGACCCCGCGTCGGCCCTGCAGCGCGGTCTTTCCCGCTGCAGGACCGAATCGGCCCATCCGCAGGTCGGAGGCGGGCCATGACCCCGCCCCAACGAGCCCGGCCCGTCC
>DAPKRQ010000240.1:0-30221 GCA_031800475.1 Myxococcales bacterium LLY-WYZ-16_1
GAACACCTCTTCGGCGAACGCCAGCAGGCGCCGCCCTTCGGTGGTCGGGGCGGGGCCAGAGCCGGGGGCCGGGTTGGATGGCTGGGAGTCGGAGGCTGTTGCGCAGGAAGCGCAGAGCCAGGCGGCGAGTGCCCCCGATAACGCGCGCATCATCCGGCCCGTCTCGCAGAAAGGACCGGTTTGGGCAAAAAGAGAAAGCCCCGGCGAGACGAACCCACCGGGGCTTTCCAACAACCCGCGGGCTCGAAAGAGCTGCGGGCCTGGGGGTCGGGGATGGATTCAGTAGTCCATGCCCATGCCGCCCATGCCGCCCATGCCCGCAGCCTCGCCGCCGCCGCCGCCGGCTTCCTTCTTCTTGGGCTTTTCAGCCACGAGCGCCTCGGTGGTGAGCAGCAAGGCCGCCACGGACGCAGCGTTCTCGAGGGCGGTGCGCACCACCTTGGTCGGGTCGATCACGCCCGATTCGACCAGGTTGCCGTAGCTCTCGGATGCGGCGTTGTAGCCGAAGGGCCCGTCACCGGACGCCACCTTCTCGAGGACCACCGAGCCCTCTTGGCCGGCGTTGGTCGCGATCTGCCGCAGGGGAGCCTCGGCGGCCCGCCACAGCAGCCGCGCGCCTGCCCGCTGGCTTTCGGACTCGAGGCTCGGGTTGTCGAGCACCTTGCGGGCCCGCACCAGCGCCACGCCGCCGCCGGGAACGATGCCCTCTTCGCGCGCAGCCCGGGTGGCGTACATGGCATCTTCGACCCGAGCCTTTTTCTCCTTCATCTCGACCTCGGTGGCCGCGCCGACGTTGATCACCGCGACGCCGCCCACCAGCTTGGCCAGACGCTCCTGGAGCTTCTCCCGGTCGTAGTCCGAGGTGGTGTCTTCGATCTGCTGCTTGATCTGCTTGATCCGAGCCTGCAGGTCCTCGTCCTTGCCGGCGCCGTCGACCACCGTGGTGTTGTCCTTGTCGATGGTGACCCGCTTGGCCTCACCCAGGTCCTTCAGCGTGATGTTCTCCAGCTTGATGCCGAGATCCTCGCTGACCACCTGGCCTCCGGTCAGGATGGCGATGTCCTGCAGCATGGCCTTGCGGCGGTCGCCGAAGCCCGGCGCCTTCACGGCAGCCACCTGCAAGGTGCCCCGCAGCTTGTTGACCACCAAGGTGGCCAGGGCCTCGCCTTCCACATCCTCGGACACGATCAGGAGCGGACGGCCCGACTTGGCGATCTGCTCGAGGATCGGAAGAAGGTCCTTCATGGAGGCGATCTTCTTCTCGTTCAGCAGGATGTAGGGGTTGTCGAGGACCACCTCCATCCGCTCGGCGTCGGTCACGAAGTACGGCGACAGATAGCCCCGGTCGAACTGCATACCTTCGACGAAGTCGAGGTTGGTCTCGAGGCTCTTCGCCTCCTCCACCGTGATCACGCCGTCCTTGCCGACCTTGTCCATCGCCTCGGCGATGATCTCACCGATGGTGGTGTCGCCGTTGGCCGAGATGGTGCCGACGGAAGCGATGTCCTTCTTGGTCTTGCACTCGGAGGCCAGGTTGGGAAGCTCCTTGACGACCTGCTGCACGCCCCACTCGATACCGCGCTTGAGCTCCATCGGGTCATGACCCGCCGCCACGAGCTTCAGCCCTTCGGAGAAGATCGACTGAGCCAGCACCGTGGCGGTGGTGGTGCCGTCACCGGCCTTGTCGGAGGTCTTGGAGGCCACCTCCTTGACCATCTGGGCGCCCATGTTCTGGAACTTGTCCTCCAGCTCGACCTCCTTGGCCACGGTCACGCCGTCCTTGGTGACCAGGGGCGCTCCGAAGGACTTCTCGATGACGACGTTGCGGCCCTTGGGACCGAGGGTAACCTTGACCGCATTGGCCAGGGCGTTGACGCCGTGCAGGATTTCCTGCCGGGCGTCCATGTCGAAGTGAATTTCTTTGGCTGCCATTTCGGAATGACTCCTTTGAAAGGTTGAAAGGTGGAGAGAAAACTACTCGAGGATGCCGAGCACTTCGTCCTCGCGCAGGATGATGTGCTCGTCGCCTTCGATCTTGATCTCGGTCCCGCTGTACTTGCCGAACAGGACCTTCTCGCCGACCTTGACCTCGAGGGGCCGGCTCGAGCCGTCTTCCAGCATCTTGCCGTTCCCGACGGCGATCACCTCACCTTCGATGGGCTTTTCCTTGGCCGAGTCGGGGATGATGATGCCCCCCTTGGACTTCTCCTCGGCCTCGACACGCTTGACCAACAGACGATCGTGCAGCGGACGAAACTTCGCCATGATGTGTACTCCTACCTCCGATTCGGATTCCGGCAAATGCCTGGAATCACTCGATGTTTCCGCGAGCGCTAGCCACCCAGGGGTGCCGGCTGCCAGCTCGCGGCGTGACCTATAAGCACCCGGATGCGCCGTCAAGGCACTTTTTCGAGAAGACGGGGCTGCAGGCGAACGGGGAATTTTACCCAACCGGTTCCAGACCGCCTGGCCCCCGGGGTGGAAGCGGCTTTGCGACCCCCGATCGGGTGACGGCGACGCCGGCTGCCGGTCACCTCGGCCTGATCCGGCCGGCGTCCCCGGGCGCTCGCCTCGAACGGTCCGGCCCCCGACACCACGCGCCACTCCCGGGCGTCGGGGGCCACACCACGGTTCAGGGAACGCTTGCCGAACTCTCCGCTTGACGCCGGACCGCGGTGCCTAAGTTGCGGTCAGCAAACATGGGCGGGCCGAAGCGCCTCGCCCGAGGAGGAAATGAACATGTCGATGATCCGACGCAGCCCGTTTTTCGATGCGTTCGACCTGTTGGATGATGTCCGCCGGCACTTCGATGGAATCCTTCCGACCGAACGGCAATTCGACTGGCCTGAACGTAACGGCCCACAGCTCGTTGCGCCACGCGTGGAAGAGAACGACGAGGAGATCCGCCTTTTCGTAGAGGCGCCCGGCATGACGGCCGAAGACATCCACATCGAGCTGGACGGGCAGACCGTCAACATCCGCGGGGAGCGCAAGATCGAAGCCCCAGAAGGCATGCGAGCCGTGCGGCGAGAGCGGAGCACCATGCGTTTCGAGCGAAGTTTTCGCATCCCGAACCAAGTCGACCCGGACCAAGTCGAAGCGCGCTTCGAGCACGGCGTTCTGACCGTCGTTTTGCCGAAGCGCGCACCGGCGGCACCGCGCCTCATCCCGGTTCGGGCGGCCTGACCGTGAAGCGACCCAGAAGAGAACAGGAGAACCCCATCATGAACGAGATGAATTCGAGCTTTTCGGTCCCTCCGGTCGACGTGTTCGAAGGGGACCGAGGCTGGCAGGTGCTGGCAGACCTTCCTGGCGTGGCCGGCGAGGACGTGCAGGTGAACTTCGAGCGAGGCGTCCTGTCCCTGTCGGGACGTCGGGGCGCGACCCGATACGCACGCCAGCTGCGCTTCGGTCCGGACGTCGATGCCGACGGCATGGAGGCGAGATTTCGGGCAGGTGTGCTCCAGGTGGACCTTCCAAAGTTGGAACGCGCGAAACCCCGCCAGATTCCGGTCCGGACCGCGTGAGGCCACACGGGTCGCGAAGTGAGCCCGTGGGTCGCGAAGTGAGCCCGTCGCGGCGGAGGTGCCCGCACTTCCGCCGCGCGCAGGCGCACCATTTCGCGTGACTCTCCCTCCACGCGCGCAGAACGCGGTACGTGGTTGACCCGAGCCCGGTCTGCATCGACAACGGCGAGGAGTGTTCCTTCCCATCGGCGACACACCGAACCCGCCACGGTTCACGCCTTGGGTGAACTACGGGCTCATCGCGGCGAACATCCTGGTGTTCCTGGCGATCACCCTCCCCTTGGCCCAGCAGCCCGCGAACCCGGGTGCCATGGAAGCCCTCGACTACTTTCGTGCCTTGGGCTCCCGACCTCGCACCGCCTATGACGTCTTCATCTTCGAAAACGGCTTCAAGCCCGGAGACTTTTCGATCACCGACCTCTTCGCATCCATGTTCCTACATGGCGGTGTCGCCCACATCTTCGGCAACATGCTGTTTTTGTGGATCTACGGGGACAACGTGGAGCATCACCTGGGCCGGCTCGGCTACCTGCTGGCTTACTTGGGCACCGGCGTCGCAGCCACCTTGACGTTCGCGGTCTTCGACCCCAACTCCATGGTGCCAATGGTCGGTGCGTCGGGAGCGATCTCGGGAGTACTGGGATTTTACTTCGTCCTGTTTCCGCGCAACCAGATCAAGGTCTTCATCTTTCTGTTTCCGATTCTTTTCAATGTCTTCTTGGTCCCGGCGCGGATCGTTCTGGGCATCTACCTCGTATTCGACAACTTGGTTCCGGTCTTGCTCGGCGCCGAGACCGGGGTTGCGTACGGCGCGCACATCGGCGGTTTCGTCGCCGGATTGGCCTTGGCGGTCACCGGTGAACGAACGAGCTGGACACTTCCTCGTTCCGGCAAGAGGCAAAACGGCAAACAGCGGTCTTCGAGTTCGTCCGCCGGCAAAAAGTCCGTGGGCCTGAAAGCGGTTCCGGATGAGTCTGACCTGGACGACCTGATGGACGCCCTCGAGCGCAACGACCGGCAGACGATCGTGGACGTGGCCGGCTCTCTGTCCCCATTGACGCTGCAGGATCTCCCACTGACGGATCAGCTTCGGGTTGCCGACGAGCTCGACCGGGCGGGTCGACGGGCCAGCGCCACCCACCTGCTGCGCCACGCCGCCGCCCGGAACCAGACCGACCGAGAATCGCTGGCCCGCATCTACCTGACCTTGGGTCTGTTGCGGCTGCGCGAAGGTCAGGGGCCGGCCGCCTACCAGCATTTGCTGAACGCCTTGGACCTGAGCCCGAGCTCCCCGACGGGGCGGCGGGCCCGCGAAGCCTTGGATCAGATCCCGACCTACCGCCGTTCCGGTTCTCGAGCGGCCCCCGATTGACGAACCGACCCGGCAGGCCGCGACCTGCCTCCGGCCCGGGCCGGCCTCCCCGGGCCGGATGTTCGGTCGAAGGACCGAACCCGAGCCTCGACGAGACCCGGGTCGAAGCCAGCCGCCATGGGGTCCAGGTCGACGGGCCCCGGGGCGTCGGGGGAGACGACAACGGGCCCACCCCGTACGGCCTGCCGCAGCGGGCCCACCCCGTACGGCCTGCGGCTGCGGGCCCGGGGCTGGTGCACGGCCCTGACCCTTCGGATGTATGCAGATCGCATGCAGGGACCCCGGACCGGGGTTCGGGTCTGCCTTCGTCGCGACCGGGTCCACCGCACCGACCCGGAAAACACCGACCACAGCGGCCGACGCACGGAGTGGATCAGCCGGGTCCTGCACCGGGAGGGGGAGCCGTCCGAGGACCCGCGCCAACGCCTGCGCGAGATCGCGGACGAATTCCCCGTCCCCTCGAAAGCTGCCCCGAGACCTCGCCCGAACCGCCGCGATCGTGCCGTCCCCGCTTCTGCCCGTGCCCCACCTGTCGTAGGCTCGCCCTCGCGCGCCAGCCATGGGCGCGCGGATGTCGGAACGCATGTTCGTTTGCCTCGAGTGCGGCGCCACCTATCCCCGGGCCCAGGAACACTGCGGACTGGACGGCAAGAAGCTGGTGGAAGGCCGCGAATTTCCTTTGTTGGGCCGGGTGGTCGACCGGTACCGGATCGAAGCGGTCCTCGGCATGGGCGGGATGGCGACGGTCTACCGTGCCCGGCACCTCAAGCTCGACCAGTCCTACGCCCTGAAGGCGTTGCACGGGCCCATGGCCAGCGACGTGCAGCTCGCACGGCGTTTCCAGCGCGAGGCGCGGGTGCTGAGCCGGCTGTCCCACCCCCACATCGTCCAGGTCACGGACTTCGGCTCCACGGAGCACGGCCTGCTGTACATGGTCATGGAGTATCTGAGCGGGGAGCCCCTGTGGGAGCGGGTGCGGCGGGACGGACCCCTGTCACCCGCCCGGGCCGCGCGACTGCTCCACCAGACTTGCAGTGCCTTGGCCAAGGCCCACCGCGGGGGGTTCGTCCACCGGGACCTGAAGCCCCAGAACCTGATGTGGATGCCCCCGGAGGACCCGGCGGACGGCGAGACCGTGAAGGTGCTCAACTTCGGTCTGGTCGGCCTCCTGGAGCCGAACGTCCACGGCCACACCCAGCTGACCGCCCAGGGCATGTTCCTGGGAACGCCGGCCTACATGGCCCCGGAGCAGGTAACCGGCGGCGCGGTCGGCCCCCAGACCGATCTGTACGCCCTGGGGGTTGTGGCCTTTTGGATGCTGACCGGGGAGCCGCCGTTTCGGGGGGACGCTCGGGAACTCGCCCACCAGCACGTGACCACACCCCCGCCCCGACCGCGGCTGGAGTACGGCGGCCTGACGCCGATCGTCCTGCGCCTGCTCGAAAAGGACCCGGAATCCCGCTTTTCCGACGCGCGAAAGCTGGCGACGGCCATCCAAGAGACCGGCCTGCTCGAGCGGGGCGGCGGCACGGCCGCGCCCAGCCTGGACCTGGATTCAGACCCGGAGTTGCCGGGCCCGTCGCCGGGGAGGGACGCGTCGAGCGTCGAGGCCCTGCGGTCGGAGCCCGCCTTGGTGATCCCCGACCCGACCGAGGTGGCGTCTTCGGAGCGCGGCCTGCGGCGACCGCGACGCTCCTGGAGCCAGGCTTCGTTGGCCGTGCTCGTCCTAGCGGGACTGGCCGGTGGATTGTTCGCCCTGGACCGGTGGCGAAACCGACCGAAAGTGGAACCGGCGGACACAGCCCTGAACGAGCAAGGGGCTCGATCGGAAGACGCTCCAAAGGAGGATCGCCCACCGGAAAATTCCGCCTTCGCTTCCAACGAATCGCCTCGAGGGAGCAAATCCGACCAAACTGCTGCCGCTGACTCCCGTGCCCGGCCCTCCACGGGTGGTGCGAGATCGGAGCACTCCGGATCGAAGCGCCCGCCTGCCGACGGCTCGCGTGGCGAGTCTTCGGATGAAGCGAATGTTGCCAAGGGGACCTCGCCCCCGAGCCCTGCCGAGTTCCGGCGTGCCTTCCAAGAGGCCGACCAAGCCTTGACCGAGCACCTGGCCGCGCTGAACGTGGGCTTCGCTCGGGTGCAAGCCGCCGAACCCAGCGCGGCGGCCCAGTGGGGGCGCTGGTACCGGGGCCGCCAGACCGCCACCGTCGCCGAGCTGGCCGAAGTGGCGAACACCCTGAAGAACCGGGCCACCGCCATCGCGCAGGCTCGCGCCGGCGATTCCTCGGGCACGAACGAAGGTGCCCGCGAGGCCGGGGACGGGGCCGACGAAACCGCCCTCGACCGTTCGCTGGAGAAGATCATCGCGCCCGAAGACTCCTGAGCCCTCGCAGTCGACTCGGTCGGTCCGACCGGTGGGTCGAGACCGAGTTGGGCGGACTCTCCGCGGTCGATTTCCCAGCGGGTGCGGGCGGCGCGGCCATGCTCGACGCCCCCGGCCCCGGAGCTCGAAGATTCCCGGCATGAGCAATCCTCACCTTTTGATCGGAGGCGGCGGCGACATCGGCCAAGCACTGGCGGCACGCCTGCACGCTCGCAACGAACGGGTGGTCCTGGCCGGGCGACCGTCGGAGCGCTTGCAAGCCGCGGCACGCCGGTTCGACGTGGAGCCGATCCACTTGGACGCCACCGAGCCCCAGCAGGTGGAACGCGTGGCCCAGCAGGCCGCCGAGCAATTCGGCGGGCTGGCGTCCGTCACCAATCTGGTGGGTTCCATCTTGTTGAAGGCCGCCCACATGACGTCGGACGAGGAATTCGAGGAGACCCTGCGCACGAACCTGTATTCGGCGTTCGGAACCGTGCGCGCCGCAGCCAAGACCCTTCGAAAGACCGGAGGCTCGGTCGTCCTATTGTCCACCGCGGCCGCCCGCTTGGGACTTCCGAACCATGAAGCGATCGCTGCCGCCAAAGGCGGCGTGACGTCCCTGGCCCTGAGCGCCGCTGCCACGTACAGTCGATACGGAATTCGGGTGAACGTGGTGGCACCGGGACTGGTCGAAACCGAGTTGGCCAAGTCGATCACTTCGAACGACGCTTCGCGAAAAGCCTCGTTGGCGATGCACCCGCTTCAACGCCTGGGCGAACCCGACGACGTGGCCGCCACCATCGCCCACCTGTTGCACGACGACAGCGCGTGGCTCACCGGACAGGTGATCGGCGTCGACGGCGGGCTCGCCACCCTGAAGGTGCAGCGCTGAGCGCTCTGAACGCCACGTTGCTGGTGGCGCACGCCTTTGCCACGTTCGGCATGACCGGCTTGATCTGGCTGGTGCAAGGCGTTCAGTACCCGCTGTTCAAAGAAGTGGGCGCCGACGCCTTCCAGACGTACCACGAGGGACACACGCGGCGGATCACCTGGATCGTGCTTCCGCTGATGACCGTGGAAGCGAGCACGGCTGTGGCCCTGTGGGCCCTTCGCCCCCCCGGGTTGTCGCCCATGCTCCTCGGAGCGGGTGCCGCGCTGGTCGGTTGGGTCTGGGCGGCTACGCTGTGGGGTGCGGTGGGACGCCACGAGGTCTTGTCCCGCGGATTCGACCCGACGGCCCACCGGTCCTTGCTCCGCATCAACTGGACCCGAACCGCGGCCTGGACCTTGCGCAGCGGCCTCTGCGCCCATTTTCTGGCCAGCTCCCTGGCTGCGCCCGTCGAAACGGTGCCCCCGATGCCGGTCGAAACCTTGCCCGGTCCAGGGGACCACGGCACGCTCGGCACACCGTGACCGGCCCCGATGCTCCGCAACGCACCGAGGACGTGCTGCCCGCCCGTGTGCGCAACACGGTTCACTCCGCTCCCCGAGAGTACTCGCTCTGCCGGGCGCTGGACATCGAGGCCCGGGGTGCCCTGCGGCCCCGAGACATCTACCTGGTCCTGACCGAAAGTGGCTTTCGGCCCGACGATCCTCGGCTTCAACCCACCCTCGACGCGCTCGGGGCCTGCGACCGGGACGCGCGGCTGACCTACGAGGAGTTCGCGGACCTCATTCGGCCCAACATCCTGCTGGTGGAACGAGCCCTTCAAGGGCGTTTGGTCATTCCGGACTTCGAGACCTTCCGGGACGAAGTGACCGAGATGTACGAATCCTCGCAAGAGAATCGCGCCGGCAAGGTAGCAGATTACATTCCACAGCTCGCTCGAATCGAACCTAATCAATCGGCCCTTGCCATGTGCACCGTGGACGGCCAGCGTCTGTCGCTCGGTTCCCACGGACGCAGCTTCTCGATCCAGTCGGTATGCAAGACAATCAACTACTGCCTGGCCCTCGAACAGCACGGCGCCGACCGGGTGCACGACCACGTCGGACGGGAGCCCAGCGGTCGGGGATTCAACGAGTTGACGCTCAACCAGGAAGGACGCCCCCACAATCCGATGATCAACGCTGGTGCCATCATGACGATGTCGCTGGTCCATCCCGAGCTGGACATCTCGGACCGGTTCCAAAAGGTCATGGACACCTGGATGGACCTGGCGGGCGGTGAGCCCCCGAGCTTCAACAACGCCGTTTACTTGTCGGAGCGGCAGACCGCGGACCGGAATTTCGCCCTGGCCTACTTCATGCGAGAGCAAGGTGGATTTCCGAGCGGCACCGACCTGCAGCAGACCCTCGAGTTCTATTTTCAATGCTGCTCATTGGAGATGTCTGCGGAGCAGATGGCGGTCGTGGCGTCTACCCTGGCCAACGGCGGCGTGTGCCCGGCGAGCGGAGAGCGAATCTTCAGTGCCCACACCGTACAGAACTGCCTGTCGCTGATGAACTCCTGCGGAATGTATGACTTCAGCGGAGAGTGGGCATTCAGCGTCGGCCTGCCGGCCAAGTCCGGGGTCGGAGGCGCGATCATGGTGGTGGTCCCGAACGTGCTCGGGTTGTGCTGCTGGTCCCCGAGACTCGATTCACAGGGCAACAGCGTGTTCGGCGTCGACTTCTGCAAGCGCTTGGTCGGACGCTACAATTTCCACCACTACGACAACCTGACCGGGCTTTCGACCAAGACCGACCCGCGCATACCGTCGGTCCAGGTCGAGGCGGAACGCGTCGACGGCATCGTGTGGGCGGCGAGCAAGGGTGACGTGGGCGCCATCCAAAAGCAGTTGGTCCGGGGTGTGGACCCGAACGTCCAGGATTACGACGGGCGCACCGCGCTGCACCTGGCGGCCGCCGAAGGCCAACTGGAGGCCGTCGAGTTTTTGCTGGAGGCGGGGGCTCGACCGAACCCGCGGGACCGGTGGGGCGTGACCCCGCTCGGGGAAGCGTTGGCGAACGGACACGAGCGGGTGGCCGCACAGCTGAAGGAACGGGGCGGCATCTGTCCCACGACGAACGCCCGGCGCCGCTCTCCCACCCAGGCGTCCGATGCCCTCCCCTCTTCGGATGCATCCACATCGACGATCGAAATGATCTACTCGGCTTCCCGGGGTGACCTGAGGTCGATCCGCCGACTCATGGCCCGCCATGTGCCGCTCGACCAGGCGGACTACGACCGGCGCACTCCCCTGCACTTGGCCGCGTCGGAGGGTCATGCCAAGGTCGTGCAATTTCTGTTGCAGCAAGGGGTTCCGGCCCATCCCGAGGACCGCTGGGGCGCCACGCCCCTGGACGATGCGATCCGGGAGGGACATGGCCCGGTCCGAGATGTGCTGCTGTGCGCGGCGCCCCATCGCTCGGAGCCAGGGCAGGCCAACGGAAGCGACGCCATTTGAAGGTGCCGCTCAACGCAAAGCGGCCGTCGCGGTCCGCTGCCCGCCGATGGCCGTAGCCAGCGTACTCTGCCCCGGGAACACCGAATCCCCCACGAGCCACAGGTCGCGCAGAACCGGCCGCGGAAACAACGACAGGTAGTGCTCGAGCCCGGCCTCGCGCGGTACGCCCCCCACGAAGCCGCGGCTGCGACCGGTGAAGCGCTCGAAGGTTCGGGGCGAGGCCGTCATTTCGCTTTCGACCCGCCACTCCGGAAGCTGCCCCCGCAGCGTGGCACGCATGCGCGCTTGGGTGGCGGCGACCCAGGCTCCGGGATCGGAAGCCTCGTCCAGCTCGGACATGGGCACATGGGTGGACACGGTCATGGTGCGCAATCCGGCGGGTGCCCGGTCCGTCTCGTCGGCGCCACTGATCGAGCAGAACACGTGGTTGCCGCCCACCAGCGGCTCTGTCGGATCAGCCACGAGCTCGAAGTGGCGCGCTTCGGGACCGGCGCCGGGCGGCGGCTTCACCAGCAGGTACAGCATGGCCGCCCCCCAGCTCCGCTCGACCCGGCGAGCCATGCGGCTCAGGGTCGGGCTTTCGGCGCCGGCCGGCACCAGGTTGGCCACGTCCTGCGGCAACAGATTCATCAACACCCGTTCCGCCCGAAAACGCCTTCGGCGAGCCCAGACCTCCCATCCCTCTCCGCTGCGGACCACGCGGCGGACCCGGTGGGCGAACTCGACCTGGCCGCCCGCGGCTTTGATCGCTTCGACCAGCGCCCATGCGAGGCGTCCGATCCCGCCGCGGACATGTCCCGTCCCTCGAAAGTAATAGTCCATCGTACCGAGGGCGAACGGCGATTCGGCCCGCGCGGTTTCGCACTGGATCGTGATCTGGCACAGCCCGTCGAGGTAGGTGCGGAGCGGACTGCCCGGGCGGATTCCCCAGCGGTCCAAAAAGCGGCCGAGGGGCCGCGCCACGTACCTTCCCAAAGGAAGGTAGCTCGGCAGGGACCGCAGGTGGGCCGCCACGGCCGATGCGGACAAGGGCGGCAGCCGCTCCGGGTGGTCGAGCAGATTCCACAGAGGGTCCGCCACCTCGACCTGGGCCTGCACCAAACGCTCCACGGCGCCGCGCGAGGCGTGCGGGAGCTGGGAAATGGCATCGACCCAACGGTCCCGGTCCGGCGGCACCGCGAGGCGAAAATCGGGGGCCCGGAACTCCACGACCGGGTCGATGAAGTCGACTTCGACGTGGAGCCCGTGCCGCCGAGTCCAACTTTCGAAGAGTTGCCCGGGCCCGAAACCCGAGAAGAGGGTCGCTCCCGACTCGAACCGACAGCCGTTCTTTCGAAATGTCGAGGCACACCCACCCGGATAGTTGAGCGCCTCCAGCAGCAGCACCCGAGCCCCTCGTTCGGCAGCGGTCAAAGCGGCTCCGAGTCCTCCGAAACCGGCGCCGACCACCACCACGTCGTAGCGGTCGTTCACCAGCCCCAGGTCCCCGGGCCTCCCTTGAAAGGACCCACGATATCCGACGTAACCCAGCCTCCGTAGAAGTCTCCTTGCTGAGGCTGGACCTGTTCGTCATCGACCCAGCACGAATCCATTCGAGACGGATAGAAGGCGAGACACTCCGACAGGGGCGCGAAGCGGGACGTGGGGCGCGGATAGCTCCAGGCCGCTGCCTTCGCCACGTGCCCGGATACGACCACGTCGTAGTACTGGGCCTGCCCTTTCCACTCGCACAAGCTGGTGCGGTTCGGCGCCTTCCGAAGGGCGCCGCCGTCCACGTCGTCGAACGGCAGGTAATAGGTCGGCGGATGGCTCGTTTCGAGGGCTCGGTAACCTCGGGTGCTGTCCGCGATGGTTCGGCCTCCGAAGACCACCCGCAGTCGGCGGCGGGTCGGCTCGAGCACCGCCGGTCGCGGGTAGTCCCAGACGGACTCTTGTCCGGGTCCCGGTGGTTTGCGACGACTCACCGGTCCGAAGTTAGGGGCCTTTTCGAACCCACGGCAGCCAAATCGGGGCTTTGGGGCGAACTGGCTGCACCAAGCGACCGAAGCGCTCAGGGACCAGCCGTCATCCGGGCCGATGGACCTTCGTGCAAGTTTTGCGCCGAGCGAGCGGAGCGGGCGCCCGACCTTGACGGAATGTCCGCCGGGAGCGATGCATGCTTCGGATTGGCACGCCGAAGAGCAATCCTCGTCACCGGCGCCGGGGGCGAAATGGGGACCGGCTTGATCGACCGGCTGTCGGAACGAAGCGACACCGAGGTCTTGGCTTTGGACCTGCACCCGCTGGAGCCGCACCTGGCCCGGCGATGCGCCGTGGAGCTGCAGGGGGACATCCTCGACGCACGGCTGATCGAGCGGCTCGTGGCCGAGTTCGAGATCCAGGCGGTGTTCCATCTGGCGGCGCTTCTGTCCACGCGAGCCGAGTTTTCACCGGAGACCGCCCACGAGGTGAACGTGCAGGGCACCTTGTCGCTACTCAAAATGGCTACCGAGCAGTCCCGGGCTCAGGGGGAGCCGGTCAAATTCCTGTTTCCCAGCTCCATCGCCGTGTACGGCCTGGCCGGTCCCGAAGAAAAGGCCCAGGCGGGCCGCCTGACCGAAGACCAGTTCACTCGGCCTATCACCATGTACGGATGCAACAAGCTGGCGTGCGAACACCTGGGCCGGTACTACGCCAGCCACTACCGGCAGCTTTCGGCAGAACGGAACGCGCCGAGCATCGACTTTCGCGCCATCCGCTTTCCGGGTCTCATCAGCGCCTTCACCCTCCCCCACGGCGGCACCAGCGACTTCGCCCCCGAGATGGTGCACGCGGCAGCTCGCGGCGAGCCCTATGCCTGCTTCGTTCGAGAAGACACCCGGATTCCGTTCATGGCCATGCCCGACGCCATCGACGGGCTGCTGCAGCTGTTCGAGGCGCCCCGAGAGGCGCTGACCCGGTCGACCTACAACATCGGTAGCTTCGCGCCGACGGCCCTCGAGTTGGCAGACCGGGTCCGGGACGCCTTTGCCTCCGCCGACATTTCGTTTCGTCCCGATCCGGCCCGCCAGGGCATCGTCGACTCCTGGCCTGCGGACGTGGACGACGGTCGGGCCCGCCAGGACTGGGGATTTTACCCCCGCTTCGACGAACGGGCTGCCTTCGAACGCTACCTGGTTCCCAACATTCGCGAACGATACGCCAACGGCGGGTCAAACCCGAGGGACACCGGCCGATGACTCCCGAGAGCCCCTCCGTGGTCTTCGTGAGCGAGCTGATGACCCCCAACCCGACGGTGGTGCGCGCCGACGCACCGCTGATCGATGCGTTGGAGCTGATGGTTCGGCAGCGCTTCCGCCACCTGCCGGTGGTGGACGAAGCCGGAAGCCTGGTGGGCATTCTGTCGGACCGCGACCTGAAGACGGCGTTGCCCGATCGGTACCGGCCCCGAAGCCAGTTCGATGAGGTCGTCCGCACCACCCGGATCGACCAGGTCATGACCCGGGACCCGATCACCGTGGGCTCGCGCACCCCGTTGATCAACGCCATCGCCGTGATGCTGAGCTGCCGGGTCGGCTGCCTGCCGGTGATCGACGAAGAGCATTTGGTCGGGATCTTGAGCCAGTCCGACATTCTGCGTCGATACGGCGAAGAGCTCGCCGAGCGGGAGTGCGATCCGGACGGGACCCACCCCGGCCAGGACACGCCGGAAGGCTTCGACCCGAAGAGCCCCCCGAGGGTCTTCGTGTTGAGCCCCGACGAGCAGGTGCGGGCCGTGTTGGTCGCCCCATTGGTCGACCTGGGTTTCGCAGTGGAAAGCTTCGACACGGTGTCGGAGATGATGCCCGTCTGGCAGCTGGTTTTGCCGGATCTGCTGGTGGTGGATGAGCGGTTCGACGCCAACCCCAACCTTCACCTGTTCCTGCGGACCCCGATTCCGGTCCTGCGCGTGCGACCCATGGCTCGCGGGTGCATGGTGGCCGGGGGCGGCCTGTCCCAATCCCTTCCCTGCGCCGACGCGGAGCTTGCCGACTTCATCCACGAGGCGGTCGGCAAGCCTCGGGTTCCGGACGGGGCGTCCCGGCCGGCTCGGATCCTGGTGGCGGAAGACGACCACGTGGTCCGCAAGATCCTGACCCACCACCTCGGCCGCCACGGCTACGAGCTGGCCGAGGCCCACGACGGACGGGAGGCGACGGAGCTGTTGGCTTCCGGCTCCTTCGACCTGCTGCTTTTGGACATCAACATGCCGCACACGTCGGGCCTCGAGATCCTGAAGAGCCTCCGGGACGCGAAGGCCGCGCCGAAGCGGGTCATTCTGACCTCCAGTCATCAGGACGAGACGATCATGGAAGCCTTCTCCCTGGGGGCGGACGACTTCGTGAAAAAGCCCTTCAGCCCAGATGCTTTGGTCCGCCGGCTCGACCGCTTGCTGCAAAAAGCCTGAGCCCGTCCCGTTGACTCGGACCCGCAGGTTTGAGCCCTAGCAGGCCGTGTCATACAAGCTCTACGCGCTCCTCCATCACGTCGGCCTGTTCAGCGTCCTGGTGGCGTTGGGCGGAACCATCGTCGGCGCCCGACTCGGGTGGGCCGACACGGGACTGCGGCGCATCCTGGTGGCGATCCACGGGACCGGCCTGTTCATCTTGCTGGTGGCCGGTTTTGGAGCATTGGCCAAGCTGGGCGTCACCAGCGGGGTGCCGGGTTGGATCATCGGCAAGATCGTGATCTGGATCATCTTGGGCGGGTTGGTGGTCCCGATCCGGCGGGCGCCGCAGCAGTCGATGTTGTGGCTGGTGTTGGTGCCGGTGCTGGGGCTGGGATCGGCCTGGTTGGCGCTGTACAAACCCTTCTGATGGGTCCCCGCGGCAGCGGCATTCGGGGCCGGGTCCAACTGGCGGCCGGGATCCTGCCCCTGTGCTTCGCTTGCCACGAAACGCGGCGGGTCGCCCCGCCCCCCGATCCCGAGCCGGAAGACGCTTCGGGCGTGCTGGTGGTGCGCGGCCCGGACAGCCCCGCCTGGGCATGGGCCACGAACCTGGAAAACGGGCGCCTGCCCCCGATACCCCCGCTGGTCGCGCAAGGACCGGTCGAAGCGGTGTGGAGCACGTTCACATGTCCGCTGGAAGATTTCGGCCTTCGTCCCGGTGGCGTGTCCCTGCGGCCCGAAGCTTCCGGACGGGTCCGGGTCCCGCCCCCTCGGATCCGGGTCCGCTCGGGCCCCGGCGAACCGATCTTCGGCAGCGAACCGACGGACGACGAAGACCTGAGGCGGCTGCCGTTGGACCGGGAGGACCAATGCGGCGCCATGGCGAGCCGGGTGGAATCTCGCCTGGCCAGCCTGCGAGGGGGTGACCCCTTTGACGAGATCCGAAGGGTCGACGCGGTCCGGCTCGACGACACGCAGGCCCTGGTGTTCCGTTATCGCTTGAAAGAGGCCCAGGATCCCGACCCAGAACGGGACCGGCAGGTCTTCACGAGCACCACCGCCCAGATCCACTTGCTGGACCTGGACGGCCCGGCGGCTCCTCCCAGCACCCGGCTGCCCCTTTTGGAGGCGGTCCCGCACGTGGGGGTTGCGCGGTTCGACGAGGATCGGGTGCTCATGGCGGGCGAAGGCATTCTCGTCGCCGTGCGGTTCCCGAGCGGCCAATTCGACCGCGCCTGGTTTCACCCGGCCCTCGAGCGGGCCCAGCAGATCCGGATTTTCGTGGAGTCGGCGGAGCTTCTTTCGCCCAAGGGCTGGATCCTGACCGACACGGAGCCCACCCTGTTCACGCCAGACCCGGACGACTCGGTCCGCACCCTGCTGCGTTGGGACGGGTGGCTGCGGACCGTTCGAACGGCCACCGTCCCCTTCGGGAGCCCAGGGATCCGCTTTTTCCCCGTGGACGACGGAATCCTGGTGCGCGGGCTTCGTTCGGACCCGGACCGGGTCGACCGGATCGACCCGGAGGGTCGGCTGGTCGAATCCCCGGAGGATCTGCCCTCTGGGCCCGGTCGGGATCCCGAGATCATTCAGGCTTTCGGGGACACCTTCCTCCTCGTCTCCGGAGCCAACCCTTGGTTGCGCACCGAGAACGGGGACTGGGAGATGCTCGACCAGGGATGGGGGGCCCAACTCCAGCCGTTTCGCTCCCCCTCGGCCAGCACCGAGCTGGCGGGGCTTCGCTGGATCTCGGCCCGAAACGGGGAAGGTACGGGGGTGATCGTGGAGCAGGTGCCAGGGGTCGGCAACTGCGCGGTGGCCGAGCATCCGGTGGCCTCCTGGGCCGATGGGGTGACCTTTCGGGAGCGCCGCACGTGGGCCCTGCTGCCGGCCACCGGCATCGCCACCGGCGAACGGACCACCGTGTACCTGTTCGAGGTGATGGCCGCCGGCCCTCGCTGCACCCCGTGACGTCCGGTCGGGGCCCGAATTCCCGCCGGTGGGCAACAAAGACGCAACACCGTCCGCCGCCTCACGAAAATGGTTACCGAAGGAGGTCATCACCATGATCATCGGAGCCATCAAGAAGGCCGTCGGTGCCGTCGCCGGCGTCGTCGACAAGATCACCAACCCGTTCAAGACCGCCATGCAGGCCCTGGAAAAGGCCACCGGCATGCCCGTCACCCAAATCATGGGCATTCTTCCCGGTGCGGACGTGGCCACGCTGGCCAAATTGCTCTAGTTTTCCAGCATGAACGAGAAGGGGGTGGTCGTGGAGACCGATCTGTCCGCTTACGTACCCGAAGACATGCACCCGATCTCCGAGTTCGCGGCGAAGGTGGTCATCAACGACGACGAGGACAACCTTCACCTGGACACGGAGGCCGTGGTGCGGCTGAAGGAGGAGCTGGACGCGCTCCACGACACCCCCGAGCTCAAGCCCGCGGTTCGGGACATTCTTCGGCTGGCCGCGGTGTACAAGCGGGACTTCGACTTCGACCTGGGCTCTAGGGCATTGGTCGAGGTAGCGAAGACCGCAACCAACGCCCTCATCCGCCAAAGCGGTGACAAAATCGGTGACGAAGCCGAGAAGAAGCAGGGCAGGCTCGACAAATTCTTGGGGCGAAATTCCACCAAGGTGGCACCCGGCGTGGCGGCAGGTCCCAAAAAAGCAGCCACCGCCGACGGCGTCGAGCTGAAGGATCTGGTGCCGAACCGCCGCGTCAGCGGACGCTGATCGACGGGCCTTACGCTTCGAACACCAAAGCGGCCGGGTCCTCGAGCCGCTCGGCGACCGATTGAAGGAAACGGGCTCCGTCGGCTCCGTCCAACATGCGGTGGTCGATGGACAAGGACAGGGGCAACATCAGTCGGTCCGACTCCGCTCGGGCTCGGCCGACGCCCAAGATGGCCACCTCCGGTGGATTGATGATCGGGGTAAAGAACCCGACGCCCAGGCCGCCCAGGTTGCTGACCGAGAAGGTGGCTCCCTGCATGTCGGACCGACCCAGCTGACCTTCCCGGGCTCGCTTCGACAATTCGGACAGCTCGACCGAGAGGTCGATCATGCTCTTGGTCTGGGCATCTCGGACCACGGGGACCAACAGCCCCCGGTCCGTGTCCACCGCGACACCGACGTGCACGGCGTCCTGCAGGAGGATCTGCCCGTTTTCCAGGTCCAGCCGACCGTTCGCGCGAGGCCACTGCCGCAGGGCGATCGCACAGATCTTCACGAGCAGCGCCGTCAGGGTCAGCTTGCCGCCCTGTGCTTCCGCTTTTCCCTTGAAACGACGGCGCCACCCTTCGAGCTCTCCGATGTCCACCTCTCGGTAGAGCGTCACGTGGGGAATGGTTTGCCATGCGGTCGTCATCCGTTCGGCGATGGTCCGCCGGATTTGCGACAGGCGCTCGGTCCGCACCGGGGCTTTGGCCACCGCCGCCTCAGGGCGGGCTTCGGCTCCGGCCCGCCCGGACTCCGCGTAGGCCCGCACGTCGTCCTTGCTGATCCGGCCTGCCGGCCCAGACCCCGGCACCCGTCGCACGTCGATCCCCAAAGACCGGGCCAAGGTCCGGACCGACGGCGCTGCGGCCACCGGCCGGCGCCCGGTCCCCTCGGCGGGGCGGGACGGCGCCTCGGTGGCCGAGGTCCCTTCCCGGCCCTCGGCTGCGGCCCTCGACAGCGATTCCTTCGACGCGGGCCCCGGACCGGGTCGGGCCGGTTCCGTGAACGGAGCCGCCGCGCCCGAACCCGAGTCGGGGCGCACCCGCGCGATCACCTGCCCCACCTTCACCGCGTCACCTGGATTCACCTGCACCGCCTCGACGACGCCGCCCACCTCGGCCGGGACCTCGAGGGTGGCCTTGTCGGATTCGACCTCCACCACCGGGTCCCCCGCCCGCAGCCGCTCGCCAACGCTCACCCGAACCTGGGAGACTTGCGCCTCTTCGATGCCCTCGCCCAACTCGGGTACCACAAGGTCGTGCGACTCGACGGAGGGTGCCGGCGCGGCCGAGGCCGGCTCCGGGGCCTCGGATGACCCTCGTTCGCTCCGATCGCCCGCTTCGGCACCGGACGCGTCCCCGCTTTCGCCCTCCGATTCCAGGGTCAACAGGGTCTGGCCCACAAAGACGGCGTCGCCGGCTTGGACCCGAAGCTCGGCCACGGTTCCGGCAGCGTCCACTGGAACCTCGACCGAGGCCTTGTCCGACTCGACCTCGACCACCGCCTGGCCGGCCGCAACCCGGTCCCCGACCTGGACCAGCACCCGCGCGACCTCACCCTGTTCCACCCCTTCTCCCAGCTCGGGCAGTTTGAATTCCGTGGCCATGTCCTTCTTCCTTTCGCCGGCGCCGTACGCTCAGTCCGCCAGGGGGTCCCGTTTGTCGCCGTCGATGCCGAGCTTTTCTCGGGCCTGGCTCAAGGTCTCGGGCGTGACGTGGCCCTGCCGGTACAATCCCACCAGGGCTGCCCATGCCACGTGGGGGGCATCGACCTCGAAATAGGCCCGCAGCGCCGGCCGGGTGTCGCTGCGACCGAGGCCGTCGGTTCCCAAACAGACCATGGGCACCGGAACCCATGGCGCGATGCCGTCGGGAAGGGCGCGCATGAAATCGGACGCGGCCACCACCAACCCACTGTCCTCCCCCAGACACTCGGTCACATAGGGTGTCTGGGCCCGCGCTTTTGGATGAAGCAGGTTGTGACGCTCGACCCGAAGGGCGTCTCGACGCAGCTCGGTGTAGCTCGTGGCCGACCAGACCGAGGCCGCCACGCCCCAGTCTTCGGCCAAGATGCGCTGGGCTTCGAGGACCTGCGTCATGATCGCTCCGCTGCCCAGGAGCTGCACCCGGGGTCGTTCATCGGGTCCAGCGGGAGCAGGCTCCACTCGATATAGCCCTTTCAAAACACCTTCGCGGTTTCCTTCGGGGAGAGGCAGCTGAGGGTATGCCTCGTTGGTCACCGTCAAGTAGTAGATTACGTCTTCCTGTTCCTGGACCATTCTGCGCAGGCCGTCTTGCACAATCAGCGCCACTTCACTCGCAAACGCAGGATCGTACGACACTACCCGTGGATAGGCGGAGGCAAAAACGTGGCTGTGGCCGTCCTGATGCTGCAGCCCCTCGCCGTTCAAAGTCGTGCGGCCCGAAGTTCCGCCAACCAAAAACCCCCGGGCCCGAACGTCCTGCGCAGCCCAGATGGCATCTCCGACTCGCTGAAATCCGAACATCGAGTAGAAGAAGTAGAATGGAATCATCTGCTCTTGCACCGAGGCGTGGGAAGTTCCCGCCGCGATGAATGAGCTCGTGGCGCCGGCTTCGCTGATGCCTTCCTGCAGCATCTGTCCGTCTTCGGCCTCTCGGTAGTAGAGCAGCCCAGAGGCATCGACGGGTTCGTAGAGCTGGCCGACCGAGCTGTAGATCCCGATCTGCCGAAACAGCGCGTCCATGCCGAAGGTGCGGGCCTCGTCCGGAACGATCGGCACGATGCGAGGACCGAGCTTCGGGTCTTTGAGAAGTTTCGAGATGATCCGCACCATCACCGCGGTAGTCGTGGCGGGCCGGTCGCTGCCCGCGAGGTACTCTCGAACCAAGTCGTCGCCCGGGGCATCGAGGGCCGCCGCTTGACTGCGCCGCTGCGGAAGCGGTCCTCCGAGTTCCTCCCGACGGTCTCGAACGTAGGTGACTTCCGGAGAAGACTCGTCGAACCGAAGAAAGGGCATGTTCTCGAGTTCCTCCTCGGAAACCGAGATATCGAAACGATCCCGAAAGGCCCGAAGCTGTTCCTCGTCCAGCTTCTTCTGCTGATGAGAAATGTTCATGCCCTCGCCCGCCGACCCGAGACCGTAGCCTTTGATGGTCTGAGCGAGGATCACCGTGGGTCGGTCGGTCTCAGCCGCGGCAGCTTGCAGGGCTGCGTACACCTTTCGGGAATCGTGCCCACCCGGCGCCAGTCGCGACAGCTCCTCGTCCGAAAGGTGTTCGACGATCTTTTCGAGCCGGGGATCCTCTCCAAAGATGATCTTGCGAATGGCCGGCCCACCCTCTACCACACATTTCTGCCACTCGCCGTCGAGAAGTCGATTCAAACGATCAACGAGCAGTCCATCGCGGTCGGCCTCGAACAAGGGATCCCATCGCCGTCCCCACAGAACCTTGATGACGCTCCAGCCGGCACCTCGGAACAGACGCTCGAACTCTTGGATCACCTTTCCATTGCCGCGAACCGGCCCATCGAGTCGCTGCAGGTTGCAGTTGATCACCCAGACCAGATTCCCCAGCCGCTCTCGAGCAGCGAATCCGAGTACGCCGGTCGATTCGGGCTCGTCCATTTCGCCGTCGCCCAAGAACGCCCACACTTTGCTCTGTGCGGTGTTCGCGATGCCCCGGCGATTCAGGTATTGCAGAAACCGAGCTTGATAGGCCGACATGATCGGCCCCAGACCCATCGACACCGTGGGGTACTGCCAGAACTGGGGCATCAGGTACGGGTGGGGATAGGACGAAAGCCCCCCCGACAACTCCCGCCGAAACTTCTCGAGCTGCTCCACCGACAGTCGGCCTTCCATGAACGCGCGTGCGTACAAGCCCGGTGCCGCGTGGCCCTGAAACCAAAGATGGTCGCCGCCGCTCGGATGGTCCGGTCCCTTGAAGACGTGATGCAGCCCGACCTCGAACAGTGTCGCCACGGAGGCGTATGTGGCGATGTGACCGCCGAGGCCGCTGTTCCGCTTGTTGGCTCCGACGACCATGGCCATGGCGTTCCATCGAAACACATGGCGGATCCGCTCTTCCATCTCGATGTCGCCCGGGTACTCGGGCTGCCTGCTGAGCGGGATGGTGTTGACGTACGGCGTGTTCACGAATGGAGGGACCGAAAGGCCCAGCTTCTGAGCATGGGCACCCAGGTGCGCGATCAGCTCCACCGCCCGGCGGTCGCCGCGCAGCGCGCGGACGTCGTCCAGAGATTCGGTCCAGTCCTGGTTTTCGAGGTCCAGCGCGGAACCCTCGTCCTGGCGTTCTTCCATCGATGGCCTCGCTGCCGCTGAAACACTCCGGATGGTGCCGCTCAACCAAAAAATTCGCATTCGGCGAGCGGGCTCGTGTTCACAGCCGGCTCGGTTCGGCGCAGCATCCCGAACCGGGATGCACCCCCTTCACGCGCTCGCCGAGCACCACCGGGTCGCCGTCGCGTACCACGATCAGGAGGGTCGACGCTGGCCGGCGTCGGACGCCGATCTGGTGGCGGTCTTGGCGGCTTTGGGCGTGCCGATCGCTCACCCCGACCACGCGGAAGACGCGTTGCGGGCCGCAAGATGGTCCTGGGCCACCGACATCCTGGAGCCCGTGCAGGTGGTGTGGTCCGATCGGACCCCGCAAGCCGCTTTTCGGCTGCACCGGGGTGCCGCATTCGGCGGGTTTCGACTGCGCGTCGGAGCGGACCTGGAGGTGTCCGGTCGGCTGGAGCACACCCCCGCCACTGCTGAGACCGAGGTGGACGGGCAGCCGTTCGTGCACCTGCGGGTCGACCTGCCCCGCCACCCGGCAGTCGGCTATCACCCGGTGGACCTGACCTTCAACGGGTTGGAGGCCCGAGGCTGGTTGGTCAGCGCACCCGCACAAACCCCCGAAGCCCGTCGCGGCTGGGGCTTGTTCGCCCCCACCTACGCCCTTCGATCTCGAGACGACTGGGGCATCGGCACCCTTCGCCACCTGGAACACCTGAACCGCATGGCGCAGGACCGGGGCGCATCCTGGGTGGGGACGCTTCCGCTGCTGGCGACCTTTTTGGACCGGCCGTTCGACCCCAGTCCGTACAGCCCCGTCAGCCGGCGCTTTTGGAACGAGCTCCACCTCGACCTGGACGCCCTACCCGAAGTGCAGGTCGACGGTCCCCCGCGGCAGGCGCTGCGAGACCTGCGGGCCCGAGCCGCCCAAGAGGCCTGGCAAGACCGAACCCACGTGGACCATCGGGCCATCTATCCCGCAGTTCGCGCGGTCCTCGAGGCCTGCGCCGAGAAGTGCCACACGACCCCCAACCTGCGAGACGGGCTGGAGCGCTGGGCCGATTCGTTCCCGGCGGTGGACGCATACGCCCGGTTTCGGGCCCACACCGAACGTTCGAATGCGGTGTGGCACCAGTGGGCCGGCGGAAGGCTTCCGGCTGACGCCGCCGATTCGACCCCGAACGGCCGGCTGCACCGCTACGCCCAGTTCCGACTGTTCGAGCAGATGCATGCCCTGCGGGCCCACTCCAAAGCGAACGGGGCGGGACTGTACTTGGACCTTCCCTTGGGCGTGCACCCGGACGGGTTCGACGCCTGGGCCGACCAGGACTGCTTCGTTGCCGGATTCAGCGTCGGGGCCCCGCCGGACAATTTGGCGCCGGAGGGTCAGGACTGGGGGTTTCGACCCTTTCATCCCCAGCGAATCCGGGAGGCGCGCTACGGACCGTGGATCGCGAGCATCCGCCACCACTGCGAGGTCGCGAAAATGCTGCGCATCGATCACGTGATGGGCCTGCACCGCTTGTTCTGGGTTCCGTTCGAGCGCGGCGCCACTGCCGGAACGTACGTGCGACTGCACGAGGACGAACTGTGGGCCACCCTGTCGGTGGAAGCCGCACGCACGGGTTGCGCGCTCGTCGGCGAAGACTTGGGCACCGTCCCACCCGAAGTCCGGGAGCGCATGGGGCGGCACGGCGTTCGGCGCATGTACGTGGCCCAGTTCGAGCTTCGCCCGGACGACAACCAACCCCTCCGGTCGATTCCGGACGGGGCCGTGGTCAGCCTGAACACCCACGATACCCCGACCTTCGAAGGGTTTTGGCAACATCGAGACATCGCGGACCGGCGAGCCCGAGGAATCCTCGACCCGGCGAGCGCGGCACGGGAGAACGACAAACGCGCGCACCTTTTGCACTGTCTGATCGAACGGCTGAAGCGAGAAGGACGGCTGGGGGGCGACAGCTCGGTCGAGGTGTTTTCCGCTCTGTGGCTGCGACTGGCCGAAGGTCCCGGCACCGTGAACCTGGTGAACCTGGAGGACCTGTGGCTCGAGCCGGAGCCGCAAAATGTGCCGGGCACCCAGGATGCGGAGCGCAACTGGTGCCGGCGCACCCGGCTGTCCTTGGAGCAGGTCGAGGACAGCCCCGAACTCCGGCAGTTTTTCGACGCCCTGTCCGGGCCGTGCTGAAGCACGGTCCCGCTTCCACTTCAGTGCCGCCGCAACTTGTGGCCTGATGCACCCGTGGCCGGGCCTCCTGCCAACGACTCCAAGCCCGACCGCAAGGACCGGGACGACCTGATTCCCTCGCCGCGCTCGGTCGAGGCCGAGACCGACCTGTCCCGAGCCGGTCCGTGGCGCCTGGTCCGCCGGCTTTGCCGCGCTCCCGGAGCAGACCTGTACGAAGGGGAGCGAAAGCAAGGTCGGGCCCTGGTGCAGGTCGTCTTGCTCCGACCCGATCACGATCGGGCTCCCGAACGGACCGAGGCCTTCATTCAGAGCGTGGCTCGGAGGACCGAACAAAAACAGCAGCACGTGGAGCTTCTCGACCACGGTGTGGCCCATCGCGAAAGCGGCGGCATGGCCCTGTACTGGGCGATGCCTTGGTCGGAGTCTGCAGAGCTGCTCAGCACCCACGGCCCCGACATCCATTCGATGGAAGCGTGGCGCACACTGAGCCGTGAACTCCTGGCGCGCTTGGTCGACCGGCACGACCGGCAGGCGTTGGACCCCCTGCTGAGCGAAGCGATCCTGGCGGTCGACCCTTCGGTGGGGTCGGCGGTGCTCGGCTTTCCTCTCCTGATCGACCCGCGCTGGACGGACGACGAGATGACGCCACCCCGGGTAGCCCCGTTCGAGGTCCGGGAACGGAACCTGGCCCTGAGCCCATCCGGTGATCTGTTCCGGCTGGGCAAGGCCCTCGAGGAACTGGCTCGGCCGCTGCGCCCTCTGCCTTCGCCCGTCATTCGCTGGTTGGACCGCATGCAGCAGGGCTTCGAAGACCGACACACTTCGGCCCGCCAGGCGCTGCAGGACCTGGACACCATCGACAGCCGGGGCGGCCTCGGGATCCGGGCGTCGGGGCGATCGGCCCCCCGGATCGCGTCGGCCCAAACCGTGCTCCAGGGCCCGCCCGGCGCGGGATCGGGATCAGGCTCGGGCCGGCCGGCCCCCCAAGGCGATCGAAGCCGAGATGTCCCACCCCCCGAGGCGCATACCCATCGGGCCGGCGTGCCGGACGCCCGCACCGAGCTGTTGGCCGAGCCCGTTCGGCCTC
The DNA here is from genome assembly GCA_031800475.1 of Myxococcales bacterium LLY-WYZ-16_1. Classification (GTDB taxonomy): domain Bacteria; phylum Myxococcota; class Kuafuiibacteriia; order Kuafuiibacteriales; family Kuafuiibacteriaceae; genus Kuafuiihalomonas; species Kuafuiihalomonas phototrophica. The sequence goes on from DAPKRQ010000240.1 coordinate 25,344, forward strand.
GGGCCGACACGCTGGAGATGCCGGACATGGACCCGGAGTCGGAGCACGAGCCGAACGACATGGAGCCCGAGGGAAGCGAGCAGCCGACAGTGGCCATCCACGCCGACGAACTCGAACGCCGGCGCCGGGGGCGGTCGGTGGCCCCGACCATGCCGGTCATGCCCGCGGACCGATCAGCAGATCGCGCCGAGCCGCCGGCAAGCTCCAAGCGCACCGAGCCCGTGGAAGCCACCGTCGAGGATCGGGATCCGCCGCCCGACGGGCCCCGGTCGCCGGAAAGCCAGGGGCAAGGGCAAGGATCCGTCCGGGCCGATCGGGACTCGCTCCATCAGGCCGGGCCCAAGGGGACCGTAGTGGGGGTTCGGCTTCCGAGCCCCGAACAGCTGGCTCGGCCGCTGCCGCGAGATCCCACGCCGACCCCCGATCTGCCTCCGGCGTCCGCGCAAAACCCGTATGGCCCGCAACAGCCGGGCCCCGGAGGGCCGATGATGCTGCCCCCGGCGATGCTGCCTGGGGTTTTGCCGCCGGGTGCCATGCCCCCGGGCTCGGTGCCCCCAGGCGGACATCCGCCAGGTCATCCCCCCATGGGCCCCCCTCCCGGAGCTCCGAACCCGAATTTCGGACCCATGGGCGGCCCGCCCTTTCCACCGGGCGGCGGCTCGGGAACCGGCAGCATGCCGCCCTTGGTGTCTCCGCGGCCCGACGCCAGCGAGGACCTGCCCGACGTGCAGTTCGGCAACCGCAGCCGGCTCGGTACGGCGGCCGCAGTCCTGGCCCTGGGCATCGCCGCCCTGGTCGCAGTCGAAGTGCTGCTCCCCTCCGTCCCGGACGACCGGGTCGAAATGCTCGCGAGCGACGGGATGGGACCGCAGGTGCTCCGGCCCCCGCGCGACGTATCGATTCGGGTGAAGCCGGCCACTGCCATCTTGGTGGCCGAGATGGATGGCACCACCCTGGGCGCCGGGCGGGCCGATCTGCTGGTGGACGTGGACCCACCGGTGGTGCTCGTGGCGGCTCCGGGCCATGTTCCGGTGCGGGTGCCGCTGCCCCAGCGCGGCTCGGTTTCGGTGGAGCTGACGCCTTCGGACGGCGAATCGCGGTGCGTCACCCGGGTGCGACCGCCCGCCGGGGTTCGGCTCGAGGCCCTGGCGGACTCGGCCGAGCAGGTGGACGCAAAACGATGGAGCTTCCAGGGCGCCGCCCTGTTCCGGGCCGTCGGAGGCCGAGGCGCATGGCTGGTGCCTTGTCCCGAGGACGACCGTCGCGCACCGCGCCTGAAAACGCGACCGGCGGTCGAAGACGTCCAGCTCAGCATCGCTTGGCCATCTCGGGGCGAGGCGTTCATCGACGGCGATCCGCAAGGTGACTTGCCGGTGACCCGATCGGTTCCGAATGGCTTCACCCGCGTGCGAGTGGTCACGGACGAAGGCGAGGTCGAGCGATGGCTCGCCGTGCGTCGGGACACGCGGGTGGAGCTGCCCGATCCGAAGCCCGTCGAAAAGGACTCCCAGTCCCCCTGACGGAAGCGACCGGCCTCACACTGGCGCCTCGGTCCAGTTCGGGCGAACCTTCGCCCATGGGAAGGACCCTCGTGCCGCTCGTGGTGGCGAGCTTGCTGGTCGCAAAATCGAGCTGGGCGCAAAACGTCCAGATCACGCTGGGCGGCGAAGCCGAACGGGCAGCGGCGGCCCTCGGCATTTCCACCGGCGAGCTGCAGACGCTGGCCAGCGAACAGATCGGCGCCCTGTACAGCGTCAACGACGTGCAGGAGTTCTTGAAGCTTTCGGCCAACGCCCAGAGTCTTTTGAACAAGGGCATTGGGGTGGATTACGCCTCGAGCCCGACCGGGTTTTTGTTCGGCATCGGAGTTTCCGGAGCGCTCGACACCGGCGAGAGCGACTTTCGCGACGTGGCCGTCGACATCGACCCATCGCAGCGTGCCGTCCCGGTGGGCGTCGGCGCCCAAATCTCGCTGATGATCGGCTACAACTTTGCGGACCAAGGCGTTCCGGGGCTGACGATCTACGCGAACGGGCTCGGTTTTCCGCTGTCGGTCGACGAGTACGAAGCCGACTTCTACAACTTCGGCCTGCACGGCCAGTACAAACTGTTCGGGCCCCGAGGAAACGAGAGCTTCAATTGGGGCGGCTTGGACCTGACGTCAGGGCTCGAGTTTTCCCAGATGCGGCTGACCCTCCGGCCCGAAGACGCCATCGAGGCGAGCGCACCCCTGTCTTCGGGCAGCAGCAGCATCATTTTGAACACTGCAGCGCAGGGAGAGCTGGCGCTCGTCCAGACCGCCTGGACCGTTCCATTGGAGGTAACTACCTCGGTCACCTTCTTGTACGCCCTGGCGCTGTACACGGGGATCGGCGTCGACTTTCAGTTCGGAAACGCGAGCATCGAGGCGAACCTCCGCGACGACAGACTGACGGCCGATCTGCCCGACGGAAGCGAAGCGGACCTGGGCCGCGTGCAGATTTCGGCCGACGACGAAAACGGTCCCACCACGGTCTTGTTCCGGGTTTTGGCGGGCCTTCAGGTCAACTTGGGTCCGATCAAGGCCTTCGGGCAGATCAACCTCCAGCCAGAAAATCTTCCCGACGGATTGACCGTTTCGGCCGCTGGGGGCCTTCGCGCCGTATTCTGACCCGCCGACCGTGGGAGGGCGACGGACACCGTCTCACATGGGGACCGTGAAAGTGGGGGGCGACTCGGTCTATGCTGCCTTTCATGGGTGAAGCGCGTCAGATCGAGGCGCACCGATCGGACACAGACGCCGATCGGTGGCTTTTGGGACGCTACCGCCTCGAGCAGGCCATCGGGCACGGTGGTGGGAGCGTGGTGTACCGCGCCTGGGACGCCGAATTCGAGGACACGGTCGCCCTCAAGCTGTGGGAAGACGGCGACGTTCGACACCAGCGCGGCGAAGCGACCGCGATCGATCTTCGGCACCCCCACATCATTCGCGTGCTGCAAGCCGGACGCTGCGAGCGTGGACGCCCCTTCTTGGCCATGGAGCTTTTGCAAGGTACCTTGCAAGACCACATCGGCCACGACGGATTGGCGTGGGATGTGCTGTCTCGCATCGCAGATCAGTTGCTGGACGCCCTGAGCCATGCCCACGAGCGCGGTATCGTGCATCGGGACATCAAGCCCTCCAACCTGCTGCTGACCGCATCGAGTCTGGACCGGGCGGACGTGCGGGTCGGCGACTTCGGGCTCGCCATTGCACACGGGCCCGCGGAGGCTTGGGCGGCGGAAACGGTGGAAGGCACGCCCCGGTACATGGCCCCCGAACAAGCGGTTGGGGAACCGGTGGACGCCCGCACGGACGTCTACAGCGCGGGCGTGGTGATCTTCGAGGCGCTCACGGGCACTCCACCCTTTTCCGGCGATGGTCCCCTCGACCTGCTCCGGGCCCACATCTCGGAGCTGCCGCCCCCCTTGTCGGAGCTCCGGCCCGACCTGCCGGCGGCCGTGGTCGAAACCGTGGCTTGGATGCTCGAAAAGGACCCGGCGCAGCGCTGTCCGTCCGCCGCGCGAGCCCGTGGGCTCTTGGCCTCGGCCGCGTCCACCGGGTCGACAGGCTCGCTGGACTCGATTCCGGTCGGTCTCGAGATGTCTTTCAACCCCTCGCTCGAGGCTGCATTGCCCGATCTGCCCGAACTCCCCAAACCGGCACGAGAGCTGCCTCGCTTCGTGTCCGACCTGTCGGTTCCCCCCGAGGTCGGGGTCCCACCCGACACGGATCAGCTGTGGCGACGCTACGGCCTGGTCATGAGTGAAGACGGAAGGGACAGACCCTTTTTCGTTTGGATCGACGGGCTGGTCCTGGGCCCGCTTTCCTTGGATGATTTCCTGCACGTCTGGGAGCGCGAAACCCCTTCCGCTGGGTTCGCTTCATTGGATGCGCGAACCTGGACACCGTTTTCCCGGGTGGCCGCACTGCTGGACCGGCTTTCCCCGGCATCGGCCCTGGACGCCGATACGCTGGCGGAGCACGCATCGTGGGAAGCCTGCCTGCGCGGGTTCCGGAGCACCGCCGGACGCACCGGAACCCTGCAGGTGGTGACCGGGCACGAGGGTCGCCGAATGCGAACCGCGCTCCACCTGGTGGACGGGGCAGTGGTCCATGTGCAGTCCGACGCGTTCCCGGGTACGGGCCTGGAGGTGGAGCAGCCGGTGGTCGAAGAGTGTCTTCGGACCGGCGAGAGCCTTTGGCAGGTTCAATTCGGTGAGGAGGGTTCGGATAGCTTTCGAGAGCGCCTGCGCAAACGGATGGCCCACTTGTGGGAAGGCGCGCTGGTCGGCTGGACGTTCACCGCCGGGGCTTCCGGATGGCGAGGCCCCGCGCGCGCCGGTTCGGCGTGGTCCTGGCTGCTGGCCTCGGCCGCCGAGCAGAGTCGGCTTCGGGGTGCTCTGGGTCCCCAGGTCGACCGGGTGGTGCAGCTCGAGCGCGACGGGCTGAATGAGCTGCCCGAGCCCATGCGGGCTGCTTTGGAAGGCCGGTGGCGCCTTTTGGAGGGCCGGCCGCTCTACCAGGCCCTGGCCGAGGGCGTGGAACCGGGGCTCGCCTGGGCCCTGAACCGCGGCGGCGTTCTCCACCTGGTCGACTGAAGCGCGCGGAGTCGGGGCCTCGGCTCAGTCGGGCACGCACCAGCCTCCGTTGCATCGGGTTCCGGGCCCGCAGTCCGGCCCGTCCGCGCACTCGGTCAGCTGAAGCTGCTCGAACGACGGTCCGTCCAGGCCGCGGCCGCGGGGCCCTCGTCCGCGCCCTCCGCGTCCGCCGAGGATGGACCCCGTACCGACGAACTCGTTTTCGTCGAACCGGGTTCCCTCCGGGCCGCCCACCGCCAAAACCGCCACCGAAGCGCC
>DAPKRQ010000241.1:0-10811 GCA_031800475.1 Myxococcales bacterium LLY-WYZ-16_1
CGAAGGCGGGCGAGCCCCTCGATGGCATCGGCCCGCAGTCGGCGGTGGGACAGGGCCTCTTCCAACACCGTTCGGCCCGCCGGCTCCTGGGCCGACGCCAGGGCAAAGGCGGCCTCGAATCGAACGCCCGGGTCCGGGTCACTCAGGGCGTGTTGCAGACCTTGCCGAATGCGGGCGCGGTGGGCATCCGACGGAACCGGCGGCGCTCCGGCCGGGCGTGGGCCGGTCGGGCGGTCCGCATTCGAGCGATCGGCGGTGGTCCATAGATCTCCCAGCGCCGCCGCCGCTTCTTGCCGAACGCCGGCGTCTTCATCGTATATTCTCTGCAAAAGAAGATCAGGGTGCGAAATCGGGGGTTCTCTTCCTTCGAAACGAATCAGCGCGAGGGCGGCACAAGCCTCCGCCCGAACCGCCGGTGATCCATCTTGGAGTAGGCGCTCGAACAGCGGGGCATCTTCACGCGGTACCCGCAGCCCCCAAAACTCCGAAGCGTGGCCGAGTACGTCCGCCGAGGCCCGACGCACCACCGGGTCGGGATCGGAAATGCCGGCCCGCAACAACTCCCTCTCGGACGAGGAAGGCGGTTCGTTCCCATCCCGGATCGCCAGGATCCGTCGGACCTTTTCGGCCCCCGGGCTCACTTCACGATGCTGCCGGGCAGGGCGCCCTCATCCACGGACAAAAGCTGAATGTCCGTGCCGCCGGGACCGGCCGCCAGCACCATGCCTTCGCTGGTACCGAACCGCATCTTGCGCGGCGCCAGATTGGCCACCACCACCACACGACGGCCCACCAAGGTGGCGGGCTCCGGGTACGCCTTGGCGATCCCGGCAAAGATGGTACGCGGTTCTGCCTCGCCCACATCGACCCGAAGCTGCAGCAACTTGTCCGCCCCTTCCACCGACCTGGCTTCGACCACCACCCCGACCCTCAGGTCGATCTTGTCCAGGTCATCGATCGTGATCCGAGACGTCTCCGGTCCATCGGCGGGAGCCGTTGCGCCCTTCTCGGAAGTCTTCGAGGACTTGCCGCCTTCGCCTGGGTCCACCGCGCCGTGGGCTTTTCGGGTCGCCTCGAGCATTCGATCCACGGTCTTTCGGTCGATGCGCTCGGCGAGCCGGACGGGCTGGCCCACGGGCCGCTCGACCAGGTCGAAGCGAAGGGCTTCGTCGAACCGCTCGGGGGCGCCTTCGAGTCCGAGCACGCCGTAGATGCGGGTTGCGAGCCTCGGCACCACCGGTGCCATCAGCACGGCTGCGGCCCGAGCCAGGTTCGAGGCCATGGTCACGATGCGCCGAGCCTCGTCCGGATCGCTCTTGGCCACGGTCCAGGGGGTGCGCTCCTGAAACAGCCGGTTTCCCGCGTCCGCCAGGTCCAAAGCGGCGCGGACCGCAACCGCTGGATTCCACTCGGCGTAAGCCCGCCTGGCCCGCGCCGTGGCCGCTTCAACCTCGGCCCTCAAAGGCGCGAAGGCGTCGGGAAGCTCCGAATATCGACCGTCGAGCTTGTTCTTCAAGAACGAGGCCCCCCGCGAAACCAAGTTGACCAGGTTGTTGACCATCTCGGCGTTCACTCGCTGTACCAGTTCGTCGAGGGACAGGTCGATGTCGTCTATTCCGGGACCCAGCTTGCTTCCGAAGTACCACCGCAGGATCTCGGGCTCCAGGTGCTCCCGAAAGGTCCGGGCGAGGAGAAAGGTTCCTCGACTCTTCGACATCTTGACCCCATCGACCATCAGCATGCCGTGTGCGTGTACGTGGTCGGGGACCTTCAACTCGGCGGCCTGGAGCATGGCGGGCCAAAACAGGGTGTGAAAATAGATGATGTCCTTGCCGATCACATGGATCACTCGCGCGTCCTTCTGCCGCCAGATCTGGTCGAGGCGCTCGATACCGGACCGTTGTGCCCACGCCTCGGTGGCTGAGATGTAGCCGATCGGCGCGTCCAGCCACACGTAGAAGAACTTGCCGGGTGCGTCGGGAATCTCGAACCCGAAGTAGGGGCCGTCTCGCGAAATGCACCAGTCCTGCAGGCCGTTCTCGAGCCAGCTGTCCACGAAGTTTTTCACCTCCGGTTGCAGCCGCCCGGGTGTCGAGGTCCAGTCCCTCAGGAATGCCTCGAATGCATCGAGCTTCACGAACAAATGCTCCGATTCCCGGATCTCCGGTCGCGCTCCGGAAATGGCGCTGTACGGGTCGATCAGCTGGGTAGGCTCGTAGGTCGACTTGCAGTTCTCACAGACGTCACCGTACTGGTCGGGGGTCTTGCAAACTGGGCAAGTGCCTTTGACGAAGCGGTCCGGCAAGAACCGGCCCGCCTTCGGGTCGAAGAGTTGTTCGGTGTTGCGCCGCTCCACGACGCCTCGCTCTTTGAGCTTCCCGTAGATCTCCTCGGCCCAACGTCGGTTTTCTTCGCTGTTGGTCGAATGGAATGCGTCGAACTCGACGCCGAACGCGGCGAGATCTTCCACGTGTTCCTTGGCGAAACGCTCTACGAACGCTTCGGGCGTGACACCTTCCTTGCGAGCGTTCAGTTCGATCGGCGTTCCGTGCGTGTCGTCGGCCGAGACGAACACCACCTCTTCGCCTTCCATGCGCAGGGCCCGGGCGAAAACATCGGTCTGGATCGCTTCGAGGAGAAATCCGAGGTGGATGCTCCCGTTGGCGTAGGGAAGGGCGGTGGTGATCAGGGTCGGTCTGGCCATGGCGGGCTCCCCGTTCGTTAGGGTCAGGGATGGCGCAGCGGGTCAAACTGCGACCGGGATCATGCGACCCCATCCGCCCAGGGACAGACACAGCTGCTCGGCCACCAGGGTCGGATTGAGGTTGAAGGGAAGCTCCAACTGACGCCGGGCCTCCAGCACGGCTTCGGCTCGGCGCAGCATTTGGTCCAGGGAGCGAGCGGCCGCCAGGGCTTCCAGGTCTGTGCGGCGGTCGGCGTTGGCGAGTGGCGAGGAAGCCCCGGCCGCCACCAAGGTCTGGTCCCGGGTCCAGGCCAGCAGATGATCCAGGGTGCGGGCCAACTCCACCCTTTCGGCCGCCAGGTCTTGCGCCACCTCCAGGCACTCGGCGGCCGATACGTTCCGCGCCGGGTCCAGCCGACGGTCCAGCGCGGCCGCATCGTCTCGGGCCTGCACCAACTCTTCGGGGTCGGCAGACCGGGCCAGGCCCAGGGAGCCGTCCGACAGGCTCGCCACGGTTCGGGCCAGGTCTCCGGGCGTGCCCTGGGCCTCCAGGATGCTTTGCACCGTGTCCGCTGTCAGCGGACCAAAGGGAAGACGCTGACACCGGCTGCGCACCGTCGGCAGCAAGACGCTGGGCCGAGAGGTCAGCAGGATCAGGGTCGCGTCGCCGGGTGGTTCCTCCAAGGTCTTGAGCAAGGCGTTTTGGGCCTCGGGCGTCAGGGTGTGGGCTTGGTCGAGCACCCACACTTTCCGGGAGCCCTCGAGCGGCCTGAGCCTGAGCCTTCGCTCTCCGGCCCGGACCTCGCCGACTTTGACGCTCCGGCCTTCGGGACCGGTCCAGATCAGGTCCGCGTGGGTTCCGGCGTCGAACTTTCCGCAAGCGGGGCAGCGGCCGCACGGATCGGGGGCCGGACCCCGTCCTCCGCAGAGCAGGGTTTTGGCAAAGATGCGGGCGGCACTTCGCTTGCCGACGCCTCCGGGACCCTCGAAGAGCCACGCATGATGCACCCGGTCGCGGGACAGGGCGCCTTGCAGCCGCTCCACCGCTGCCGCCTGACCCCGAAGCTCGCAGAAGGCCTCCACCGCAGGCGGCCTTACCACGGGGGTGAATGATCCCAAATGGTTCGAACGGGGCCCCGCTTTCGTGCCGTGCGGAAAATATGCCGGCGGTTGGAGCCCTCCGTCGGGCTCAGGGGCTCGGCGGGTCGTCGTCGGTTTGGGCGAGCCGTTCCAGAAACTCCTCGTGGGTGACGATTCCCGACTGCACGCACAGCTCGAAGATGGCTTGCAGCATGCGCGCGCTCCGATCCTGGGCCTCTCGGATTCGCCGGGTTTGACCAGCGAGATCGACGCCGAAGCCCTTCAACGAATCCTCCGACGCCAGTCCGTGCACCAGCAGTACGTCTTCGACGGAGCGCCTCGTCAGGCGGGCTTGGTCTTCGACCCACTGGGCTTGGGCCCGCGTCAGATGCCCCGCTTGGACCAGGTCGGCGAGCAGACGCATGACCCATCCATAGGGGGTTTGGCCGGCCGAGGCGAGAGTGATTGGGGGCATTCCTCACAGATGAGGGCCCGATTGGATTTCGCCTTCAACCTCGCTAGCCTTCGGCGCGTTGTCCGTCGTCCTCACCCGCGACCAGATCGAGTCGATCCTCTCGCTGTATCACTTGGACGCCCCCGAGGCGTTCGGCGGATCCGACCGAGTGCCTGCTGCCTATTGGGTGCGGGTGCAAGGACGAAAGTACGTCCTTCGGATGTCCCAGCGTCGATCCATCGACGACATGATGTTCGAAAAGGAGCTGTTGGCCATGTCGGCGCGAGCCGATCTGGCTGTGCCCCGGCTGCTGCAGAACGTGGCGAAAGGCACCTTCACGCCGTGGGCGCGACGCGGACGCTTCGTTTCGTTGTTCACTCACCCGGAGGGCCGTCAGTTGGGGCGTTTCGAAATACGTCCAGACCGAGCGGGGGCCGTGGGCGCATGGCTCGGCGCCTTTCATCGGCAGACGCGGGCCTTCCACCGCTTCAAAAGGCCCGAGGCGAGTCCACCCGGTGTGTTGCTCGACCGGCTCGAGCGGGCCCTCGAGCGGCGGCGCTTGGCGCGACGTCATGCCGAGACGGTGCGAAGGCTGCGGGCTTGGGAGCGGTCTGCCCAGCTTTCGACCGTTCTGCCCAAAGGGCCCACCCACCTGGCTCTCACCCTGTCCAACGTGCTGTTTCGGGATGGCCGACTCACCGGCGTGGTCGGCTTCGAACGGGCCGCCACCGACGCCTTCGTCGTCGACGTGGCCAAAGCCATCCACGAATGGTGCTGGTTGCCTGCCCCGGAACCGGGCGATGGGCCCCGCGGACACTTCGAAGCCGCGCGGGTTCGGGCCTTCCTGACCCAATACGAAGCGCAACGCCGCTTGACCGTGGCGGAGTGGCGGGCCCTGCCGCATGCCCTGACCTTCACCGCCGTCCGGGACGCGGCTCGCCGGCTGGCCGACCACGAGCTTCGGGGCTCCCGGGCGGCCCGGCCGTACCGCGACCATCGGCATCATTTGGCCCGTCTCGAAGCGCTGTCCGAACTCTCGCTGGACTCGGCGCGAGCGCCCGCGCCCAGCTAGAGCCCGGCCACGATCCGCCAGCCGTCCTCTTGCTTTTTCAGCTCGAGCCGCGACCGGTCCGAGTGGGTTTCCCACTTTTCGCCGGACGGATACTTCACGAGCGAGCGGACACTGTAGAAGAACTCGGCGTAAGCCTCTTCTTCTTCCACCTCGATCACGTCTACCCGGAGGTCCAGCCGCAGGGTCTCGGTCATGTCGAAGGTCGTCTGCAGCCGCTCGGCGAGCTGGGCGTAGTTTTCGTCGTCTTCGCCCTCCCGGGTGCCGTAGTCCTCGTAGTAGGTTGGGCTGACCAGGGTCAGGAGCGCGGAAGCGTCCAGGCCCTCCATCGCCTTTTCGTAGGCATCGACCATGCTCAGGATCTGCCGGTTTTCTTCCGTGTCCTCGATGCTCGTCCCTGGAATGGTGCCGTGGGCGCAGGCGGCCAGGCCCCCTGCCAGCGCCCAGCCGAGCCGGGTCCAACTCATGTCGCGCTCCTTGTTACACTCACCGATCGGTTTGACCAGTCTCGGTCGAAACGGATTCGGGCCTCCATCTGTTCCAACCGCGCCCGGACTTCGGTGGGCGGGTCTCGGCTGAGGGTTCGGCGCAGGCGTTGGAGCGCGTCCTGGGGGTTGCCGCCGTGCCACGCGATTCGAGCGAGCATGCGCTCCGCCTCCCAGCTCAGGGGCGGCTTCAATCCCCGCTGCAGGGCCCGCTCGAGGGCGGTCCGTGCCGCTTCGGCCTTCCCGGCGGCCCGCGCCCTCCGGGCGTACAAGTAGGCGAGCAAAGGGTCTTCGGGCTCAGCTGCGGTCCATCGAGCCAGCGCTTCGGTGGCCGGCTGTCCGCGGACCTGCCCGGACAAGTACCGCGCCAGGAACGCACCGACCGTCCCGGTACGGGTCAATCCCGCCAGCTGGGCCGCGTGCATGCGGGCTTGTCGAAAGTCGGTGGGCTGGGCCGCTTCGAAGTGGGTGCGGGCCGCGTCGGTGCGGCCCCGAAGCCACGCGATCTGGCCGCGCAATCGGGATCGAAGATCGGCGTGGCGGGCCGTCGGCAGCGCCTCGGGCAGCTCGTCGAGCACCCGATCGGCTTCGCGAGTGCGGTCGGCTCGAACCAGTCGGCGGGCCAACGCGAGGTGAGATCCCGGATCGGGATTGAAGCGGTACGCCCGGTCGAACGCTGCCTCGGCCCGATCCCATTTGCCCGCGGACAGGGCCCGAAAGCCTTCGGATCGAAGGTTGGCGGTTTCGTGGGGACAGGTCTTTTGAAAAATGCTCGCACCTCGGTACCGGTGCTCGGCCCAACGGCGCTGGCTGGGTTCGAGCGTCACGCCGTCGAGGCGGCGGTGCCATTCGGCCACCAGCTCCGCCAGCGGCGCATCGAACGCGGCCTCGAAGTTGTTCGTTCGGTACACCCGGGCCACGGCCGGCCGGCCTCGCGCGTCCATCAGGTGGGCCACGAAAGAGCCCGCCGCCCCGTAGGCTCGGGCCGAAGCCCGGCTCCAAAATCCCTGCGGCGACAAGGCGTTTTCGAGGTCGGGCAGGACGCCCAGCTCGCGCATGGCCCGGGCCGCTTCGTGAAGCCCGAGGGGGCGGGGGCGGTCGTCTGCCGCCACCGCCACCCCTTCGACCAAGGTCAGGTTCACCCCCACGCCGGCCTCGGCCGGTACGCGCAACAAGTCGTTGGACCACACGCTGGCGAACACGTGAGCGAGCTCGTGCTTCAAGGTGGGGTGCCGATCCCGGACACCGTGCAAAAAGATCTCGAGTGACCAAGGCCGAGCCATCTGCGTGTTCGCGAGACCGGTCAACCGAGCTTTCTGTTCCACCGACGCGAATACCCAGCTTCGGATTCGTCGTTGCGGGGCCTTTCCAAAGAAGTTTCGCAGCTGCCGGTGGCGGAACTCGTGGTCTTTCGCCACGGCCCGCGCGTCGGCTTCGGAGACTTCGCGTGGCAAGTGAATGCGAAAGTGCTCGGTGGTCACCACCGTCGAAAGACTCTTTTCGAGAGTGGAGCGATCCATTCGAAATCCGAGACTTTCGCCTCGAGCGAAAAGAAATACGGCTATCGAAAGCGTCGAAACCACCACGGCCGCCGGCGGGATCTTTGGTTTGCGCCATCGGGCTCGATCCAAAAGCCAGCGGCTCCCCAGCCACACACCCGCCAAGGCGACGGCGAATGCCCGATGGGCCCATAGCGTCGGTCCGATCTCGAGGGCTTCGTCGTAGATGGAGCCGGGCCAATGCCCGAACAGACTGCTGTAGACGCGCACCTGGGGCTCGGCGTACAGGCGCACCAGCACCGCGGCCCCGTGGGCCGCCACTGCCCCCGCGCAGGCGAGCCCCGTGGCGATCCGGTTCGAAGCCTTCAGGGCTGCGCCCAGCGCGGCCCCGTACACGCAAGACCCTCCGCCGAGCAGCAGGAGCCATCCGAGGCCCGCCCGCTGGTCGCAGGGCATGTGGGTCCATTCGACCGCGGCGCCGGCCAGGGCGTGCCCGGCCAAAAGCACGCAGGAGCCCAGCGCGACCTCCCCGAATCGGAGCCACACGCTGCGGTGGGGGGCCGCCCCGGCCCATCCGACCGCCACCACCGCCGTCACCGCTCCCGTGACCGCGGCGCGCTCGAACCCCAACCCCCGAAACAGCGGAAGGAACGACAGGCCCAGGGCCACCATGCCGTGGGCAGCCACCGCCCACAGGCGGCGATCGGTCAGGCGTCGGGGCCACATGGGGGTCGAGCTTTCAGCGCCGTTCTTGTATGGCCCGCCCCATGGCGGACCGTCGAAGCAAGTTTCGCGACAAGCATGTGGTGCTCACGGGGGGCTCCAGCGGCATCGGCAAGGCCCTGGCCCTGCGTCTGGCCGAGCTCGGCGCAGAGCTCACCCTGATCGCCCGGCGGGCGAACCTGCTGGAACAAACCCGCGACGAGATCGCAAGACACCATCCGCACGCCCAGGTCCATCTCATCGCGGTGGACGTCTCCGACGCGGACGCGGTGGAGCGCCAGGTGGGTCCACACCTGGATGCCCACCCACCCGACATGCTGATCAACAACGCCGGCATCGCCACGCCGGGCCGGTTCCTGGAGCAGGACTCGGGCGAGATCCGCCGCCACATGGACGTGAACTTCTTCGGTATGGTCCACATGACCCGGCTGGTGGTTCCCCGTCTGGTTGCCCGAGGGTCCGGGCACGTGGCCAACGTGGGGTCTTTGCTGTCGGTCATGGGCATCTACGGTTACACGGCCTACGCGGCCTCCAAGTTTGCCATGCAGGGCTTTTCGGAATGCCTGCGGGGCGAGCTCAAACCCCATGGCGTCCAGCTCACCATGCTCCAGCCCCCGGACACGGACACCCCCCAGCACACGGCGGAGTTGGAGATCATGCCTGCCGAGACCAAGGCCATCGCGGGCAACGTCAAGATGCTCTCGGCCGAATCGGTGGCCGACGCCCTGCTGGACGGCATGGCTGCCGGACGGTTCGAGGTGATCCCGGGCCTGGATGGGCGACTCACGGTGTGGGCCCATCGGTCCTTGCCGGGCCTGGTCCGATGGGTGTGCGACGGCGCCCAGAGGAAAGCTGCCAAGGCGTCCTGAGGGAGACGGGGGGACCGGTCTCACTCGACGAATCGAGTTCGACACCGTAGCCTCGCGCCCGTGCGGAGCGAAGCTCCAACGCGGCGGCATCGGATCTGGCGGGTCCTGGCCCTTTTGGGGGGCCTGGGGCTCGCCTGCGCCGGATCCCCCGACGAAGGGGAGCCGGACGACGGAGCGTTTCGGATTCCGGTCACCGTTCAGACCGACGACGGTCCCGTCACCTTTCGGGCCGAGGTGGCCGACGAACCGGCGGAGCGTGCCCGGGGGCTGATGTTCCGCGAGTTCATGCCCGAACGGCAGGGTATGCTCTTCATCTTTCCTGGCCCAGCCCAGCAGTCCTTTTGGATGCGGAACACGCTGATCCCGTTGGACATGATCTTCATTCGCTCCGACCGCACGATCCTGGGGGTTGTAAAGAACGCCGAGCCGCGCACGGACACGCCCCGGGCGGTGCCCGGCGAGTCCCAATACGTGCTCGAAATCAACGGCGGCCTGTCGGACCGATACGGCATCGGACCGGACCAGACCGTGCAATTCGTGGCGCCCATGCCGGAGCGCTGAAGGAGTCGACCATGAGAGCGCTCGTTCTCTGCTTCGCGATGGCGACCGTTGGGCTGACCGCGGTCCCAGCCCGAGCCGACACGGTCGTGCTCGGCGAAGGCGACCGGATCGAAGGCAAGGTGCTCCAGCACGGACAGCGGGTCCGGATCGAAATGGATTTCGGCACCGTCGAGATCCCCCGGAGCCAGGTCGTTCGCATCGAGAGAAAGCCCGGCAAGCTCCGGGCCTTCGAACGGCGCCTGTCCCGCGCCGAGACCGTCGACCAGCTGGTCTCGGTGGCTCGGTGGGCCGCGGCCCACGACCTGCCCCGGCGAAGCCGCGACGTGTACCGGCGGATTCTGGCGATGAAGCCGGACCACGAAGAGGCCCACCAGGCCCTGGGCCACGTCCGTGTGGAGGGCCGATGGGTCTCGGAAGCCGAGGCGAAACGGGCCCAGGGATACCGCTACGTGGGTGGAGTGTGGCTGTCTGCCGACGAATTGCGAGCCCGCGAGCGGCGCCGGTGGGCGGCCCAGGTGGCCCGAGCGCCAGCGCCCCAGCCCGACCGGCCCCCGCAGCCGGCGCGTCCGGAAGACCCGACCGAGCCGGCGCCGGACGGGCCATGGTTTTGGACTTCGCCTTGGATCCCATGGGGCGGCGGCTGGGGTCCGATGGCCTGGTGGTGGTGGCATCGCCACATCGCACACCGCCGGGCCTGGCATCGGCGGGTGGGCGCAGGCCCTCAGCCCGGCGAGGCGAACCCCCCGGGATTGCGCGGCCCGAGACCGCTCCCACCGCCGTTCTTCTACGGCTTCGGCCCGGGCCTTCGAGGTTCCCGGTCCGGGTACCGCCGGTCTTCCGGAGCTCCGCCGGCCTCCCGGACCGCGCCGGTCCGCCGCCGGTCGACGCCGCGGATTCGGTCCGCCCCGGCGGTACGGCCTCTCCCTCGGATGCGGCGCCCCATGCCGGCCCCCCGTCGAGGCCGGCGTCCCTGACCGGTGCTGGTCTGGGTCTGGCTGGCGGTTGGGGCCGCGTCCCCGTCGGTCTGCTGGGTGGGCCCGGCACCGGAAGGGTCGGTCCAAGCGCTGAACCGGCAGGTCCGCAGCGCCCAGATTCGACCGTGCATCGGTTGCGGGGCCGGCCCGTGCCTCCGCCTCGATCCCGGTCGACTCCGGCTGGACCACCGGCGCCGCACCTTCACCCGCGCCCTGTCTGACGCGCCCCCCGATCTGGAAGCCGCCTTGGCCGAGCTCGGGGCCGAAACCCTGTCCGTGTTCGTGGAGTCTTTGATCCTCGAGGCCCGCTGGGCCGCCGAGGTGGAGCCCGAAAAGCCGCAGGCACGGAGGCGGCCGGGGCGGTCCCGCCGGAAGGTCCAGGCCCCCCGCGCGCCGGCCCGACCCGCAAAGTCT
>DAPKRQ010000242.1:0-5875 GCA_031800475.1 Myxococcales bacterium LLY-WYZ-16_1
CGGAAGAGGTCGGCTTTCATGCCGATGGTACAGATTCCTGGCTCGCAGCGCTTCGGCAACTCAGGGACAGCCCGGGGCTGCGAGCCCAGCTGGGCGCGAACGGGCGCGGCCGATGTGAGCGGCTCTACTCCTTGGATAGCCAAGCTCACCGTTTACTCCAGATCTATGCGGATGCAGTGCGTCAGGTTTGAGTTCAGAAAAGATGCTCTCGAGCGCGTTTCCAAGTGCCATGAGGAGGTTTTGGACTTCCCCCAGTTTGGTGGACATCTGACAAGGGACTACAATCCCGGGAGACTCACCGATGGCAAAGAGAAGACGATACAGCCAGGCGTTCAAAGAGGACGCCGTTCGCCTCATGCGGGCCCGTGGTACCCGCACTGTGGCCGACATTGCCGCCGAGCTCGGCGTAAACTCGAGCCTACTGCATAGCTGGAACCAGGCTCTCGGCGGCGACGTGCCTAGCAGCGCGTCCAGCACGTCCGAGTCGGACGACGTGGAAGCCCTGCGTCGACGGCTTCGACAGGTCGAGCAGGAGAATGCGCTCTTAAAAAAAGCCGCGGCCCTCTTCGCCAAGGACGTGAAGTAGCCATGTTCGAGCTCATTCACGCGGAGAGGGCACAGTTTCCCATCGCATTCTCATGTCGGGTCTTGGAGGTTTCTCGGGCGGGCTACTACGCCTGGTTGCAACGTGGACCCAGCATGCGATCGCAGGAAGACTTGCGTCTTCTCGCGGAGATCCTGTCCATCCACAAGGAGCACAAAGGTCGATACGGCAGCCCCCGCATTCACCAGGAGCTGGTCCACCGAGGATTTGACGTAGGTCAAAACCGAGTGGCGCGATTGATGGCCGAGAACGACATCCAGGGTCGCCAGAAGCGGCGTTTCAAGGCAACCACCGACTCCAAGCACAAGCTTCGTGTCGCAGCCAACGTGCTCGGACGAAACTTCGTCGCCAATGCTCCCAATGAGAAGTGGGTCGCCGACATCACGTATATCCGGACCCTCGACGGGTGGATGTACCTGGCCGTGCTGCTGGACCTTTTCTCGCGTCGTGTCGTGGGGTGGGCGATGTCGAGCACCATCGACACGGATTTGGCTCTGCAGGCTCTGAGGAACGCTGTCGACCGCAGACGGCCTCCTGCACAACTCGTGCATCACACAGACCGGGACAGTCGGTACTGCAGTCATGCGTACCAAGCCGCCCTGGAAAAGCACGGGCTCGAGCCGAGCATGAGCCGAAAAGGAGATTGTTGGGACAACGCCGTGGCCGAGAGCTTCTTTGCAACGTTGGAGAAGGAACTCCTGGAAGACCGTCGACTCACGAGCACCGCCCGAACGATGGAGGACGTAAGCGAATACATTGAAGCGTACTACAACACGATCAGACGCCATTCAGCCATTGACTACCGCAGCCCGATCGAGTTTGAACTGAGGGCTGCGGCGTAAGCACTGATAACTGTCCACCGAATCGGGGGAGGTCCAGGATGAACACGTGCTCGACCAGGCAATCCTCGGACAGCCACAGCTTTGCGGCAACGTCCGACTTCAGCAGCTCTACGGGATAGTCGGTTCCCAACACCGACAAAGACGACCCGTCATCGAAGCGCAGGTCAAAGAGTGTCACTTCGCGCCCCGATGGGCTCACGTCGGCTCGAAGCGTCCCCACCAGCACCACGTCCGTTGCGAGCGGGGCGTCGGCCAACCGGCCATCGGCCCGGCCGAGCCACCGGAATCCCACCTCCCAGGCGCTGCCGCCCGGCCACAACGGCGCGAGGGCGGTGGCGGTGGAGCTCGAGCCCGCAGGTTCCGGCACTGGGGTCCGACTCCACAGAGCGACAGCCGCCGCCAGCACCACGCCGCCGCAGGCGGTCAGTACAGTCAAGTTCCGCATGCCGGGTGATTCGGTCCAAAGAGGATGGTGTTGCACCAAAGGCCTGGATTGACGGCGAAGGAAAACGACTCGTCGATCTGAGGTACGAGGTCGAAAGATCGGCCTTTCCACCTGACGATTGCGGCCTTGGCCTCAGGTTTGAAGAACAACAGATTGAGCCGGATGAACAGCTCCACCCGTCCACCGAACATCCGGCCATCGGCACCGGTTTCGAAGTCGAAATCGAAATTGACCACCGGATCGTAGTGGGGCTCGGCGCACGGTGGGTTGTCGAAAGGACTGACGCAGTCGAACGCGTCCCTCATCAGCTGGGACTCGTCGAAGCGCGATAGTAGGGATAAAGGGACCCTTGGTCGAGCTGCGGGGGCTTCGGGACGGCCGGAGTGGCTTGTCATCATCTCCGTTGTCGGTCCTTTCCTCGAGTTGCCTCCGGGTTTCACCCCGAAGCCTGGGATCCCAGGCGAGTGCGGCATCGCGCGTGCCGACCCCGTAACCTGAAGGCTCGGGCGCCGGGGGAGCCTTCAGTCGGGGGACACAGGACCGACGGCTCCGCAATCTTCCTGGTTGGATTAGGGTGCAGGCTGAACGTCGCTCGTCTCATCGGCGTCGATGTCCAGTACGTCGGGATCACAATCATAGGTCACACTGGAGCCCTGAGCCGCTCGGACAACGAGTTCCCCGGGAGCACACAGGTTCTCGACGACGGATGCAGAGAGATCCAGGTTGGCCTCTTCCTCGACGAAAGCGCCGCGACGGACACGACTATCAACCAACGTCGCATCGAGCCGTCTCATTCTATTAAACCGAATGGATGACCGCTCAGCGACCATCTCTACGACTGGCTCCGCTAGTGAACTTTCCACACGCACATCCGCCTCGACCAAAGAGTATCGAATCTCGGCGAGATCCACCCAATGTTCCACCCGGAGCGAGTCCCTCACGATACGCACCATCTCGAGACGTTCCACTCCGGCCTGGATCGAGAGACGAACACCGATATCGATTGCCTCGATCGTGGCGAGGTCTAGAATCGTACAGGTCATTGCCACGTCCTTCTCAGAGCCGCGAATATCGATATCAATCGTATCGCCTCTGACCTGGACATCCACATCATTGATGTTACTCCCGGAAATGCTGCACTCCTGCGAGTCGATGGGTGGTGGACTCTCGTTCAAGACGGAGGAAGGCCAAGTAATCACGCTCACGGCATCTGAGAACGTCTCTGGGCGATCACCCACGATCTTGATGTTGCGAACCCCAGTCGTATCGAACTTTCTATTCGACTCGAAGGGACTACAGGCCGAGACCGTCAGCGCTGACCCGACCGCAGTCGACAGCAGGTAGGCGACGCTAGTTCGTGACAAAGAAGATATTCCCGAGGCTCTCGCCCGTATCACCGACAAAGATGGCCTGTAGATTCGGACTGAATGGACCGAGAAGGTCCACGATGTCGCCGATGATCTCCGCAAATAGGTTGCTCTGCTGCTGCTGAGGGTCGAGCGCCATGAACATCATCTCGCCGAGCGCACCTCGAAGCTGAGCCTCGATCATGAGGTCGAGCTCGTCGAGCTCCATGCAGTCGTGGTGGATCGCTAAGACGTTGTCATGACACGGGCCGCTCTGGCTGCTCGCCTCGACGTGAACGAACACGTCTTCCGACCGGTTGCTCGCCGAAGGCTGCCGAAAGCGCACGAGACCCGTGTTCTCATCGACCCAGAACCAAAGGCGCACCGAAGCCTGGATTTTGGAGAGGTCGACCTGGACTTCGTTGCCGAGCTCGCACTGAACGAAATCCCCACCATAGAACTCGTCGGTCTCCTCTTCGATGAACTGAATGAAATCCTCGCTATAATAGGGAAACACCGGATCGACCGGATCGGGGAGGGGGCTGAAGGGCGTCTCACCAGGATTCTGGTCTTCATATAGATCGTAGAACTCTTGAAGACTGATCCACTCTCCAGACTTCAAGAGCGCTCGCGCCTCGCAGTTCGATCGAATCTCGGTGCCATTCTCTTCGAACTCGAACTTGATCAGGTAGCCACCACCGTTGGGCTCGACGGTGATGCCGTTCGAGGTCACATCGTCCACGAAGTACGTATATCGCCCATCCTCCACCGTTGGAAGCGTGAACGGGAGACGAATCGCGGGAGCTCCGGGAAGGGCCAGCTCCAGGTAGCTCGCGTTCTGTACAAAGACATGGTCTCCACCGCCGAACGCGAACTCCATGTTGTCCAAATGCAGAGTCAGGTCAGAGGCGATCGAGTTCAGTAGATTGAGGACCGGATCGCCATCGACCTCGGTCACATCCGGCGGAGTCCCGTCCGACTTGCGGCATTCAGGGGCGTCCGTCGTTTCTCGGAACTCCATCGGCTCGAAGTCAATCCACCACTTGGTGTCGTCGTTCGTGCAGTTCCTGAGGTCTTTGCCGCTGGTATCTCCGCGAACCTTCATCTCCGCGGCCATCTCCTGACCGGGCGGAAACGTCTCCTTGTAATCAACCTCGTGATCGTTGTCGGTGTAGTTGTAGCTGCTCGAGGGGTCGGAGAGAATCTGTGTGAGCAGGTTGCACTGGTTGACCCTCTGCGTGAGCTGAATGTGGCTTTGCTGGGCTTCCGAGAAATCCGAAACCGTCTCGATGGCATGAAACTGCGTGGTGACGACGCCTTGCCGTTGATTGGTATGCGTTTGGACGTTGGAGGAGAACGTCACGACTGGACCGTGACCGTCGAACTCTCGGTCGCCGCCAATCCAGGTGGGACACTGGTCTTCAATTGACCCGATCGCCGGATTGAACGTCTGAACGTGCTGCGCTTCAGCGCGGCTCGCCATCAGAGCGAGAGAGAGCGAGAGAGCGAGAGAGCGAGAGGGAGAGAGAGCGAGAGGGAGAGAGGGAGAGGGAGAATGTGCTTCACGACCGGAACCGTCTGGCCGCGCTCGCACGACGTCAAGATGCCTTTACCCGAGTCCGGACCATCTTTCTGAGGGGCCCCTCGTGGCATCTAGGGGCTCCATTCCAGCAGCGAGGCCCGAGGCTCTGCGCGTGGGAGTCGCGACACTTCTTCGCGCAGTGCGTCGCGCGCTGGACGTCTCTGCGTGGAGTTGCGGGAGCGGACTCAGGACGGAGTCACGGTCGGGTCGCCGTCGCCGAACTTCACTCGGTACATCGTCGCGAACAGCACCGGGCACATCACCAGCGTGACCAGGTGGCGATGAGCAGGCCGGACAGCATGGCGGTGGCCATGGGGCTGAACAGCGGGCCGCCCGCGACCGCGAGCGGAAACAGGCCGCACACCGTGGTGGCCGTGGTCAGCAAGATCGGCCGCAGGCGGGGCGCTAAGACAAAGAGAGCCCTTCCGCGACGAGCCCCCGCAAGGCCCTCGGCGACCAGGCCCCGCGTCGCGCGCCAGGCGCGTGCGGGCGGTGGCGGAGGCCTGCACACGGGCGCGGTGGCGTTCATCCAGCGGTTCACGAAGACGCTGCGGCTGTACTGACGCGCATAGTACCTGGCATCTTCATCTCCTTGATTTCACTGGAAGAGGTCCGGCTGTCGAATCGACGTATCGGGGATCTCGAGGCGGCCGGTGCGCCTCAAACCCTCCAGAATCGTGCGGACGGGCTCTGAGTCCAGCTCGGAGCGTCGGATCTCCCACGGAGCAAAGGGCGCGATCTGCACCATCGAGAGGCAGCCGACGTCGACGAGCTTCTTGATCGTCGTGTCGCTGGTCTCGGTGTAACGGGCAGCGGCCTGCATCGACAAGATCTCCGGGTCGCAGACCGTGTCGCGGGGGCCGGCAATGCGGTGCAGCCGGCGTGCCGTTCGAACGGCGACGGACGTCCAGCGGTGGCCCTTTCCCGTCTTGCGCCCGAGCTTGTTGAGCACGCGGGCGATATCGGACTCACCGTAGCGGGGGGACATCTGTCGGATGATATCGAGGTCTTCTTCGGCCGTCCTTTGCGTTGTCTTCGCATTCGGTTTGTCCATCT
>DAPKRQ010000243.1:0-22104 GCA_031800475.1 Myxococcales bacterium LLY-WYZ-16_1
GCCAGCACCCAGGCGCTCAACCTTGCGTCGGATCGGCGGCGGAGCGTGCTGGACGTACGCGCTCGACATCCCATCGGAGCCGGCGAATGCAAAAAGCCAGCCAACGCGATCCTGTCGCAGGCTTCCTCCCCACCTGGAGACTGCGACCCCCGAAGCCGCCCCGCGTCTGGGGGCCCGACCACCCGGCCCGAGCGACCCGGCGGGGCTGGCGACACGCAGAAGCTGCGGCCGGCGATGCCCCACAAAGACCCTACAGAAAATCGATCCGGAAACCGGCTCCGAGGCTGAACCCTCGCGTGAACGAACGCCAGACCTCCCCCTGCTGCAGGTATTCGATGGTCGGGTTGGTCAGGTTCGAGCCCTTCAGGGTCAAGGTGCCGCCGTCCCAAATCCGCCACTTGAAGGTGACGTCGAGCCGTGGCTGCGGCTGCCGAAAGACGTTTTCGGCGCCGAACACGCCAGCCCGGTGCAAGCGGGTTCCGATCTGGTTGTAGGCAACGGTCAGGTCGATGTTTTCGTCCGAGTAGCCAAGCTGCGCATTGAGAACGTAGTCAGCCTGGCCCTCGAGTGGCCGTTCCAGTTCCGTGTTGACGCCCTGGTCGGAGAGCTGGACGGTCGAACTGAGAAAAGCTACATTTCCAATGAAATATATCGAATCGAAAAATTCTGGTGCGTTGAACCAGTCTACGAAGTTGCCGAACTCGAACCGACCACCGAACTCGACGCCCAACACGAGCGCCTCGTCGGCATTTTGAAAGGTACCTACAGAGACCGTGCCAGCGCGTTGAGCGAATGACTTTTCGATCGGATCGATATAGTCCTTCACGAAACCTCCGAAGGTCAAAGACTCCGTGCTCGATGGGTACCACTCGAATCGTAGATCCCATCCGTCGATGGTGGTGGGGCGAAGCGTGCTTTCGCCAATGAACTCCTCTCCCGAATCGGGATCGAAGAAGGGAGACGGAGATAGCTCGTTGAGGTTCGGTCTCGAAAGAGTCCGTCCGTAAGTGGCCCGGACCTGAATGTCTTCCGTGGCCATCCATGTGAGGGCCGCCGCCGGAAGGAAGTCCTCTTCTTCGAAGCCAAAGACATCATCTTCGCCTTCAAATCCAGGGGGAGGGGGCAAGGTGACCTCGACCTCCGAATCCTCGTATCGGAGCCCTCCGACCAGCCGAAACAGGTCGAACAAGCCAATGTCCAGCTGAGCGTATACGCCCAGCACGTCGACGAAGCCGTCGTAGTCGTCCTGTGCCTGGGTGGAAAAGTCTCGGAACTGCAGGGTCGTGCCGACGTTGGCCGGGTCGAAAAGAATTTCGGTATTCCGCTCGCTGCGATCGACGCCAGACTCGTCGAGCGGCCGGAAGAGGAAGTTCTGGTTAACCGCGCTACGGTCTTGACGAAGGTAGTTGGCACCGATTTTCGGCGTGACTCGAAGCCAGCTGTCTTCGGGCGCGAGCAGATCGGTGGATAGGTCGACGCCCAGATTCAGGACGTCGTCCCGGATCGTATTGTAGCGCCGATCGACGCCGCTGTTGCCGCGAATGAAGAACACGTCTTGGTTCGGCTCGCGTCCGTAGGTGTATTCGCGCCGGTCCGGAGAATCTCGGTCGGCGAATGCGAAGAGTGCGTGTCCCTCTGCCTTGATGAATCCCAAGTCGAGTTCGCTGTTGACTTGCTGGGCTACGAGGGTGCGCTCGATCCATCGAAGCTCGAACCCTTCGATCACGACTTCCTGACTCACCCGGCTCAGACCGGTGGTGAATTGGGTCCGTTGGTTCGCTTGATGCACGGCAAACGTATTGCTTTCGACGGAAAACGCGTCCCATTTCGCCTCTAGGGTCACCAAACCCCCCAGATCGGAATCGAAGTCGGTACGGGATTCCTCCAGATCCAAGACGGTGCGCTGACCCTCACCTTGGGCGGTGAAGAAGCGCTGGATCCGCTCCTGCTGTCGCCACTTGTTTCCCCATTTTCCGCTGGCGATGAAGCCGAAACGGCCGTCCGAGAAGATGTCGAAGCCCTTTCCGCCCACGAGAGATACCGAAAAGTCCGGCGGAAGTGTCTTGTCGAAGACTTCGCTGTTGTTGGAGAAAGTTCGGGCAAGCTCCGTCGTCTCTTCATCGGGCAGGCTATCCAAGGAGACCTCGCCGTTTTGCGTCGCTTCGGCCACAGCCGGCGGCAAAGCCCGGGTTCCGTCATCGAATCCAAAGATGTCTGTCGAGCCCCCTCGATAGGTCAGACCTTCGGTAAAAGTGCTGGCCGAGTTCCCCGCGGTAGAGACCGACAAGTTCAAGAACTCCTGGTCCGGCACACCCCGTGTGTCCAGGTTGACCAGGCCAGCTCCGAAGGCTCCCGGGCGATCTACCGAATAGCTCTTTTGAACTTCGATGCCCTCTAGGATCCCGGCCGGAAAGAGATCGAGAGGAACGACCCGGACCAAAGGCTCCGGGCTGGGCAGGCGAGAACCGTTCCAGAGGTTTAGCGTGTACCGAAAGGGCTGTCCGCGGACGAGTACGAACTTGCTGTCTTCAACGGTGATGCCCGTAACTCGGGTCAGGGCGTCTGCAGCCGTACTGTCTCCCGCGGCCGAGATCTGGGCTGCCCCGAGCACGTCGGCAACGTTCGAGGTTTCGCGCTGCTGCTCGAGGGTCGAGGCAATGGAGCCTTCCACGTAGGGTGCCGTGACCACGTAGTCCTGCAGCTTCACGCCCGCTGGCGTGAGCTCGATGTTCAACGTGACTTCGCGCGCCGGGATGACTCGAATATTGTCGAGGGTTTGGCTTGCGAACTCCGGGTGCACCACCGACACCGAATAGCTGGTCGCTGGTAGTTCCACCGCAAACCGCCCGTCCTCGTTGGTCTCGGTTTCCACGGAGGTTCCCGTGAAGAAGATTCGCGCGTTGGCGACGGGCTCGCCATCTTCTGCCGAAGTGACGGTCCCGACCAGCGCGCCTGGTGGTTGTTCGGAGACCGTCGACGTGGCGGTGCTCTCGGTCCCTTCCCGTTCCGAAGCCAGCGGAAGGCGCCGGCCCGAGTTTTCGATCGAAATCTGAGGGTCCTCCCCGGGGGTCAATGTGACCAGGATGAGGACGATTTCGTTCTCATCGGTGAGAAGGTCGAGTTCGAGAACGGTGCGACCCTCTCGACGAAGGGTCATTTGCCCCCGGCCAGACGGAACCTGAGCCAACAGCCCACCCTCTGGACCCGTCTTCCCAAAGCTTTTGCCCTCGAACCGAAGCTCCACACCGGAGACCGGGGTGCCATTTTCGAAGACGTAGACTTCCAAGCTGGCCGGGCCCGGACCGTCGTTGTCTTGCCCCCACGCGCGCCCCGAAAAGGCGAGCACCAGAAAAACTGCCAGGAGGCCCCAGGCCTTTAGCATTTCCAACGCTCTTCGGAACACTTGCTCATGACCCGCCTCAGTTCCGTGGCCTTCCGGAACAACTCCGGATCCGAAATTCCCGAAAGGAGCGTTCGACTGCGCTCGTACTCACCGGTCTTGAAAAAGGCGTAGGCTACAGCGTACCGAATGCTCTCGTCACGGATGAGGCCAGCGCGCTCGACGTCGAGCCGCATGGCAGTGATGAGCTCGTAGTCTCTCAGCTCCAGAAGCGTTGCGAGGCGCTGCCGCAAGCGAGCTTTCGTGTCTCGAATACGACGGTTCAAGCCGAGGGCTCGTACCGGGTCTCCGGCGAGTCGAAACAGTTCGGCGGCATCTGCGAACAGATCCTCCGCTCCCCCGAAGGCCGCCCGCTCCAAGAGCGCTGCTGCACTCCGGTACATACCCTTCTTCTTGTATACGTTGACCAGTTGCACCACGACGTCCTTTCGCTCGGGAAAGCGGAGATGTGCGAGTTCCAGGAACTTCAACGCTTCGTCGGTGCTGCCGGACCGGTACAGCGCCGACCCGATGGCCAGATAGTCCGATGGGTCGGCCTGAGAGCGTTCTAGAAAGACGCGGCCGAGGTCGGATGCGGTTCTGTACAGACCCATTTTGATCGCCATGAACACTTTTCGTCGAAGGAGTTCGGCGTAATCCGGATGACGCTGCATGCCCTCCGTCAGCACCGACCACGCTCTTTCGGGTTGGTCCAACTTGCGGTGGGCCTCGGCACGAAGCGCATAGGTGGACGGGATCGCGTCAGCAGCCTCGTCAGCTTCCTCAAAGGCGGCCAGCGATTTCTCGAACTGCTTCGAATAGAAAGCTGCCTGAGCCTGGTAAACCGAAAGGATGGGCTTTGGGGGCGGGTTGTCGTCGGGATCTTCTTCGTGACGGCGGCCCAAGATGGTCTTGGCTTCCGAAAAGTCGGTGTAGGCCTGACTGTAGAGCCCCAAATTCAGGCGCACCACACCGCGCAAGACATGAAACCGCGCCATGTCCGTATCCTCGTCTTTGACGTCGACTCGCTGAAGGGTGGTCTCGGCTCGTTCATAATTGCCGTCGTTCACCAGGACCGCCGCGAGCTCCAGGTAGTCCACATCCCCTTCCGAGGCCAACGCTTCCGAAGCGTCTCGAAGCCCAGCCAGCACCACGCATAGCATCAATGCCATCGAAGGGACGTGTCGCTGACGAGTGTTCATCTTCTCAGCTCGAATACGATCTTCTGGCGAGCCCATGTCTTCACGGGCTCTCCTTTGTACGTGCCAGGTTGAAAGGACCAGCCTCTCACGGCCTCGATGGCGTAGGAATCGAATGTTCCGGGAGGCTTGGATTCCAAGACCTTGACCCTCTCTACCGATCCGTCCTTTGCGACGAGGATGCTCAGAAGAACGTATCCGTTGACGCCCTTCTGGCGAAGCTTGGGGGGAAAGTCGATCGGTGTCCTCTGGGTCGGCTGGGGAGGTTCGTCGACCGTATCCGCGGTGTGGGTGACCTCCTCGGAGGTCTCCAAGAGCTCGCGGTTCGAGGTCTGCAGGTCGCCCAGCTGCAGCTGCGGCAGGTCGACCGAGATTCCAGACAGACCCGAAGTCAAGGCGGCCAAGGATGGCGGAGGAGGGGACCGTGGCGTGCTCTTTGGTTTCGGTCTCGGGCGTCGAACCTGCCGCTTCGGCTTCGGGGGAGGCGGCTTTCGCACTTCGAGCGAGCTGGCCGAGGTGAACTCCTTCTTCTCCGGGGGCTCCGACAGCTCGTTCATCACGACAACCGCACCCAGGACCATGAGGGTCCCGACGGGCGTCACCAGCGTTCCGACGAGGTAGTGGCGGAGCCTCGAGGTACCTCGGACGAGGTCTGGGCTGACTTCGCTCATCGGCCCACCTCGAGTTCGGTAGCGACGCCCACATCCGATGCACCCGATAGGCGCGCCTGGTCGACGACTTCGATGAGGCGTCTCGAAGGGACCGATTCGTCGCACACCACCAAGACTGATTCCGAGCTTCCGGAACGCAGCATGTCTCTCAAGCGACTTTGGATCATCCAGACCCGAATCGGTTGACCGTCCATATACGTGCTTCCGTCCTTTGCGATGTATAGCCGGATGGCCTTGGTGGATGCCGTCGACGCGCTCGATGCCTTCGGTCGATCGATGTCGAGGTCCATGTCCTTCACGAAGGTGGTGCTCACCATGAAGAAGATGAGAAGGATGAACACCATGTCGATCAGAGGAGAAATGTCGATTCCCTGGTCCTCTGCCTTTTTTCCTCGACGCCTCATGTCTGGTCTGCCTTTCCGTTTGCGTTGACCAGACCGCGGACCTCTTCGATCTGACCCTCGAGAATGTTCTGGCGGCGGTCGAGGATGCGACCGACCACCAGTCCCGGGATGGCGATGGCCAAGCCGAATTGGGTGGTCAGCAAGGCCTGTGAAATGCCTCCGGCGATGCCGCCCGACTGAGAGAAGAGGGTCATGTCGCCGAGGGAGTCGAAGGTCTCGATCATGCCAGACACGGTTCCCAGCAAGCCCAGGAGGGGGGACAGTGAGACCACGGTCTTGGCCAAAACCCGAAACTGGTTGAGTTCCCGCTTGATCATGCCCAGCCCATGATGAAGCTCCCGGTCGAGATGGACCGGACGACGGTCTCGCAGCCGGACGGCGACTTTTGCTGCCCTAGGGACCACGCCCAGGGCTTTGGCATTCGGATTGTCGGAAAAGTGAGACACCCATCCCCGGGGGCTTCTGCGATTTGCACCGAGCAACACCGAACATCTAAACCCCAAGGCAAACCAAAGTGTGACCGCACAGAAGATGAGGGGCGGCATCACGTAGCCACCCAGGTCCAAGTACTTCAGAAAGGCTGCGAGTGCAGTCTCCATGGAATTCTAGGCGGGCTCGTCGGGCCCCAGAGCTGCGGAGCGAGAGGACTCCGTATGGATGTTGACGACGCGCATGACCGTCAGTTCCGCCTCTTCTTCGATTGCCTCACCCCAGCCCTTGAGCAAGCTTCCGAGAAGCAGTGTCGGAATGGCCACGATGAGGCCCAGCTCCGTGGTGATCAGCGCAGTGGAGATCCCCCCGGACAGCATCTTCGGATCGCCGGTTCCAAACTTGGTGATGACATCGAAGGTCGAGATCATGCCCGTGACCGTGCCTAGAAGTCCGAGGAGTGGGGAGACCGCTGCGATGACCAGAATCGTTGTGGCGAAACGCTGAATCCTTCGACTCTCGGCCAGAAGACTCTCCGAAATTGCGTCATCGATCCGGTCGGAACCGTTATCCAGGGACCGCAGCACGGACGTGAGAGCGCGGGCTGCGCTTCCGCGGACGCGATTCGCAGTGTCTGCCGCGTCTAGCAACTTGCCGTCCCGGACCAAGGGGACGACCGAAGATTCGATCCGACCCTGAGGACTTTTGAAGAGTGTCAACATCGTAGTCCGAAGTCCGGCGAGCAGAAGACCGATGGCTCCGAGCGATACGATCACCCATGCGATGGCACCGCCATCGCTGACGTGAGCGTAGACACCGCCTTCGAGCTCTTCGTCCACGGCCTTGTCGAGGGACTCGAACAAGAAGATGTCTAGGAACTCCGGAGAGTTTCCTTCGATGAGGGCACGGGCGGTAGCTTCGCCGCTCTCTCGCCAAATCTTGAGGTCTCCCCCTCCCGCCGGAGCCAACGCACCCGCTCCTTTCGGGCTCGCGCCGTATGCGGCAATCTGGCCGACGCGGAGGATGGTTCCGTCGACTTTCGTACCATCCTTCAAGAAGAAGGAGTCTTTGTCGGACCGAACGGTCGAGAACCGGTTCAGGGTCGCGAGCGCCTCGGCGAATGCCTGCTCGAGGAGCCGCTCTTCGCTCTGTTCCTCCGACGGAGAGGGAATCTCGATGCCGTAGTCCTCCAAGGTCGTGGAGGCCTGGTCCAGGGTCACGCCGATGAGCTGGGTGTCGTCGGAACGCGTTTGTGCTTTCGAACGGGCCTCGTCGACCTTCTCGCGAAGGTTTTGGGCCTGACCTTCGAGACGCAGTAGGCGGGATTCGAGGGCCGCGATCTCCTGCTGCTGGCCACTGTACTCCTGTTCGTGCCGCTCGGAGAGAGCGTCGAGCCGCTGGGTCAGTTCGCGCTTCTGACTCGCCAGGAAGGCGAACTCCTTTTGGTAAGCTTCGCGGAGATCGATCTCCGCTGATTTCTCCGCATCTGCCGAGGAGGCCGAAGACGACGGAGCCGCATCTTGTGCGAAGGACGGTGTCGCTGCCCCGGCAAACTGCAGGGTACCCAGTACGAAGGCGGTCTGCGGTCTCACGGGCGACCTCCGTTCGTCAGCAGCGCGTTCGGTACCTCGAAGTAGCCGGTCCGCACCTGCTTTTCGAACGAATCGAAGAGGTCCGCGACCAGGTCGTTCGCCTTGTCCGACACCACGACGTACCCGAACCCGTCGCCCTGGCGCCGGGCGAAACCCCGCTGTCCATTGGTTGTCTCGAAGAACATCATCATGGTGCCGATTCGGACGACCTCCGCCAGGCGTTCTTCGCCGTCGAGGACGATCTCCTGTCGAAAGAGGCCGCTGCCTTTGGTCAGACGGAATTCGTCCTCCAAAAGGCCCCACATTTGGTTGAGTGCGCGCGGCCCCGAGAGCTCGCCCTTATCGAGCTTCGTGAGCAGATCTTGGACCGCCGCTTTCCGCTCCGCGGTTTTGAAAGGAATCCGATCGCCGATGCTAGTGGTCAGACGCTCCGCCACTTCCTCCACGAAAGGCTCGATCGAAGATGACTGCTTCGACGCGGAGTCCATGCTCTCGCGAATCTCGGCAAGCTTGCGGTTCAGCTTGCGGATCTCCAGCTGCTGGCGTTGAACACGGCTTTCGAGCTCCGCTTTGCGCTGGGCGCCCGCGGACATCTGGTTTCGGTGGTCGCGGCGGGACGACTCGATTCGATCGTACAGGCTTTCCACTTCCGAACGCAGGTTGACCAGCTTTTCGGCCAGGGACTCGATGGGATCGGCGGCCAGAGCGGTGGCGGCAACGAAAAGGCCGGCCGCACCAAGCCACGGAACTGCGGGGCGCAATCGGTACATACGGTGCTCCTGGTTGTGGGGGGCAGAAAGGTAGGAGGCGTCGAGGGGCGAGGTCCGTTCCTTCGGGACCTCGCCCCGTCGAGGCCGGTCGAGCCGGAACTCAGGTGTCGTCGTCGTCAGCCAGAGGCGCCGGCGAGCATGCGAACACCGAGTCGAAGTGCTGCAGCGGCGGGTCGAGCTGGTCGTCGATGTCGAGACACCCGTCCTCGAATACACCACCGGCCGGCGTGTCATCGGCGAACACGCTGCGGTACACCTTGCCCCGGAACCCTTCGCGGTGGAGGGCGCCCCGGGTGGTCTCGTCCTGACGACCTGCGTTGCCGAGCACCGTCAGGTTGGCGATGTTCGGCGTGGTGAAGGGCATCTGGTCGGGGGTGCTGTTGTTATCCGACTCGATCCCGTGGTTTCCGTTGTTGGCCCCGATGCGGACGATGGCGAACTGGATATTGCCCTGGTAGCCCTCGTCGATATCCAAGCCGTCGTCGTCCACGCCGTTGCAGATCAGCCGGCTCATGTCGGCTGCACCGCCGAACCATTCCACGCAGTCGTCTTCGGAGCCGATGACCTGAATCCATGACAGCGACGTGCCGGACCCGACGGCTTCCAGGGTAAGACCCTGAACCTCTTCGTCGTTGTCGAACTGAAACCCGGTCTCGGCGATGACTGCGTATCGCATGGTTCCGCTGTTGTCCTGATTGTCGAAGCCTCCGAACCAGCGCGGGAGCGCCGTCGGCGCGGCCTCGGTCAGAAGCTCCCCATTCTGGTTGCCCGAGTTCTCTTCTCCGAAGCCACTCAGGACCACACCGCCCCAGACGCCCCGGTCGGACAGGTTGGTCACGTCCGAGTCGGTGATCACGTTGGCCTCGTTGGTGTCTACTTCGACGCCGCCAAAGATGATCGGCATCATCGCGGTGCCCTGGGCGTCGATCTGCGATCCGCGGCTGATCACCAGAATCGAGTTGGCGTCGGCAGCGGCGTAAACCTGGGTGCCGGCAGCGATGGTCAACGTGGCGCTGTCGCTGGGCATGCCGCCCATCAGCTCTTCGTCGCCGGTGCCAAAGGTGACCGTTCCGTTGATCACGAACACGTGGTTGTTGGGCAGGCTCACGTCGTCGACGTAGTTGCCCTGAGGAATGACGCAGACCGGGAAGGTGGCGCCGAACACATCGACCGTGCCGCCGTCCTGGAAGTCCGAGTTGACCGTGGTGCAGGCGTTCATCGCGGCGGGCGTGATGTCACCGTTTTCGATCTCCGCCTGAAGGGGGTGAAAGAAGTCGCCGGGCAGGCTGCCGTCCGCGGCGGGGTCGATGTAGGTCCAGCCCTCCCAGAATGGGGTGGCGGCCATGGGGTCCACCGCACCGTAGTAGTCAGCCTGCTCGAAACCAGCTGGAAGCGGCTCGGTGGGCGTGGTCAACCCGGCTCCGCTCACGTCCACCGCGAGCGTATCGGGATCGATGGTCAGGTTTCCGGTGGCGTCCGTGAACTGCACCTGACCGTTGGCCACGGCCTGCTCCTGCAGGTTCATCATGGGTCCGCCCATGTCCGTGGTCCCCATGTCGGCATTGCCGTTGCCGTTGCCGTTGCCGTTTTCGTCGTTGTCGTCGCAAGCGACGATGCCGCCGGCGAGCAGAATGGCCGGAAGCACCATCCATTTAAATTTGAGATTCAAAGTCATTTCCTCCGTCAGGGTTCCTGGGCCGCTGCGTTCGCGGCGTCTCTAACGCACTTCGGGGCCGGCCGTCCTTGAAAACTACCGAACATGATTGTGACGTTGAGATGTCATCGCCACTGCGAGACAAATGCGATCCGTCGAAGCAGATCCGTTCTCGCCAAACGATTGAACACGACGCGTCACCATGCGGCGGTAACCGGGAAAACCCTTCTGACCCGGCCCCGAACGACGCCCGCCTAACCGTGAAGGAGGCACAGGGCAACCTTCGATCTGCTTCTCTTCGAGAGCACCGATTGCGGGTTTTTCCGGGTCGCTCCAGCCTCCCCCAGGTCGGTGGCTCTCCCGTGGTTCCGCTCGGCGGCAGGTCGCTCGGCCTTTCGAAGCGATCCATCTTGCGAGCGCCCCGTGGCGCTCGGCTCAAAGCTCGGGTTTTCATGTCGATTGACGCCGGCAGCCCTCATGGCCCGAGCTGACCCTTTGTTCCAGCCTCGCGTCGGCGCTCAAGATCCGGCGCTGGCGCGTGCCCACGCCGGCGTCGAAGACTTCTTCGACCTGGCAATGGACCTGTTGGGGATCGCCTCCCTCGACGGGCGTTTTCTGCGGCTCAATCGAGCCTGGCAGGACACGTTGGGATGGGACATGTCGGAGCTCGAAGGCCGAGACTTCGCAGACCTCGTTCATCCAGAGGACCGGGCGGCCACGGCCGAGGCCATGACGCAGCTCCTCGAAGGCCGGCCGGTGCTCGGCTTCGTGAACCGATATCTGGCGCGGAACGGGACCTATCGCTCCATCGAGTGGCGCTCCCGCCGCACCGACTCGGGCAAGGTCGTTTTCGTGGCACGCGACATCACCAAGTGGCGCAATTTGGTGGAGCACAATGCGCGCTTGGCCAGGTCTCTTCGCTCGGCTACGGAGCTGGCCGGTGTCGGAGGATGGCAGGTCGACATCGAAGACGGCTCGCCGGTAGCCATCCATTGGGATGAAGAGACCCGGCGCATTCACGAGGTGCCCAGCGACTACGAGCCCACCATCGAAGAAGCCATCGAGTTCTACGCTCCCGAGGCTCGGGCGACCATCACCGAGGCTGTCGAGCGGTGCATGCGAGAGGCACGGTCCTACGACCTGGAGCTGCCGTTCATCACGGCGCTCGGGCGTCGACTGTGGGTGCGGGCGGTGGGGCATGCCGTCACCGACGGGACGGGGACGGTCCGGGCGCTGGAGGGCGTTTTTCAAGACATCACGACCCACAAGGATCAGGAGCGTGTTCTGCAGGAAGCCCGTCTTGCGGCGGAGCAGGCGAATGTTGCCAAGTCCCAGTTTCTCGCCAACATGAGCCACGAGATCCGAACGCCGATGGCCGGCATTTTGGGAATGCTGGACTTGGCGTTGGACGGGGAGCTGCCCCCAGCCGAGCGGGAAAGGATCGCTACGGCCAGAGAGTCGGCGCAATCTCTGCTCGGCATCCTGAACGACATTCTCGACTACTCGAAACTGGAGTCCGGCCAGCTGGACGTCGAACAGGTCGACTACAGTCCCAGTTCCGTGGTCGATGGAGTGGTGTCCATCTTGTCATCTCGGGCTCGCGACAAAGATCTGGACCTCGGATTCGAGATTGCCCCGAGCGTGCCCGCTTGGTTAAAGGGTGATCCGAACCGGCTGCGGCAAGTTCTCTTGAACTTGGTGGGAAACGCGATCAAGTTCACCGAGTCGGGAAGCGTGTCTGTTCATGCGAGCGTGGTTGAGGGATTCGTTCGCTTTGAAATAGCTGACACGGGAATCGGAATCTCTGAAGCGCAGATGGGTCGGCTCTTTTCCCGGTTCGCCCAGGCCGATGCGTCGACCAGTCGAAAGTTCGGGGGCAGCGGTCTCGGCCTCGCCATCTGCAAGCAGCTGGTGGAGCTCATGGGCGGCGCCATCGGCGTGGACAGCCGACCGGGGGAAGGGAGCTGCTTTTTCTTCACCGTACCGGCGAAGCTGGGAGTGGCGCCGGCCGAAACCGAGGATCGGCCTCAGCCCGAAGAGGCCCGCTTGCCTGCGCTCCGCATTCTCGCTGCAGAAGACAACCCCGTGAACCAGTTGGTTCTTCAGAGCTTGCTGCGCCGAGCGGGGCACGAGGTGGTGGTCGTGTCGGACGGTGCCAAGGCGGTTCGGGCGGCGGCGGAGTCGACGTTCGACTTGATCCTCATGGACGTGCAGATGCCCGGTATGGACGGGGTCGAGGCGACCCGGGGCATTCGGGAACTCCACGGCTCGCCCGCGGCCATTCCGATCGTAGCCCTGACCGCCAACGCCATGGAGGGCGACCGGGAGCACTACTTGGATGCGGGCATGGACGACTACACCCGAAAGCCGATCGTCCGCGAGGACCTGTGGAAGGCCATGGCTCGGGCCCTGAAGCGCCGCCGCCCAACCCGAACCAAACCCAACCAGCCCAGGTGAAGCTCAGTCGAAGGCGGCCACGTCGGTGGAGCCTTCGTCCACCTTGTAAAGCACCTGGTTGACCCGGTCGAAGGCCATTCCTTCGTCGTCGCCCGAGAAGCTGTCGAGCCACTCCCGGTTGAACGGTTCGGTGGTCAAGGGGCCCGCCGGGTCGCAAAGAAACAAGTCGTCCCCAGCATCCCCGGTTACATAGAGAATGTCGTACTCCCCGTCTGCGTCGAGATCCTCACCGTAGACCGCCGAGATGATGTCGCTGCCAACGGTGAAGAAGCTCGGGGTCTGTAGCAACACATCGAAGGTGGGATTTGCGGTATTCAGGGACGCGATGTCGATCCGGACCACGGCGTTGTCTCCCGAGCCGCCGTCGTCGCACACGGTATACAAATACGTGTCGTCGGCTTCGAGGCCGGCACACGACTCGAGGTCCGTAAACGTCACCGTCAATGTCGGTGCCACAGGCAAAGAAGCGCTGAGATCCAGGCTGTACAACTCCGTTTGAGATGACCCATGCGTGATCGCGTACATCGTCAGTCCCTGCACCGCGATGCCCCGCAGGTCGCCCCCGGTGGGAGCCGACGAGAAGTCTCCGATGTCTCGAAACGAGAAGGTCGCACCACCGTCGTCGCTCACCCGGTAGACGCAGGTGCTCGAGCAGCTGGAGTCATCGCTCGTCAGGTAGATGTCGTTCCCATCGATGTCGATTTCGTAGCCGATGTCGCCGGCAGCTACCTGAGCAAGCAGGTCTTGGAGATCACTTTCGACTGCGCTTCCGTCCTTGCGAAACCGGTTCAGGAAGTCGCCAGGGTCCACCCAGTAGACCCAGCCGTCCGTGCTGGTGTCGGTGGCCATCCCCCGGACGCCGAAGCCGAAGCTCGATGGGACCGTGATTTCGGTCAAGTTCTGGCCAGTGGCCCCGTCGAGTCCGGGGCCACAAGGGGCCCCATCGACGGTCAACGAGTAGGCTGCGGGCGAACATCGACATGTATCCTTGGAGCTCGCTCAAAAGCGCTCGGCGGCGTGAGCTTGCAAGGAAAAATTTCTTGTTCTCGATTCTTTTCACCGGTGTGGCGCCCGAGTTCCGCGAAATCCGGGTGCGCTCTCCCAGATACCGGTTCACCAAACTTCGGACCGTCCGGTCGACAACCTCGGTCGAGCCTGCTGATTTAGGGACCGTGGACGAGCCGGGGCTGTCGTCGGTGCTGGCCGGGTTGGCCGATGGATCCGTCCGGGCGACCGACCTGTTGGGGATGGGACGCAGGTCGGTCGAGGCGTTGGTCGATCAGGCCCTTCGGGCTGCGGAGCATGGTCGGGGCGCCGAGGGCCTGCAACTGCTCGCGGCCCTGGCCCAGGTCGTGCCCGACTCTCCGACTCTGCCGCTGATGGCCGGCCATCTGGCGGCAGCCGAATGGGGCCCCTACGCAGCGATGGAGTGGTTCGACGAGGCTCTTCGGCGGATCCGATCGGACCCGTCGCGATCGGACCCGTCGCACGGGGGCGCAGAACTCGTGGGTGAAATCGAGCTGGCCCGGGCGGAGGTATGGCTGTCCGCGGGGCGCTTCGGGGCGGCCCGGGACGCTTTGTCTCGGGCATTGGCCCACGGCAGCGAGCCGGTGGCCGCCCGAGCCCGGGGCCTGCGGGCAGGGCTCGACGGATCGGATGGCCCCGGTGGATCGGATGGCGAGGTCGGAACGGAGCCCGACCATGGCGGGTCGGGCCCGCCAGATGGTACGCGGAGGGGCCCGTGAGCAGCGGCGGCAGATTCGATTGGAAGAACGTGCAAGGGCAGGCTGGGCGATGGGCCCGGTCGGCCTGGGAACTCGCCGAGCAGGGCGCGGAGGTGGTGAAGACCGAAGCGTCGAAGGTCGATTGGGGCGAAGTGCGCGGTCAGGTGGACACCTGGACCGAGCTTGGGCTTCGCTTCGCCGACAAAGCGTCCACCGAGGCGTCCACCGCGGCCACGCGGGCTCGGAACGTGTGGAAGACCCACGGGCTCCAGGGTGTCTGGGACGAGGTGCGAACCGGGACCGCCGACGCGGTGGACCGGCTTCGGACGTCGGTGTTGGAAGGCGGCGGCGACCGGGCCCAGCGAGCACTGCAGGAGCTGGTTCAGGGATGGGTCGACGAGCACGGTCCGAAGCTCGCCCTAGAGCGTTTGAAAGGACTCGAAAAGAAGCTCGATGCCGCCGAGCTCGTGGCGGATTCTCACGAAAAGCGCGCCAAGACCGTACCCGCCTACCAAGGCAAGCCGAGGCCCGCGGACGCGAAGGTGCGGCGAGCCCTCGCCGAGGTGCGGAGCCAGGTCGAGACCGCCCTCGACCGCGGGACGACGATTCGCGGGCCCGACCTCTATGCGTTGTCCGCCAAGGCCTCCGGAGAGGCGTGGCGACTGGGTGCGCAGGCCTTCGAATACCTGAAGGGGCAATTTCGGGGCGAAGACGGGCAGAAGCTGTGGGCACGGATCGGCGAGGCCCGGGGTCGGCTGGCTGAAAGCCTCGAGCAGGCGAGCCCAAAGTGGCTCAAGTCCGCCTATGCCGACGTGCAGGCCGCCATGGAGGGGGCCACCGACCAGGCCCGGACCGTGCTGGTCGGGCTCGACGGGGTGGAAGAGGTGGCTTCCGACGCCCACGCGCTGTTCGAGAGATTCGAGCAGAGCCTTTCCGCGTCACGGATGGTCGTGGATCCGGAGGCCGACGCCGTGGGCGTGGGATTTCTAAAAGAAGCGGCTGGGCTCGCCACCGGCGCCGAAGGGAAGGAACTCGTGTACATTCGGTCGACGGGGGAGCTTCGCCTGGTCGATCTCGAACTGATGGGCGCGCGGCTCGGCATCGGAGCCAGTCAGCGGCCTTTTGCGCGCAGTCTATATGGCGACGCAGATGCCATTCGGAATACGGAGCGCCGGCACGCCGGCGAACTCGGAGCGGTGATCTTCCACGCGGGGGTCGGATACAGCGAGCCGAACCCGGAGACCGGAAAGACCGTGAAGAGCCTTCACGGAACGCTCGGGCTGGGGGCGCACGCGAGCGTTCCGCTGCTGGGGGATCAGTCCTTGTACTCGATTCGAGAGAGTACATTGGAGATGCACGAGCTCGAGCCCGAGCAGCGGGACCGCATCGAGGCCATGCTCAATGAGGCATCCGATTCGACGCGCAAGTGGACGGCGTACGTGCGAGATGCAGTAGGGTTGAGGGAGCCCGCGGGCGGCGCGAGCGCTTCCTGACGAATGATTTCACGCCTCTGCGGCAGGCTGCCTTTCTGTGTGGCATTCTTGTATGCGGCTGGGTCTGATTCGTTTAAATCGCTTATCGTTTCGCTGATTTCCCCGAAATTCTTTCCGTACGGAATTCTCGCGCTCATCCGAGCATTACACCTCGAACGCATCGATACGGCCTGTCGGAATCGGCGGTTTCGTGACGATGCGGAAGGAGGAAGCATGCTCGAATTGATCGAACCTCGATTCACGCTGCTGCTGGCACTCACCACCTTGGGCGGAGCGATGATCATCGCAACGCGAGGTGCGTTCGTGGCTAAAAAGCAGAGAGACCGAGGCGAGACCACGCTGCCGCCGAAGGATGCGCGCAGCGGGCATCAGCCGTACCGAGCCTGACTGACTCGGAAGCCCTCGGAGCGGCCCGTCCTCGTTTGATGCGGACGGGTCGCTTCGCGCGGCCCAACCTTTCTGGGGGATGACTCCACATCCCGTCGCGAAGCCGCGGACCCATTCACGAGCAGCCCACAGCCGTCCGCTCCCACTCCGGATCCCAAAATCGAGCTGCGGTGCGTCGTCGCGAGGCTTCGAGGCACCGACCCCGGTCGACGCCCGCGTACGGACGTGCGACAGGCACCAGCCATGAGTCGAAGATCCGTTCCGAGGGGTCCATTATTCGCCTGGGGTCGCTGGACCATGGGGGTCGCCCTGTTGTTCGCGTGCGCGCCCGCGCAGTCGGCCCACGGCCAGCCCGAACAGGGGCCGCAGTCCACCATCGAAGTGTGGGGAACCGGTGAGGTCGAGACAGACCCGGACCGAGCACGAATCGGAATCGGAGTCGAGGTGCTCCGGGCAGAATCGGTCGAGGCGGCCCGCTCCCGGGCTGCCCGCGCCATGAACGCCATGCTCGAAGCCTTGGACGAGGCGCAGATTTCAGACACAGACCGCATGACGACCGCCCTTCGAATTCAGCCCGAGTACGCCTACGAGCAAGGCAAGCGTCGCCTGCGCGGCTACACGGCCCGCCACAGTCTCCAGGTCTTGGTTACAGACCTGTCCAACGTATCGAATGTGGTCGATGGTGCCCTGTCCGCCGGAAAAGACGCGGCACGTCTGGGTGGAATCTCTTTCGAGCTCTCGGATCGCGAGGCCGCCGAGAGCAAAGCTCGAGCGGCGGCCGTGGCTCAGGCGAAGAAGCGCGCCGAGGAGCTTGCCGTGGCCGCCGGTGTGCAGCTCGGACCGGCGATCTCCATTCGAGAGACGGACGGCGCAAGCGGGCCTCGGCCTCCCCCCATGGCCCGGGCCATGATGGCCGAAGGGGATCGTTCGACGCCGGTCGCGACGGGACAGGTTCGGGTCGAGGTGCGGGTCCAAATCGTGTGGGCGATTCGACCCTGATCAGCTCAAGACCTGCGCGGCCAGTTTCGACGCGAGCTTCCCGTCGATTCGGCCCGCATAGTGCTCCTTCACGGCCTTCATCAACGCTCCCATGTCCTTCTTTTCGGTGTAGCCGTGCTTGGCGGCCAACCCGGAGATGGCCTCTTTCGCTTCGGCCTCCGACATGGGTTTGGGCAAAAACCGCTGGATGACCTCGATTTCGGCCCGCTCTTTTTCAGCGAGCTCGTCCCGTCCCGCAGCCGCGTATTGGTCGGCTGATTCCGTCCGGGTTTTCTGCGCCTTGAGCAGCACCGCGACCTCCTCGGCCTCGGTCAGGGTGTCGCCCTTTTGGATCTCCGCCTTGCCGATTTCGCTCAGCAGCATCCGCAGGGTGTCTCGCACCAGTGTGTCGCGAGCCTTCATCGCCTCTTTCATCTGGTCCTTCATCTGCGGCACGAGGGTCATTCGGGCAGCTTCGACCAGCGGCTCGAGCCCGGCAAGAGAAGGGAACCGTCCAACGCGCCATGGGGCCTCGGCTCTGGGTGTATAGGGTAAATACGATGAGCCAGGTATGGGGTGGGCCCCGTCATCGTCGGAGCGATCTGCTGCAAAGCGTGGTAGGCCCCTCGCCCAATCGGTCATGAACAGCGACGCGTTCCTTCGCCACCACGGACTGACCGCGAACCCCTTCCGGGCCGAAGAGGCCCGGGAAGATTCGGTCTTCGACCGCATCGAGAGCAAGTGCAGGCACCCGGATTTCAATAAGATTCTCGGCGACTTGGAGCACGCCTCGTCGTCGGTCGTCTTCGGAGAGCGGGGTTCGGGAAAAACCGCCATCCGGCTTCAGATCGAGCAGGTCCTGCGGCAGCAAGAAGAAGCGGGCGGCGCAGCCCGCCGGATCTGGCTGGTGGCCTACGACGACTTCAACGACCTGATCTCTCGGTTCATGCAGAGCCTGGGAGACAGCGACCCGGACAAGGCCCTCCCCAAGATCAAACTGGTCGACCACATGGATGGAATTCTTCTTCGGACGGTGCCAGAGGTCATGGACGGGGTCTTTGGTGAGCGAACCGAGGCGCCTTCCTTCGGAAAGCGCTCCCAGGTCCGAAGGGCGTTTCGGCTGCTCACCGAGGAGACCCGCCGGCAACTCCTGCGCATGCAGGTTTGCTACGACCGCCCCCGGTCCTTGGCCCAGCGCACCCGTCGACTGAAGCGAATGCTGGGACTTTCCGGTGGTTCTGGAATCCGCACTGCCAAGTTCGCTTCGGTGGCGCTCGCGATCTTGGGGCTGGCCGAGATCATCACCTCCTGGTTGTATGCGGCCCGCTTCGGGGTCGACGAGAACCTCGGCTTCGTTCCGGGGGCCGTGCTGGTCGTGCTGTCCGGCTACATGGCCTTTCGATGGTTCGGCATCGACTGGAAAGTGCGGCGCACCGCAAAGAGGCTCCAAAAAGGAATTCGGGTGGACGAGCGGAGTCCCGACACCTTCAAGGACGCGTTGGCCGAGCTGCGTACTACGGAGTGGACCGCTCCAGAGCTTCCGGTCGCGGACAGTGACAGTACCCGCTTCACTTTCTTCTTGGCGCTGGTGCGGATGCTGCGCGCGCTGGGCTACGAGTCGATGATGGTACTGATCGACCGGCTGGACGAGCCAACCGCCATCAACGGGGACACCCGCCGAATGAAGTCCTTCATCTGGCCGATCTTCAACAACAAGTTCCTTCAGATGCCGGGCGTTGGTTTCAAGTTGCTTCTGCCTCTCGAGCTGCGCGGCGAGATCATGCGGGAGCGGGAAGAGTTCTTTCGCGAGGCCCGTCTCGACAAGCAGCACATGATCGAACGGCTGACCTGGTCGGGCCCCATGCTTTACGACCTGTGCAACACGCGGTTTCGGGCGTGCCTGACCGCCGATCGCCGAAAACAGGGCGAGCCTTCGTTGATGGACTTGTTTTCCGAGGAAGTGTCTCGGCAGGACCTGGTGGACGCGCTCGGGGCGCTCGAGCAGCCTCGGGACGCATTCAAGTTTCTGTACGCGCTCATCCAGGAGCACTGCTCCAACACCACCGAAGAGGACGGGAGCTTTCGGATCACCCGTCCCACACTCGACTTGGTTCGCAAGCGGCAAGTCCAACGAAAAGAAGACATGCTTCGGGGCCAACGCCCGGCCTGAAGCCGGTGTGACATGTGGTGCGCGTTCCCGACAGTGGAACGCTCAGGGTCTCTGGCTGGTGTGGGATGGGCGGTGAAGGAGGGCTCGGCGCAAGGTCTCGAGGAGCTTCGAAGGGGTGTAGGGCTTTTCGAGAAAGCTGTAGTTGACGTCGGGACTGTCGGACTGGGCGGCGAGGGGCTCGGCAACCGAGCCCAAGTAGCCGCTGGAAAGGATCACCGGCAAGGCGGGGCGTCGTTCGAGCACGGCCTGCGCCACCTGGGAGCCGCTCATTCGGGGCATGACCGCGTCGAGAAGGACGGCGTCGATTTCGTCTGCGAGGGCTTCGAAGCGTTCGAGTGCCTCGACACCGTCCTTTGTTTCGACCACCCGATACCCAGAGCTCCGCAGGATGCGCGCGAGGGTCTTGCGCACTGAGGGATCGTCTTCGGCGAGCAGAATGGTCTCTCCTGCGCCCGGTTCGATGCGCGGGCGTCGAGCCGCAGGCGCAGGCTCCGAGTCCGATGCGGAGTCCGCAGGGAGGTAAATTCGAAACGTCGAACCTGCTGCCGGCTTGCTGTCCACTTCGACGATGCCTCCGTGGTTCCTTACGATGCCGTATACCGAAGCGAGTCCCAAGCCGGTACCGTCCTGGCGTGTGGTGAAGAAGGGGTCGAAGAGCCGATCGAGATGTTCCGGTGGAATCCCTTCTCCCGTGTCCGTTACCGTCAGCACGGCGGCTCCCGATGGAACGAAGCCGAGGGCTGCAGGCAGAGTCTCTCGAGGACCGGTCCGGCGGCAGGCGACCTCCAAGCGACCCCCGCCCTTCGCTTCGAGCGCGTCTCGGGCGTTGAGGCAAAGGTTCAAAATGACCTGTTCCATCTGTCCTTCGTCGATGTGGACCGGAACGGGCCCCGCGCAGCAGGCCACGGAGAATTCGATGGTTTCTGGGAGCACGCGCTGCAAAAGGCTCGCGGTGTTTTTCAGGTAGGCCACCAGGTCCGTTCGGCTCCGGACCGAGTCCTTTCGGCGGGCGAAGGCCAGCAGGCGCCGGGTGAGATCCGAAGCCCGGTGGCAGGCCTGCATCGCTTGCTCGATCACGAGATCCCGCTCTTTCGGAGAGGGGCTGTCCGAAGCCAGGTCCAGGTTTCCGAGGATGGCGAGCAGGAGGTTGTTCAGGTCGTGGGCCACCCCGCCGGCCAGCCGGCCCAGGGCTTCCAGCTTGTTGGCTTGGGCTTGCCGTTCCTGGGTTCTTTTCTGGTGGGTGATGTCCAGAACCCCGCCGATCAACCCCGTAGGGGAGCCCTCGTCGTCGGTGAGCACGCGGCCGGTGCCCAAGATCCAGCGGACCTGTCCATCGACCCGGAGCCGCATTTCCACCGGCTCGTACCGGCATGTTCGCAGCGTCTGCTCCACGTGGTTTCGGACCAGCTCGCGGTCTTCCTCATGGGTGATCGCGATGATCTCGTCGAGGGTGATGTCGTCCCGGTCTGGGTCCCAGCCGTAGATGCGCTTGGTCGTGGCATCCCACACGATCTCGTTGGAGACGACGTCCCAGCTCCACAGGCCCATTCCGGAAGCCTCGAGGGCGAGCTCGAGTCCCGTCTGCTGAACTTGGAGGGCCCGAGCCCGGTCGGGGTCGCTGCCGACGGCCAGAATGCTGGTCACCGTTCCCGGGGCCCCCAGGGGCGTGAACCGATATCGAAGGCGGGTGCCGAGGGCGCTCGTGGCCACCAGCTCGCGGGTGTTCCGGTCTCGCGCGACCCGTTCGAGGGTGCGGGCCACCGCAGTCCGATCGTCCCCTTCGAAGAAATCGCCCATCCATCGTCCGACGATCTCTCGGGCGTCCCGTCCTGGCTCGGCTCGGTTGAAGAAGAGAACCCGCCCGTCGGGGCTCAAAAAGCCGACGAAACCGTCTGCCTGGGCCAAGATTTCCCGAAGCCAGCGCTCGAGGTTTTCCGGGGACGCTGGCGAGCGTCGTCCGCCTCGTTCGTTCCCGGAGGTCATGGAAACTCCGATGAAGCCACAGCACATCGAAAAAATGAAGCGCCCCCGGAGACCGGGTTGTGAGGTTCTCCGGACCTTCCGAGGTCAATCGCTGGTTTCAGACTTCGGCAGTGGGGCCCAGGTCAGAGTGGACCAAAAACTCTCCCAGTCGCCTTGGGTCTTCGGGCCGCTTTGGATCATGTGGGTGGTGGCGACCAGCCACGGGCCGTCGCCCACCGCGTCGAGGGTCACCCTCCCTCGGTGGTCCGTGGTGCCGTGGGACGACCGAGTGAGGTCGTCGAGGTCGAACAGGTCCAGCCGCGCGCCTTCGAGCGGTCTGCCCCGAAACAGCACGACGAATGCCTGCCGCGGCTCCGCCCGAAACGGGTTCGCCCGCGGCACGATCTCGAGCGGCAGGCCGACCCGGCGGCGCCAGTGTTTGGACGGCTCGCCGACCACGACCAAGGCTTTGCAGGAGCGGGCGTAGCTCTCTCGGCCCATTCGATCGCTCTGCTCGCGGGCCGCTCTTTGGTCGATAATGGCTTCGAGTCCCTCGTGTTTCAGGTAGGCCTCGAAGGCTTCGGCTTCGAGCTCGAGGTACGCGTGGTTGCTGCGATACACCAGCACGTGGGTGCCTGGCTCGCTCGAGGTGAACCGCCCGGCGGGCTCCTGCCCGGCTTTTCCGCCGATCTCGGCCGTTCCCGAGGGTGAGATGCTCTGGAAGCGCAGGATCCGGTCGGGCTTTCGCTCCACGTTCCGGATGTCATCTTCGTGACCGACCCGCAGCAGCACTTCGACGGGTCCTGGTTCGCTCGAGTGGAATGGCCGAGCCTCC
>DAPKRQ010000244.1:0-46137 GCA_031800475.1 Myxococcales bacterium LLY-WYZ-16_1
AAAACGGTGCCACCCACCGTTTTCGCAGCCACCCCAAAACGGTGCCAGCCGCCCAAGGTGCCGCCCCAAACGGTGCCGCCCCAAACGGTGCCACCCACCGTTTTCGCAGCAGCCCGGTCCGGGTCCCGAGCCGGTGCATGCAGGAGGCGCGCGGCGCCCGCGCAGGGGGGCGGGCCCGGGTCCCCCCGAGGCGTAAATGGGCGCGGAAATTGCCTCGGAGCTTCAAAGGCGGGTGTCCCCTTTGGTCTGGGCGGTCCCTCGGTTAAGGCGGAAGCATGTCTACGCTGGTCTTCACCCTGATCGGTCCGGACCGCCCGGGTCTCGTCGAACAGGTGGCGCAGTGCATCGCCCGCCACGAAGGAAACTGGGAGGAGAGCCAGTTGGTGCGACTCGGCGGGCAGTTCGCCGGCCTCGTCCGGGTGTCGGTCCCTCCGGCTCACCGAACGAAGTTGCGAGCGGCCCTGTCCGAACTGCCCGACCTCGAGATGGTCGTCGCCGACGCCGAAGAAGACGGCGACACCCAGCGAACCTGTCGCCTCGAACTGATCGGGGCCGACCGCCCCGGGATCATCCGAGAAATTGGCAAGGTCTTGGCGGAAACCGGCGTCAACATGGTTCAGCTCGACACCCACACCGAGCGGGCCCCGATGAGCGGTGAGCCCATGTTTCGAATGGAGGCCAAGGTTGTGGTGCCGGACCGCGTGAAGACCCCGCAGTTGCGGAGCGCCCTGGAGTCCATCGCCAACGAACTCATGGCCGACATCACGTTGGCGGAGCCGAGCAGCGACTGATCGTTTCGGAGGAAGCGTCCGACCCGGCCAGAGGACTCGATTCGGCGGTCCGTCCC
Organism: Myxococcales bacterium LLY-WYZ-16_1; assembly: GCA_031800475.1. Lineage (GTDB taxonomy): Bacteria > Myxococcota > Kuafuiibacteriia > Kuafuiibacteriales > Kuafuiibacteriaceae > Kuafuiihalomonas > Kuafuiihalomonas phototrophica. The sequence continues at coordinate 848 of DAPKRQ010000244.1, forward strand.
CTCGCCGCTCGATTCAGTAGGCATCCCATACCAATTTGAAGGCAGCCGCCATGATCAAAATCGCGACCAACGGCCGAACGAACCTCGCATTGGTGCGAATGGCCAACCCGGCCCCGAGTTGCGCGCCCGCAATGGACCCCGCGGAAAGCGCGATCGCGTGGGGCCATGACACTTGGCTTTGCCACTGAAACACACCGATCGCCACCGGCGTGTATGCCCCCGTCAACACCACCTTCAGCGCAGTGGCCTCCACCAAGTCTTTTCGAAGGAACAACGTGAGAGCAGCCAGAAATAGGTACCCGACGCCCGCTTGCGCGAGCCCACCGTAGAGGCCCACGAAGAGCATCGCGATGCAAGAAGCCATAGAGACCCCCGACGTGGCCTCGCGCTTCGAAGTTCGGTCGAAAATACGGCGCACATCGAATGCGGTCAATGCTCCCGCCACCAGCGACAACCAGCCGATGAGCGCTTTGAAGTCCGTGTCGGACATTTGTGAGGCCAGCCAAGCGCCCGACAGCGCACCAAGCCACAAGGGACCGAGCAACCGGGCGACCAAGCCCCAATCGATCAAGTTCTGCCGATGAAAGCGCCACGCAGCGGTGCCGCTCTGAAGCAGGATCGACAGGCGGTTCGTGCCGTTCGCGGCCGTTGCCGGCAGACCCAAGAAGATCAGGAGCGGCAAGGTGATCAGGGAACCGCCGCCCGCGAGAACGTTGACGAAGCCGGACAGGCTCCCTCCCAGCACCAGGCCGAGCACGGTCCACGGCTCCATCGCCATGGGGCGGTCGTGCCGGCGCGCTCACCCGAATGCAAGGCGGAGCCCGAGCGACGGGTGTGCATTCCAGCCGGACGGCGACCCGGCTGGGCTCGCCCACCCCGCCAGGCGTTCTTCAACACCCTTTCGGGGAATCGGGGACCAGGGCCCGGCGAATTTCTTCGGGCAGCGGCTGCACCGGTCCCCCGGCCAAACTGCGCGCGTACATCGAGATCCGCGCCGTATGCTCCAACACTTCCAGCCGGTTGCGCGCAGTGTCGAGATCCGGTCCCACCGTCAGCGCGCCGTGACGGGCGAGAAGCAAGACGTTCCGCTCTTGGACGGCCCTTTCGACCGCTTCGGCCACGGCCGGCGTACCCGGCAGGGTGAAGTCCAAGGTCTCGACGCCACCGAGCTCCACCCAAGCTTCGGGCAACAACGGCTCCTCCAGCGAAACCCCGGCCACCGTGTGGGCCACGGCCACGGGCGGATGCGCATGCACTGCGGCCCCCACATCGGACCGCGCCCGGTACACCGCCAAGTGCATGCCGAGCTCGGAGGTGGGACGGCGCGGCCCCGGGGCGATCGGATGACCCGCCAGATCGGTCTCGACCAGATCCTCCGGTCGCAGCCGGCCCTTCGGAAGGCCGGCCGGCGTGACCAGGAGCCGCTCCGGTGCCGTCCGGACCGATACGTTCCCGTCTTTGGCCGCGATGAGCCCCCGGCCGTGCATCCACCGGCACAGCTGCACGATGGCCTCGCGAACGTCGCGCTTCATATCCATGTCGCCTGCATGCCGCAGGGCGCCCCATCGGTGAACCCGCGAGCGCGGCTACGGGCCCGATGGCCGGCCCGGAGTGAACAGAAACCGTTCCGGGCGCATCGACGGCGTCGTCGAAACGAAGGGTCGCACCGGGTGGACGGGGGTGTGGGAGCGGTGCAATAGGCTGAGCATGGGTTCGTCTTTTCGGGCGGTAACGTACCGGGACGGGGTCTTGACCCTCTTGGACCAGACCGAACTGCCCCAGCGGGAAACCTACGTGGAGCTGCGGAAACTCGAGCAGGTGGCGGACGCCATCGAGCGGCTGGTGGTTCGGGGAGCCCCCGCCATCGGCATCGCCGCCGCCTACGGAATGGCCGTGGCGGCCCGAGAGGGAGTCTCGCCCGAGGTCGCCGACGCCCGGCTCCGCCGCACCCGTCCCACGGCGGTGAACCTGTTTTGGGCCTTGGACCGACTGAAGCCCGCCTGGAGTGAAGGCGCCAGCACCGCCGAGCTGGAGTCGATCGCCCAACAGATCGACGCCGAAGACGGGGCCGCGTGCCGGCGCATGGGCGAATTCGGGGCCGAGCTCATTCCAGACGGCGCCGGCGTCCTCACCCACTGCAACACCGGGGCCCTGGCTACGGCCGAATGGGGCACTGCCTTGGCGGCGATCCGAATGGCGCACGAGCAGGGAAAACGGATTCGGGTCTACGCCGACGAAACCCGCCCCGTATTGCAGGGTTCTCGACTCACGGTGTGGGAGCTGATGCGGGACGGCATCGACGTGACCTTGGTGCCGGACGGTGCTGCAGCCCACCTCATGTACGAGGGCGCCATCGATTGCGCCATCGTCGGCGCAGACCGCATCGCGAGCAACGGCGATGTGGCCAACAAGATCGGCACCCGGGGCGTGGCCTGCGCGTGCCGCGCCCACGACCGCCCGTTTTATGTGGCCGCCCCGTGGTCCACGGTCGACCTGTCCCTGCCCTCGGGCCGCGAGATCCGCATCGAGGAGCGAAGCCCCGAAGAAGTGACCCACATCCGCGGCGTAGCCATCGCCCCGGAAGGCGCGAAGGTCCGAAATCCCGCCTTCGACATCACGCCTGCCGAATGGATCGCCGACCTGGTCACGGACCGGGGCCGCACGGGCAGCCCCGTCGGCGCCGGTCTCCAGCGGCTGAAGAACGCCTGATTCAGCCTTGGGCGCGAAGCTCGACCGCCACGTCGACCAAGGCGCGAAGCTTCGGCGATCCCCGAGAGCGGCGAGGAAAATAGAGGAACAAACCCGGCTCCTCGATATCGAATTCGGGCAGCACCCGAACCAGTTCGCCCCGGTCCAACTCGGCCCGCACCAAAGGCAGGAACGCATACCCGATGCCGACTCCGGCTCGGATCAAATCGATCCCGTGAATGTAGTCGTTCGTGACCAAGTCGTAGTCCAGGTCGACAACGCGATCTTCCCCGGCCTCTTCGAGTTCCCATCGATAGATGCCCCCCGACGCGAGACGATACGAGATCGTGACGTGTCCCTCGAAGTCCAGGAGGGTCTCGGGAAGGCGCCGCTCTTGCGCGTAGCTTCGACTCGCCACCAGGCCGACCGGGATCGGCGGCGTCAGGCGGACGGCCACCATATCGGCGTGCACCATCTGTCCCAGCCGGATGCCCGCGTCGTAGCCCGACGCCACGATGTCGCTCAAGGCGTCGTCGGCGAACACCTCGACCCGCAGTCCTGGGTATCTTTTGCGAACCGCCGCGACGAGGGGCGCGACGACCCAAGCCAACGCCACCCGCGGCGTGTTCAGACGGAGGGTACCTCGCACGCCCGTCTCCGCGTTGCGGAGCGATTCCACCTGTCGCTCGATCCCCACCAGCGCCGCGTCGAGCTCCGCCACGAGCGCCCTTCCCGCTTCGGTGAGCGCGACGCTGCGGGTGGTTCGCGCGAACAAGGGGAGTCCGACGGCCCGCTCTACGGCACGCACCGCGTGGCTCACGGCCGACGCAGTCATGCCCAGTTCCCGCGCCGCCCCGGAAAAGCTCTGCCGGTGGGCCACCGCCCGCACCACGGGAAGGTGCCGCAGCAGGTTACGGTCCAGATTCATGAATCACATTCAATAATACATCCGAAGGCCGGGCCATTATCGAACCGAATTCGAACATGTTGGGTTCGGGGCCCTGGCCGGAACGAAGAGCGTCCGGCCCGACCGCGAAAGGAGATCCCGCATGCTTTCAACCCGCACCCTCGGACGCACCGGCCTTCGGGTGAGCCCGTTCTGTCTCGGGACCATGACCTTCGGCACCGACTGGGGCTGGGGCTCGGACCGCCCCACCACGGAACGCATTTTCGACCGCTACCTCGAATTCGGGGGCAACTTCGTGGACACCGCCGACCTCTACGTGGGGGGCGTCAGTGAAAGCTGGCTGGGTGAAATGATGGCGACGCGAAAAAACCGCGATCGAATGGTCGTCGCCACCAAGTTCTCGTACAGCGCCGACCCCTCCGACCCGAACGGCGGCGGCAACGGAAGAAAGCACGCCATGGCCGCCCTCGACCAGAGCCTGCGCCGACTGGATACCGACTACGTGGACCTGTTCATGCTCCACACCTGGGACACGATCACGCCGGCCGAAGAAGTGCTCCGCACCTTCGACGATCTGGTACGCTCGACCAAGGTCCGTTACGTGGGTCTTTCGGACGTACCGGCCTGGTACGCAGCCAGAATTCAAACGCTCGCTCAAAAAGAAGGTCTGGACCCGTTCTGCACCCTGCAGATGGAGTACTCTCTCTTGGAAAGAAACATCGAACACGAATTCATCCCGATGGCGCGGGAGCTCGGCATGGGCATCATGGCATGGAGCCCGCTGGCCAGCGGTCTTCTGTCCGGAAAGCACAAGCCGAGCCAACTCGGCGGTGGACGCGCCGAAGTGATGAAGGACTCGACCAACCCAGCCTTCGCGAAACTGTCCAACCCAAAGGTTTGGTCCGTGGTGGCGGAGCTGGAACGGGTGGCCGAAGACCTCGGAAAGCCCATGGCGCAGGTTGCCTTGCGATGGCTCGCCGACCGGCCTGGCGTCGACTCGGTGATCGTCGGCGCGACCCGACTCGAGCAGCTCGAGTCGAACCTGGAAGCCGCGAAGCTCGAACTCCCGAAAGAAGCTGCGGCCCAGCTGGACGCGGCCAGCGCTCCCGACCGGCCGTTTCCATACAGCTTCTTCGAAGGGGAAATTCAGAACATGATCCACGGCGAAGCGCCCCCTCGGCCACGAGGGCCCGCGTGATCCAAAGTGACCGGCAGTTGTCAAGCCCATGGCTGACGGATGGCGGAGGGTCCCAGGTCCGTCGGAGGCTCCGTCCATGGTCACGTCAGCCCAGGGTCCGACCACCGCCACCCTGAACCCATCCCTTCGGGGGATCGGCGAGGGCATCGCGGCGGGAGCCGTTCCGAAGAAGCGACAGGGCACCTCGGTCAGCTCGATCTCGCCATCGAACCCCCTCGAAGGGGTCGAGCTGCCTCCCCGGGTCCAGACCGCCAGTCTGCCCACCTTGAACACGACGAGCCCGACCCTGGACGCCATCGGCGCCTTCCGCGGCTTCGTGCAGACGCCGAAAGGCGACGTCTGGGTCGCGATCAAGCCGGCGAACACCGAAGCGGGCCGATCGGCCCCGCCTTTGGTCTACACCGGGGGACTGGCGACCTGGGGCGATCGGGTCGATGGCGCGGCAGACACCCTCCGAAACGAAACCGGCCGGTCGACCATCGGCATCGTTTTGCCGGGACAGGCCGAGACCTTGGACCGGGACGTGAACCGGACCGGAGGAAAGAGCCTGAAGCAAGGCTTCACGGACGAAAGCCAAGCCGAAGCGGTCGTTCAGGTGCTCGACGCACTCGGCGTGAAGAAGCCCGTCGACGTAGCCGGCCTGAGCTATGGTGGCGCGGTAGCTGCTGCCCTGAAAAAGAACCACCCCGAACGGGTGAACCAGACCTTTCTGATCGCCCCTCATGTCCGAAGCGTGTCTCGCTTCGATGGACGGGAGGGCTCGTGGCAGCTGGCTCAGAGCAATCCCCTTGGCCGACTCGCCTACCGAGCCAGCTCGCAGGCCCTCTTGAACGCGACATTCGCCCTGTTTTCCACGTTTCGCGAGCACCCCGTGGAGTTCCTGAAGGGCGTCGGCGAACTCACCCACGGGGTAGACCGATTGCAGCTCGAAAACACCGTGGCGGGCCAAGAAGATGTCCACATTCTGGTCGCCGAGGGAGACCGAATCTCTCCGCCGAAATACAATCGCAAAGCCATCGAAGCAGCCGGCAGAGGCTCCACCTTGACGATGGCCCCCGATTCCCTCCGGGGCCAGCACGACCTGATCCGCGCGGGCCTTCCCGAAGTGGCCAAATGGATCGCAGGGATCGCCGGAAACTCCACCTCCCGCAAGAGCGCCGGGCCCCAGTGAGGTCGTCGTGACTGCAGTGCATCGCTGCCGGGCGCATTCCGCAACCCACCCCTTGGGTGGGGTCGTGACCCTGAAGATCTTCACGGCAGCCGCCGATCTGATCGAGGCCCCCCTCGAGCCCCTGGCCCGTGAGCTTGGCCCAGCCAACGCCGAAAAGCTCCGCGTGGAGGCCCTCGCTCGATGGGAGGACGCCCTGCAGGATATCTTGCAGAACGAGGTCGAGGATGCGCGCGAGGCCCACCAACGAGCCCAACCGCGGGGGGTCCGGGTGCAGGAGTACACACTTTGCCGGCAGGGTCCGTGGATCGTGTCGACCGTGTCCTTCGACATGGAAGACCTCAAGGCCCTCCCTCTGCTGCGGGGCGCGGGGAGCGAGCGGCCGTTCCGCGGGCTGCGCTTCACGAAGGGCATGACCTGGATCGGGTTCGAGGGGCCGATCTTCGCCCACGTCGCCGCATCGGAGGACGGGCTGGCTCCCGGGACCGACGGCCAGGACGGCGCGCGCTTCGAACTGGCGCTGAGCCTTCGGGGAACGGTCATCGACCACGATGCCCACCGGCTGGACTCCGACCGCCCGGGGCGGACTCGTCTCGCCTGGACCTTCTCGGTACCCCGCCAGGACCCCGCGCACCTTCGGTTTCGAGTCGCCGCCGAGCCGGCGGCCTGACACGAATTCATTCGTCGGAGTTCCCCGTCGTGCGGCCCGCAGGTGACGGCCCCCATCCCGGCGTGGCATGGCCCCGCCCCAGACATGGTGGACGCGGGTCTGACCCCCGATTTTCGCGAATGGCTGAAGCGGTCTCCTTTTCGAGACCAGGACTTCGCTCGAGACGAGCTCAAAGGGGGAAGCTTTGGGGGCCGGGTCGTCGGGAGCCAGGAGGTGGAACGGACCCCAGTGGTGTTCGTCCACGGCAACGGCGATGCGGCTTTGGGCTCCGTCGGGGGCCCTTTCAATGGCTGGCAGGAGGTGGTCCGGACCTTCGTCGCCGCTGGGTACGGTCCCGAATCTTTGTATGGCACCACCTGGGGACCGGCCGACCCCACCCGGGTGTTGAGCCAATCCCACGATCGGGCGCGGGTGGGCCGAATCCGCCGCTTCGTCGAAGCCGTTTTGGCTTATACGGGACACCCGAAGGTGCACCTGGTGGCGCATTCCATGGGCGTCACGCTGGCCCGCAAGGCAGTCCACGGAGGCCGATTGGTGGACGCGCGCGGACCGATCGACTTGGGACCGTCCTTGCAGGCCCAGCTTTCGACCTTCGTCGGTATCGCCGGCGCCAACCGCGGCCTGGCCGTGGCCCGCACGAACCCCCTCGTCCGGGTGTGGAACCCCCTCGACGGATTTTATCCTGGACTCGACACCCCCGCAGGTGTCGTCGGGCTCAGCCGATTCCTGCGCGACATCAACAACCGAGATCCGGAAGCAGAACGGGTCTATTCGATCTGGTCCCGAAACGACGCCGTCGTCGACGTGTCGTTGGGCGGGATTCCTTCCGGCCGGATCCCCAGCCAGCAGGACGAGGTGGTGTTCGACGACCTGGACCACTTTCAGGTGAAAGATCGTTCCGGGGCGGTGCTCCTGGACCTGTTGACAGACGCGGGTCGCAACCCCGACTGACCACGCTCCTCGCCCCGTCCCTTCGAACGAGCCGCAAGGCAGCCGGCATCGGTCCCGGGAAGAGCTTCGTTTCGACGCACTGCGTTTTCATGACGCAAAACAGCATTGCTACAGGGTTTGACAAATCCTGTGGGGAAGCGTAGCCGGTGCGGTCCATGGCGACGGTGGCGGCCACGGTGGGCGCGATGGTGGCGGCGTTCGCCCCGCGGCCCGTGAAGACCGCGGAGCTGGAGCTCGCGGCCGCCCAGCTCGGGATCGACGCCAACCAGGTCCGCGTGGCCCTGAGCCGGCTTCGGTCCCAAGGCAAGATCGCTTCCGAAAGCCGCGGCGTGTATCGGCTGTCCGAGTCGGTGCAGCTGGAGCAGACGGCGTTGGGCCCCTGGCGGGAGCGCCTGGACCGGATCGCAGACGCGTGGGATGGCGATCACTTCGTGGCCTTGACCAGCTGGTTGCCGAAGAGTGATCGAAAAGCAGCCCGCAACCGCCGCCGAGCCCTGACTCGGTTGGGCTTTCGGGAGCACCATCCGGGGGTGGCGATCCGGCCGGCCAACCTGCATCTTTCGCTCGAGGATATGACCGAATTGCTTCAACGTCTGGGCTTCGATGCCGAGGGTGACGTCCTGCGAGCGGCCGAGCTTTCGTTCGATCCCCGTGGTCATTGGGGCGAATCGGTCGACTACCGCAGTCGCGCCCGGGAACTCGAGGACGGCCTCGATGAACTCCGAAAGGACGGCAGCGTCGACGCCGCGGTCACTGCCTTTCAGGTGGCCAACGAGCGGATCCGTGACTGTGTCCGCGATCCGCTGCTGCCCCACGAGTGGGTCGATGCCGCAGGCCGGGCCCGGTTTTGGCAAGCCTTGATCGAATACGACGCCTTCGGGCGGACGCTTTGGAAGCGAAACGTTTGGGACCGGGTGTCGGTCTCACCCAGCGGCTCCAGTGGAGCCCAAAAAGAATCGGCGCGTGGCGCCTGAGGAGGAAGCGATGAAGAGAAGCATCAAGCTGGCTTGGCTGTGGGTCGGCGCCGCCGCCGTAATCGCCTGCAGCGAAGACGGCGAGAATGGCACGAGCAACGGGAACGGGACTCCGGACATGGGCATGGCCATGGACATGTCCACCGCCGACGACATGGGCATGGCCATGGACATGGGGAACGGTTCCCTGAACCCGGCCTGCACTGCGGCGATCCGGGCCCGGGAAGCCGAAGTCGCGGACCAGCTCCCCTGGTCCATCGACGACCCGACCGAGATGATCGGCCCCGAGGACGGCGACCAGACCCTGGAGGCCGACTTTGCAGGCCGCTACCGAGACGATCTGAACACCCACGTGGGCTGCGAGCCCCGCGCGGAGTACGGCAACAATGTCGAGTTCTTGGTCCAGACCAACGAGACCGACGTGCCGCCCGGGACCCCCGCGAACATCCCTGGCTACCCTTGCGCGGCCAAGGCCTACGAGACCGACAACGTGGACACCTCAAAGCCGATCGTGATCCTGGTTCACGGAAACTCGTCGGCCCCGACCACTTGGGAAGAGTTCTTCGACTCGGACATCGCCGGGGAAGAGGCGACGACTTTTTCGATGTTCACGTTCACAATCGAGACCATGGTGCGGGAGCAGCTGGCCAGCAAGCTGTTGAGCGATGGCTTCGAGGTGATCTCATTCGACGCGCGGACCGATCTGGTGGCAGACCTCGCGGACTACGACGCCATGAGCAACCCCAACCGGAACATCGACCACGGCTGGGCGGTTCCCATGCTCCAGTCCCTCGTTTCCGCGGTCATGGAGCAGAATCCCGACCGGCAGGTCTCTGTCATCGGCCACTCCCTGGGCGTGACCGTGATCCGCGATACCCTGCGCCGAATGTACGTGGCCTGGCGAGACGGGGAGCAGGACGCCATCAATCCCTTTCCGCGGCTTCAGGACGTGATCTTGGCGTCCGGCGCAAACCATGGCGTGTCGACAGGCGGCGCCTGCGATCCCAACATTCGGCTCATGGCGATAACCGTGACGTGCGAGATGGGAGACCGGGCGGCCTTCGTTCCGACCTACTTCTCTCGAGTCAACAACGGCCCCAATGACTTGTTCTCTGCGCCCTGCGCCGACGGCTCATACGCTTACGGTAGCGAAGACCAGTGCGGCGACAACGTGGTGGAGTACACCACCATCACGATGGAGGACATCGCCGACGGCGCCTTCCAGGACGAGTTCGTCAGCGAAGAGTCTGCGGCATTGGATCTGGAGCCCTGCGTCGACAATCAGTTGGTCACCTTGGACGACTACGACCGGTCCGGGTACTTCTTCGACGCCATCCCGGGCTTTCTCGCGAACCACTTTGGATCGATGCGTTCCGACGCGGGCATGCAGATCATCCTCGACAAGCTGAACGACTGAGCGGGACATCGAGTTCGGGTTGGGGCCGGTATCGACCGCGCCCCCACCCGAGCCGGCCCCGCCGAAAGGCGAAGAACATGAAGCGGCTTCTCTGTCTCACACTGGCCGGTGGTTTCCTCACCCCCGGGATAGGGCTGGCGCAGCCCGTTCTGAACTCCGAAGATGCAGAAGAACCGGAGCTCGGAAGCGGCACGGATCGGGTGTTGGCCACGGCCGACCAACAGGTGAAGCCGGATTTCGCGATCTGGCAGGACGACCGCTTCGACGGATTCATCAAGCCGATCGTACAGATGTCGTCGTCGGTCGTGGGCTACCTGCCCGAAAGCGATCGACCACAGTCCGAGTTCAACAACCGGGTCAGCACCCTGCTGTTGGCAAGGATCGGGTTCGAGGGGCAGCTCTTCGAGTTCTTGACCTTTCGGACTCTGTTCGAACGAAACATCGGCTTCTCATTGAGCCGCAACGGTCCAGTTGGCACGTCGATCTGGGAGGGCACCGCATCCTGGCAAGCCCGGGAGAACTACATTCGATTGTCCAAGTGGGGCCTGTCGCTGACAGCGGGCATCCTTCCCGACCCGGCGAGTGTCGACTTCATTTCGGAGAACATCCTCGACTCGTTCGGCATGGATCCCTATGTGCGAGATCCCCTTCTCGTCAGTGGATTCAACCAGGGACAGGCTGTGCTCCTTCGATACAGCCGCTGGGGATTCACCGCCGGCGCTGGATTCACGGGGGGCAACCCGCTGGTCTCTTCTCTTTCATTCGGGTTCGGCGGCCAGGTGAACCAGACCTCGAACCTCTTCAACGCGCCCCTTCGGGCTCTTTCGAGCGGCATTCCGGGATCGGACATCCACATGAACCTATTCACGCCGAGCCTGTCCTACGCCGATCGATTCTTCGCGGTGCGAACCGCCGGACAATTCTACTGGATCGACAACGATGTCACGGAGGACGAAGATGCACAGCTCACGGGCTTCAATCTGCGCGCCACCGCCAAGCTAAATACCCCGACCGTCCGGTACTTGCTCCCCGTGCTGCTTCTGTTCGGTGACCTTCCGGACGATTTCCTGCGTCTGTACGGCACGGCCGCCTACCGAGAAAACGACACGGTCGCCATTCCGGACATCACCGAGCTTCGAGACGAGCGCTTCAAGGGGATCGTGGCGTCCGGCGGGTTTGACGTCGACATCGGGACCATCACTGCGGTGAACCTGAGCGTCGGAGGCAACTACTACTACGTAACCTCCCGGTTCACCGCCGAATCCGGCATGACCGGACGCCCAGACGACCTGACGGTGCACTACATCAACCTGGGTGCCACCTACTGGCTGTGGCAGGACGTGGTTTCCGCCGGCTTTCGCTGGGCCCGCAACATGACCGAGGCCACCCAGTCGTTCCGAGAACCCGCCCTCGACGCCACCGACAGCTTCATCTTGTCGCTGCGCCTTTTGATCTGAGGTCAGCCGTGTACGACTTCATCGCTCGCTGGGCAGAGATCGCGCCGGACCGAACGGCGATCGAAGAGGTGCGTACCGGTCGGACTTGGACCTTCGCACGGCTCGATGAGCGGGCCCGGCGTCTCGCGGCAGCATTCCGGGAGGGATTGGGGCTCGAGCCAGGGGACACGGTGGCCCTGCTGTGTCAGGGTCGGGGTGAAGTGTTCGAGGCTCTGTGCGCCGCGGCCAAAGCCCAGGTCTCCCTGGTTCCGCTCAACTGGCGTCTCGCCGCCCGGGAACTTGCACACATCGTCGAAGACTCCGGAGCCCGGGCCCTGGTCTACGGCGACGGGCACCGAGAGGTGGCCCAGACCCTCTTCGGCGGCCGGGCCATGCTGGGGGTGGCCTTGGACGCCTCCCTGGACGCGGCCCACTCCACCTGGGACGGCCTGATCGACCAAGCCCAGCCGCGGGCCAGCGAGCCCTCGGTGGACCTGGAGGACGTGCCGTTGATCCTCTACACCAGCGGCACGACCGGCCATCCGAAAGGCGCCATGATCCCGTGGCGTCAGATCCTGTTCAACGCGATCAACACCGTCATCGCTGCGGACTTGGCTCCCACCGACGCCACCTTGGCCTGTCTTCCGCTCTTTCACACCGGCGGCTTGCATGCCCTGGCGACGCCGACGCTTTACCGTGGTGGAAAGGTCCTTTTGGCGCCTTCGTTCGACGCGAACGAGGCCACCGCTCTCCTTCGAGGGGGCCGGGCCACCACCACCATCGCGGTACCGACCATGTACGAGATGATGGCAGACGCGGGTCTGCTGGCACCGGGCGCGAAAGCCCTGCCGCGGGCCCTGTTGTGCGGCGGAGCGCCCGTGACCCATCAGCTCGCCGAACGCTTTCACGCCGAAGGGCTTCCCCTTCGGCAAGGTTACGGACTCACCGAGGTCGGCCCCAACTGTTTCACCCTATCGCCGCCGTCGGGCCCGGACCGGGTCGGGACCGTGGGCTACGCGGCGTTTCACGGCGAGGCCCGGTTGGTGGACGAAACAGGCCAGCCGGTGGAGCCCGGCACCCCCGGCGAACTGTGGCTTCGAGGGCCCCACGTAACCCGAGGCTACGTGGGCAACCCGAAGGCCACCGCCGCCGCCCTCCGACCCGACGGATGGTTCAAGACCGGGGACCTCCTCGTGCAAAACGAACGGGGCGTTTTCTCGGTGGTCGGCCGGCTGAAAGACATGTTCATCTCGGGGGGAGAGAACGTCTATCCTGCCGAGGTCGAAAACCTGCTGGTCGAGCATCCCGACATTCAATCGGCGGCCGTGGTCGGTGTCTCGGATCCCAAATGGGGGCAGGTGGGACTGGCGGTGCTCGTCCCCGAGCGTCCGGATGCGCCCCCCGAAGCCCAGAAGTTGGCTGGGTGGCTCAAGGCGCAGATCGCCCGGTACAAGGTTCCCAAGCACTGGCGCTTCGTCTCGAGCTATCCCTTGAACGCTACGGGCAAGGTCGAAAAGAAGCAACTTCAGACCCAGTACGAAAAAGAAATCACCGCCGCACGCAACGACGAGGAGGTCGAGTCATGACCATTCGGACCGAAACCGGCGCACAAGCCGAGATCATCGCCACCGGCTGCTTCGTGCCCGAGCGCGAGGTGCCGAACGCCGAGCTCGCGGAGCGCTTCGAGCCCAAGTTTCCGGAGTTCGTGACCAAGATGGAGGCCGCCACCGGCATCCGAACCCGGTGGTACGCACCGGACGACTGGGCCACCTCGGACCTGGCCCTTCGGGCGAGCCAAGAGGCCCTGGCCCGGGCCGGTATGAACCCGAGCGAGCTGGACCTCATCTTGCTCGGGACCGATACGCCGGACTACATCACTCCCGCCACCTCTGTGGTGCTGCAAGAAAAGCTCGGCGCCAAGAACGCCGGCACCTTCGACATCGGCTGTGCGTGCGCCTCCTTTCCCACCGGCCTTCTGACCGCGGCAGGCATCGTGCGGACGCAGCCCGGCATCCGCAACGTGCTGGTGGTCGGCGCCTACATGATGCAGCGTCTCGCAGACCCCAACGACCCGATGATCTTCTTCTATGGCGACGGGGCGGGGGCGGCCATCCTGCGCCGTTCAGACACGCCCGGCGTTCTGCAAGGTGCCTTCCTCGCGGACGGAAGCTACGCGAAGCACTGGGGCATCTTCAGTGGAGGCACCGCCGAGCCCGCCACCGAGACTTCGGTCCGCGAAGGGCGGACTCAGGTGCGCATGCCGATCAAATACCCTCCCGATGTCAACGATATCGGCTGGCCTCGCTTGATGCGAACGTTGGCAGAGCGGAACGAATTCGAAATGGACGACGTGGACCTGGCGATCTTCACCCAGGTTCGGCGCAACACGATCCTGACCGTGGGACAGGAACTCGGCATACCCGAAGAAAAGCTCCACATGGTCATGCACAAGTGGGGCTACACCGGTTCCGCTTGCATCGGCATGGCCCTGCACGACGCAGTCTCCAGCGGCAGGGCCCAACCCGGCCAGCTCGTCACCCTGGTGGGGTCGGGCGTGGGCTACAACCAAGCCGCGGTGGCCGTGCAGCTCACCGACAACCTGAGGAGAAACGGATCATGAAACTCGAGGAACTCAAAGCGATCGTCACCGGCGGCGCATCCGGCATGGGCGCCTACTTCGTGGAGCAGCTGGCCGCAGCCGGGGCCCAGGTGGCCGCTGGGGACGTGGCCGAAGACGGTCTGAAAGCCCTTCCGAACGGCGTCCACACCCGAAAGCTCGACGTCACCGACAGCCGGTCGTGCAAGGACTTCGTGGCATGGGCCCACGAGGCCATGGGCGGCCTCAACGCCCTGGTCAACAACGCAGGGATCATCCGGGACGGCCTGCTGGTGAAACAAGATCGGAACACCGGCGAAATCCAGACCATGTCCGACGACCAGTGGCAGGCGGTGATCGACGTGAATCTGACCGGTGCCACCTACATGGCGCGAGAATTCGCGGCCCAGATCGCCGGCGCCGGCGAAAAGCCCGCAGTGGTGATCAACATGTCGTCGGTGGCCCGCCACGGAAACCGGGGTCAGAGCAACTACGTAGCCACCAAGGCAGCCATGGCAGCCAACACCGTCACCTGGGCCCGCGAGTTTGCGAGGTTCGGCATTCGGGTCGGCGCCATCGCCCCCGGCATGATCGAGACCCCCATGACCCAGGGCATGAACCAGAAGGCCCGCGACGCCCTGGTGCAAATGGTTCCGGTGGGCCGGATCGGTGTCCCCGAAGACATCTGGATGGCAGTCAAGTTCATCGTGGAGTGCGACTACTTCAACGGCCGCTGTCTCGATGTGGACGGCGGCCTGGTGATGTAGGGGCCGTGAGCGCCCAAGCCTTCGCCTGGGTGGTGTTCGGCGCCTACCTGGCGGTGACCACCGTCCTCGCCCTGCGGGGGATGTCCAAGACCCAGGACCTGGCGGGCTTCGCCATCGGCGGAGGAAACATGGGCCCGGTTTTGGTCGGCATCACGCTGGCCGCTGCCGTATCCAGTACGGCGACCTTCGTGATCAACCCCGGCTTCGTGTACGGGGCCGGCCTATCGGCGCTGGTTCACTTCGGCATCGCTGGCTACGGGGGCGTGATCTGCGGCCTGCTGGTTCTATCCAAAGGATTCCGGCGTGTCGGGTCGAACGTGCGAGCGTTGACCTTGCCTCACTGGGTGGGCGCCCGATACGAAAGCCCCGGTCTTCGTACCTACTTCGCCCTGCTGAATCTGGTCTTGGCCGTGACCTTTTGCGTGCTGATCGTGAAGGGCTCTGCCTTGGTCATGCAGCATACCCTCGGGCTCGACTACAGCACGTCGGTGTTCGTCATCGTGGGCTTCGTCTTCACGTACATCCTTTTGGGCGGAACCTACGCCCACGCCTACACGAACGCGCTTCAGGGTTCGATCATGGCCGGAGTCGCCATCGTGGTGTTTGCCAGCGGCGCGGACCTGCTCTTCGCCCGAGACCCGTCCCTCGGAGAGAGCCTCGCCCAGATCGACCCGAATCTGACGCGGGTCGTGAATCCGGAGAGCGCGCTGTTCGGCACGTGGTGGCAGGTGTTCGCCTGCGGCTTCATCGTGTCGTACGGTCTGGTTTGCCAACCGCACATTCTGACCAAGAGCCTCTATTTGAAAGATGACAAAGACCACACGCTCTACCTGGTGGTAGCGGGGGTGGTCGGCACCACATTCACGCTGATGCTCGTGGTGGGCCTGTGGGCTCGGGTCCGCTACCCGGACATTGCGAGCCAAGATGCGGTGATCGCGGTGTACATCGCCGAGACCTTTTCCCCGTACATCGGCGCCTTCGTGAGCGTAGCCTTGCTCGCCGCCGGCATGAGCACCATGGACGGTCTGTTGGTCAGCGCGTCCACCATCGCTGGAAACGACCTGTTCCTGGGGGCGCTGGGCGACGCGCTGATGCCCGGCGCGGGTCGGGCCGAGCGGGAGCGAGCCGCCCTCCGGGCGAGCCAGGCGATCATCGCCCTGATGGGCGTCGGTGCGTTCCTACTCGCCCTCGACCCGCCGGAACTCGTGGGCCTTTTCGCCCAGATGGGAGTGTACGGGGTGGTCTGCGCGTCGGTGGTGCCCATGACGGCAGGCATTCTGCAGTCGGCCCCGGACAAACGGGGCGTGGTGGCCGCGGCCATCGTCGGTCCGCTGATCCACTTCGTCCATTACGTCACCGTGGTCTATGGCATGGGCATCCCGATGAACCCAGCAGTCACGGCCACGGAGGGCGTCCTGGCCTCGTTGGCGATCTACGCCATCGCCTGGTCCCTCGGCCGTGCGCAGCCCCAGCGGGTCGAGGTGCGGCCCGGAAGGCCGACCGCGGGCGGCTCCAGCCGGTGAGGTGCGGCCCGGAGGGCCGACCGCGGGTGAAGGGACCTTCCCGGAAGGGTCGACTGCGGCAGAGCCCCCGCGGATGCATCGGCCGCGGGGGCGGCTGGCGGGGGCGGGACCGAAGCCAACTCCCCCAGATTCGAGGGCCCCGCGATGTCGGATCGAGCCCGCCCCGGGTCCACGCTCGAAAACGCGCCCTCGAGGGCCGAGGTCGCCGCTGCTGCACGCCGATGGGCAGTCTCGGGCACCGCCCGGGGCCTACTGCACTCCAACCGGTGCACCCGTGCCCTCGTTTGGGTCGCACCTCCCCCTGTACAGCCCAAAACTCACTGTGGCCCGCGGGTTGCATCGTTGCGGGGCGACGGGAGCGGCGCTTCGAGAAGCCAGGAGGGCTTCGCGTTCGAAGATCCGGGGCCCCGCGCCAGGAGGCGCGACCCCGCCGCCACCGCACGGGAGTGTTTAGACCTTGGCCACCCAAAGCGCCCTGCAGCAGATGGCCGCCCTGGTCGGCGAGCGCCTGAATCAGACCCTGAAAGCCCAGCAGGAGTCCGTGCAGCAGCAGCCTCCAGTCCAGGCAGACCCGGCGGTGATCCTGGACGACAGCCTGGGCCGCGGCGGCGCACTCGGAGCCGGGACCCAAGAGGACCCGACCGAACTGCTTCGACGCCTGGACGCCGGCTTCGAGCAGGCGCTGCAAAACCTGCCGGAACACCCGGCGCCCCAAACCTTGGAGCGCATTCTCGCCCTCCTGCAGCGCATGGGCAGCATCGACCCCTATCGGGCGAAACGGAAACTCGACCACCTTGCCGAGACCCGCCCGGGCGTGCTGGCAGCGCTGCAGGCGTCGGTGGCCGACCCGAATCCGACCCAAGAGCCGGGGCCCGCGGATGCCCCAAACCCCCGGCCGGCCACGCCCACCTTCACCGGGATGGATGCGGTGACCAGCTACCGCTGACCGGCCGAGCCGCCCGGAAGACCGAAACGGTGGCCCGGTCCGCCGCCCCATTCGGTTCGGATCGACAGCGCGCCCGAATCGGCTTAGCCACGAAACCACGTGCTTGGGCTGGCCCTCTCAGCCGCGCTCTGGGCGGCTTCCCCCCCGCTCGCGGGGTGCGAGCTTCGGGCCGCCCCCTTCGCCCCCGGGCTGCGGGCCGAGTGCGGTCGAGTGTCGGTGCCATTGAAGCCCGACGCCGGCAGCCCGACGCTCCCGCTGTTCGTGGCGCGACTGCCTGCCCAGACCGACCAGCCCCCGAAGGACCCGGTGGTCCTGATCGCCGGCGGTCCCGGCCAAGCCGCCAGTCGCTTGGCTCCAGCCATGGCCCATCGCCTGGGCCCGATCCGCCGAAACCGGGACATCTGGGTGATCGATCAGCGCGGGACGGGACGATCCACGTCCTTGACGTGCGACCTGGACGAACCGTTGTTGGCGCGCACCGACCCGGACGCGGCGCGAGAGCTGGCACGCAACTGCCTCGACCACCTGGACGAAGACCCCCGTTGGTTCACCACGTCGATGGCCGTTCGAGACCTGGATGCCGTCCGCCGGGCCTTCGGCATCGACCGGTGGAACCTCTTGGCCTTCTCCTACGGAACTCGGGTGGCCCTCCACCATGCCCGCCGCTACCCGGAACGGACGCGCAGCCTGATCTTGGACGGCCTCGTGCTCGAGGAGCGGGTATTGGGCCCGGACACTGCCGAGCGCACTCAGCAAAGCCTGGACCAGCTCTTCGAACGGTGCCGGAAGAGCCTGCCTTGCTTCGAGCACTTGTCGGATCCGGCGCTCCACTTGGTGGAGCTCATCGAACGGCTTCGAGCTCCTCGGACGGTGACGGTCCCCCACCCCCGGACCGGCGCGCCCACCGCCGTGCAACTGGATCCCGATCGGCTTCGAAGTACCGTCCGGTTGATGGCCTACGATGAGGCCACCCGGTCGATCCTCCCCCTCGCCCTGGAACTGGCGGCTCGGCACGACCGATGGGAGACGCTGGCATCTCAGTCGCTGCTTCTTTCGAGCAACCTGGTGGACCAAATGGCGATCGGTATGCACAACGCCGTCGCCTGCAGCGAAGATGCGCCCCGTTTTCCCGAGCCGTCGAGGGTGGGCGAGGAGCTGGACCGCACCTTTCTCGGACGGGGTCCATTCGCAGCGCTTCGCGCCATGTGCGAGGTCTGGCCCAGGGGCTTCGTGGATCCCGATCTGTTCGAGCCCCTCCAGGCGGACGTGCCAGCGCTGATCCTTTCGGGACAAGAGGACCCGATCACACCTCCATCGGATGCCGAAATCTTCGTCGAAAGACGGGACGACGCCCACCACGTGGTGGTTCCCGGGCACGGACACGGGGCGCTGCTCGGCGGCTGCACTCCGGGGATCGTTTCCGTCTTTGTCGAATCTCCCGAAGCCTTCGACTACGACGGATCCTGCATCGAACGGCACAGTCCAACCCCCTTCGCCATTGACCCCGGGGGCCCCGCCCCTTGAAGCGCAGCGATGATCGAAATCGAAGACCTCGAAAAATCCTTCAAAGAGACCAAGGCACTGGATGGAGCCAGCTTTCGGGCCGAGCGCGGAAAGATCACGGGACTCCTGGGACCGAACGGAGCCGGCAAATCCACCTGCCTGCGGATCCTTTACACGGTCATGAAGCCGGACCGGGGTGTGGCTCGGGTCGACGGCATCGATGTGGCTCGCGAGGCCCGACGGGCCCGACGCCGGCTCGGAGTCCTGCCCCACGGGTCGGGTCTGTACGGCCACCTCACTGCCCGCGAGAACATTCGCTACTACGGAGCCTTGCACGGGCTCCGCCGGTCGAGCATCGCCGCCCGGATCGATCAACTGTGCCGGGTCCTCGACCTGGATGAGTTGCTGGACCGTCCCTGCAAGGGCTTTTCGCAGGGGCAAAAAGCGCGGGTGGCTCTGGCCCGAGCGTTGATCCACGACCCGAGCCACGTGGTGCTCGACGAACCATCGAGCGGGCTGGACGTGATGGCGACGCGCCGCTTTCGGGACTGGATTCGGACTTTGCGAGACGAAGGTCGCTGCGTGCTCTTTTCGACCCACCTGATGCAGGAGGTGACTGCCGTCTGCGACGAAGTGGTGGTCATCGCCGGCGGACGCGTCCGGGCGCAAGCCAGTCTCGAGGCCCTTCCAGGCCTCACCGGTCACACGAATCTGGAGGACGCGTTCGTGGCCTTGACCCAACCGGGGGACCTCTCGTGAGCCTTCGGTCGATCTTCTTCACGGAGATCCTGGCGAATGCTCGAGAGCCGAGGACGCTGGCGTCGGCGCTGCTGCTCGGACCCCTGATCGGTCCGGTGATATTCGCGATCACCACGGTCACGACACTCGAACGAGCCACCTCCGACGCAGAAGGCGCCCGAAGCGTAGGGGTGGCGGTGGCGGCCGGCACCGACGCGGAAAACCTAGAGCGGTTTCTGAAGCGGTCGGGCTTCGTTTTGCGCCCGACTTCCGAGCCGACGCTCGCTTCGGTAGAAGCTGCAGTACGCAGCGGGGAACGTTCGGTCGGCCTTCATCTGGAGCCAGACGCGTTCGGATTCATGCGCCGGGGTGAACCGGTTCCGGTCCGGCTGGTGGTCGACGGCGCTTCGCCGACCGGTCGCCGGCTTCGCCGGGCTCTGGCGCAGTACGGCGAGACGATCCTCCGGCAGCGGTTGATGATCCGAGGGCTGTCTCCCCTGCTCCACCGCCCTTTCGCCATCGACCAAGTCGACGTGTCCACACCGGAAAGCCGGGCGGAATTGCTGCTCTCACCGATCATCTTCTTGCTGATCTTCACCACTCTGCTCGGCGGCGCCCATCACGCCTTGGATGCCACGGCAGGTGAGCGGGAACGAGGTTCTTTGGAGCCTCTGTTGGCCCTTCCCGTTTCGCGTACGGAGATCGTCGTCGGGAAGATCGCGGCTACGACTGCGTACATGCTTTTGTCGACCACAGTGGCTCTTATTGCATTCAGTATCTCACTTCGCTGGATCCCTCTCGACCGAGTCGACATGGCAGCCTCCATCCCGATCTCGACCGTGTTGGGCATGCTGCTCGTGATGGCGCCCTTCGCTCTTTTGGGTGCTTCGCTGCTGACGATCTTGGCCGCATTCACGCGGACCTACCGGGAGGCGCAGACGGGCATGGGTGCGGTTTTGCTGCTGCCGACGTTGCCCGCCTTGCTGGCCCAGGTGAGCGGACTGGAGGCCACGCTGCCCCGCATGGCGGTGCCAGCCTTGGGCCAGCAGTACCTGCTGGCCTCGATGCTCGAACGAGACCCCCTGCCCCTGTCCCATTTCGTGGCGAACGGCATCGCCACCACCGCCTTGGCGAGCCTGTGTGTCGCGGTGGCCGTGCGGCTCTATCTTCGGGAACGGATCCTGGGCTGAGCGCGGTCACCCATCGACAGAGCTCCGCCCGTCAACAAGGCGCGGAAGCCCCTCGTCCGGTCCGTGCGCCGAAAGGTGGGCCCGAACCGAGCGCAGCGAGATGCCGAAAGCCTGCTCCAGCTGTCGGCTCGGGTCCTCCAGCGTGGCCCGCGCTTTCGCCCACAGCTTTTGGGCTCCCCGGGGCTCGCCCCGGTCGCGCTTGACCAAGGCCGCGGCCCACTGGGCCAAGCCCTTGGCCGCCTGCTTGCGCGGCCCCGGAGGTTCGGCCCGCCACAAGTCTTCCCAAGCTTCGTGGGCCTCGAAGTACCGGGCCGCGTCGAAGGCCGACCGCGCCCGTGCCGCCAGATCCTCCACGGGAGCAAGGTGCCCCGGATCGACCGAACGGTTCAATCCGTCGCCCTCGAACGAAAGAGGCGTTTGGGGCGAGATGCCATGGGCCGCACCCCGGTTGAAGACCGCACCGAAGTGACCGATGCATCGAAGCAATGAAGCGTTGGGCCATTCTGCTCGGGGGCGCCGCCGACACGGGAACTCGACTCCGACCCGTGCTCGAAAGCCGGGGCCATGTCGTGGCGGCCACTTCGCGGCGTCCGGGGCGCGCCGAGATCTGTTGGGATCCAAAGGATGGCCCCCAACCGCTGGCGACCGCCATCGCCAAAAGATGCGGACCCGACGACCGGCTGGCCGTGATCAACCTGATCGGCGGATTCTTGCGAGACCCCCGCGGGGCGGTACTGGGGAGCACCGAATCGGCGCTGGCGGCCCTGGCTGACTCGAGCCGACATCTGCGTCCCCGCTACGTGCACTGCTCGGCCACATCGGTCTACGGCCACCGCCCGAACGAAGTCCTTTCGGCCACTCGCAGCGAGCTGAGGGACGACTTCGAGATCGGGACGGTCCAAAGGGAGGCCGAGCGCAACGTCCTGGGCCACCCGGCAGTCGACGGCATGGTCTTGCGCTTTCCCCACATCTACGGGCCCGGTCGAGAGACCACCTTCGCCCTGATGGCCGACGGCTTTCTTCCGGTGATCGGGGATGGGAGAAACGAAATGCACCACCTGCACGCCGACGACTGCGCCGAAGCGCTAGCCCGTGCGGTCGACCTGGAGCAACCCGCCGCGCGGGTCGTGGACGTCGTCGACGATGGCGGAAGCTACGGCGCCTATTGCGACGCCATCGCCCGGGCCGCCGGCCGGCCGCCGCTGCCTCGACTCGATCGAAAGACCGCCGGCGAAAGCGGGCTGCTCGGTATGCTGCTGGGTCCTCACTTGGATCGACCCGAGATCCTGGACGGACTGTGGGCGCACATGACCTGCCACCAGACCATCGACCCGAAACCGGGGCGAGACCTGCTCGGCTTCACGCCGAAGCATCGGCACTTCGAACCCGGGTTGGCCGAAATGGTGCGAACGCGCGGGGTGCCCCCGCTGACCTCGCTGGAGGCAGTGAACCGATTGGCCGGGGGAATCGAGGAGATCGTCGGTCGGTGCATGGCCAGGACCTCGCTGCCGCCGGAGCTGGCCTCGGCGACGGCCCTTCATCCGTCGACGCCACTGACCCTGCAGACCTCCTCGTTCGAAGCGAAGTGCGCCCGGGTTCGGGTCAGTCGCCTGGTCTCGCCTTTTCACAGCTTCGTCTCGGTGCTGACGCGCCCCGCATCGGACCGCGCCATTCCGGCCCTGCAGCTGGACGTGGTTTTCCGGGGGAACGAGCTCGGATCGGCCATCGTCGACCTTTCGCCTCTGGGAGGGGACGAGCGGAGCGGGTGGCTCCCGGCCCTCCGGGCGGTGGCCGAGGCAGAGCCCCGGGCCGCGCCCCGTCCGCCGTTCATGGCGCCGGCGGTTTCGGAGGAGGGCCTGTTCGCCCACGGGGGAGCTCCGAATCCAGCCTTCGTCGCGGCCCTTCTCCGGCTCGTCGAGGACTGGACCCACCGGGCGGAAAAGGCCCCACCGGCCATCGATCCGAAAGCCCGCCAGGATGCCCTGACCGCCCTGATCGAAGCCCATCGCGCCCGCGCCCAGCGCTCCGCGTTCCTCCCGCGAACCTTCGGGGCTGCCTGGGCCGAGCGTTTCGTGCCCGAGGTCTTCTTCCCGGCCCCCTGAACCTCGCACCGACGCTCCCGGGGGACCGCCGGCCGGGTTCAACCCAGCCGGGCACCGGTCTACAATGGGGACGTTCGGGGCAGACCGAGGGGCCCGGCCCTGGTGGGGCTGCTGGGCCTCGCAGCAGCATGCGGCGAGCCGGAGCTTCGAACCCTGAGAACGCCGTTTCCGCCCTCGGTCGATCTGGCGGGCCTGCTGCTGACCCGGGCCGACGGAGACCTGGTGGCTTCGAGCCCCCTGACCCGGCTGGGATCGGACCGCGGCTTCGACGCCGAGTTCGACGTCGGCACCGACGCGGTGATCTACGTGGCCGGTTGGGACGGCACGGACTGGGCGCCGTTTTTGCCCGACGACGCGGGCCTGGCCGCAGCCCGGCTCCGGCGTCGCCGCCCGGGCGAAGCGGTCCTGCCAGCACCGGAGGCGGTCTACCGGGCCCGGCCGGACGTCCCCATCGAGCCCGTCCTTCCGCAGGAACTCGGCGATCTGACCACCGATTGGGCCGCACGCACCTGCGGACCGCGACCGGAAGACGGACATCTGGCCGTCGACCTGGACTGTGAGCTGGCCCCTTGTCTCATCGATCCCGAGACCCGGCCGGCTTGCGCCGACACCGTCCCGTTGTCCTGCGGCTCCAGTACCCTGCGCTACGTCCGAGACAGCTCGGGCCGGCTGACCCGAGTCGAGTTGGAAGGGAGCCTGCAGCAGACCACCTGCACCCCCGCGCCCCCGCCGGGACCGGGCGTCGAGCGCCACCGGTGCGGGGAGGGGCAGAACGCATGCACGGTCGATCTGTTCGAGACCCGAAACGAACTCGGCTGGTCGACAAAACGCATGCAGTTGGTGGACCTTCCCCCTCGACTCGAAGCTTTCGTGCGTCCTCCGTACGGAGGATACCTGGAAGGACCCGCGCCGGGCGCCGGTGGGACGGCATGGGTTGCCGCCCACGATCGCTTCGTCAAAAAGTCCTGCGGCCCGAACGACCTCGAGACCCGACTGCTCCACCTTGGCGCCGCGTCCGACGGGACCCTCGAGATCCTCTCTTCCATCGAGGCGCGCCGATGTACCCGTCTGATGCGAAGCGACGGCCGTGAAGGTTTTTTTGCGGCGTACCGCGGCAGCGGAGACCGGTGGCGATGGGGTCGATTCGACGGAGCCGGCGCCCTCGTCCGGTCGGTGCAGATCGTCGCGTCCAACATGCCGTCGTTGACGCCCTCCGCCGCCGCCCTGGTGGATGGTCGTTGGGTGATCGGGCTGAGCGACTACCGGTCGCGCAGCCGACGGAGCCGCGAAGACGGAAACGACGGCTCGATTCGGGCAAAAAGCCAGGTCTTGGCGGTCACCCCCGACGCCGACGCCATCGCGGCGGGACCGGTGGACGTGCCTTTTCAAGTCGAAGGCCGACCGATCTTCGACGTCGTGGAGGATGGGACGCGCGCCGCGGTGATCGCCATGGACGACGAAAGGGTGCGGCGGCTGTCGCCCCGAACGCTGGAGCCCACGACGCTGGATCCATCCTACCGGCCCGTTTCCCGGCCCCGCTTGCGGCAGGAGCCTGGGGCCGGCGTGCGGGTCCGAACGAGCCCCGACGTCCTTCTGTTTTTGACCCAATCTGGAACCCGATACCTGGATGAAGACCTGCGCATCGACGTGCGGGGCGTCGTCCACGTGGTGCGGAACCGACTCGGGGTCGACAGCCGGTTTTTCATGGTCCTGCCGGCAGATCCCACCGCCGCCCTGCCTCTGGCCGAGGACCCGGACCGGGCCCTGATCGGCCTCGTGTCCATCGACCGAGACGCCCAGCCGGGCCGACCTCCGGACATCGAGGGCGGCTTGGCTCGCTTCGACGTGGTTCGGCCGGGCTTCGAGCCCGAGTGGCACCCGGTGGCACCGGGCCCCATCACGGGGCTCGTGCGGTCCTCCGACGGCGCCGTTTGGGGCATCTCGGGATGGACCGGCCACGTGTTTCGCACCGAGCTGTCGCCGCCCGATTGAACCGGCGCAGCCGGCCGGGAGGAAGCAGCCCCGCGCCGTCGCGGGTCGGCGTGAAGCAGCCCTCCGCGTCGGGGTCGCTCCGGCCCGGTTGTCAGCGTCCGCTCCGACGCATAGGCCGAGTCCATGGGGACCGAAGTCCTTGTCGTGAACTGCGGGTCCTCTTCCCTGAAGTTCCGGGTGCTCGATCCGGTTCATGGCACCGAATCTGCGTCCGGAAAAGCCGAGCGCTTGGGGTCGTTGGAGCCGGGCAGCGTGACGGTCCGGGCCGGCGACCGCACCTGGAGCGAGACGGTGGCGCCCAGCGATCACCACACCGCCCTGAACACCATCGTCGGTCACCTCCGGGAGGCGAACGTGCTCGACCGGGTGAATGCCGTGGGCCACCGGGTGGTGCACGGAGGGCAGACCTTTCGGGAGCCGGTCCAGATCGACGACCGGGTCGTGCACCGCATCGCGGAGCTCTCCCCTTTTGCGCCCCTGCACAACCCGGTGAACCTGCGAGGGATCGAAGGAGCTCGGGCGGTCCTTTCCGACCGCCCTCACGTGGCCGTCTTCGACACGGCCTTTCACCACACCCTTCCTCCCGCCGCCTTTCTCTATGCGCTTCCGCGGTGGCTGTACGAACGAGCCGGCGTCCGACGATACGGATTTCACGGCACATCCCATCGATGGGTGAGTCGACGGGCGGCCTTGCTCCTGGGACGAAACGACGTGGGCTTGGTGACCGCACACCTGGGAAACGGATGCAGCGCGGCGGCGGTCCAAGACGGCAGAAGCTTGGACACCACCATGGGCATGACGCCTTTGGAGGGGCTGGTCATGGGCACCCGTTCGGGCGACATCGATCCCGGCATGCTCCCGCGGCTGGCCGAACTCACGAATCGCTCTGTCGAGGGACTCGTCGATCTCTTCAATCGAGAGTCCGGCCTGCTCGGACTTTCTGAGCTTTCGAACGACATGCGAACAATCTTGGATGCCCGCCGAGCGAACGACTCCCGGGCGGCCGAAGCGGTGGCGGTGTTCTGTCACCGGCTGTCGAAGGCGGTGGCTGGCCTTTGTACTTCGCTGAGGCGCTTCGATGGCTTGGTGTTCACGGGCGGCATCGGAGAGAACGCTTCCGAGATCCGGGCTGAAGTGCTGCAGCGTCTGCATATTTTCGGCTTCGAGGTCGATCCGGCCGCCAATGCGCAGCACGGGGCCGGTACGGCAGGGAGGATCACGACCCATGCGTCCCGTTCCGCTTGGGTGATCCCGACCGACGAGGAGCGCTCGATCGCGGAAGAGACCGCCCAACTGTTGGGTATGGGGAGGCAGAGCTGATGGCACGAACCCTTCTGCTGGTGCCGATCGGACATCGGGCCGGACTCACGTCGGTGGCCGTGGGACTGGTGCGAGCCTTGGAACGAACGGGCATTCGGGTGGCCTTCGCCAAACCCCTGGGCCAGGCCTTCGCATCCCGGCGGCCGGACCACTCCACCGCCCTGATTCGGGCCATCACCGACCTCCATCCTCCCGAACCCCTCGACGCCCACCACGCGGCAGCCCTGCTGTCCGAGGGTACGGATCAGCGCCTGATGGAAGAGATCGTGGCCCAGGTGGGCCCGCTCGAGCGGGACGCGGACGTGGTGGTGGTCGAGGGCTTGGTGCCCGACGCCACCAAAGTCTACTCGAGCCGGGTCAACCGCTTGATGGCCGAAGCGTTGGACGCCGATCTGATCTTGGTCGGGACCGCCCGGGCCCGGACCGTCGCGGAGCTGGCCGAAGACTTCGACATCGTGGCCCGCGGATACGAAGAGAAGGGGCTGCGGGTGGAGGGCGTCGTGCTGAACCGGGTGGGTCGGTCCGGCGAGTCCCCTTCCGCCTCCTTGAGCGCCACGGCGGTGCATCGACCCACCGAGTCGGGACTGCTGCCCCGAATCCAGTCCGAAGCCGCGAAGCGCGGCCTGCAGAGCCCGGTGGTGGGTGCCGTGCCATACGATCCTTCGCTGGCAGCGCCGCGGGTCCGGGATCTGGCCGAGGCCATCGGAGCGCGGGTGCTGCGGGAAGGCCAGGGCGATGGCCGGCGCGTGTCGGCCGTTCGGATCGGAGACATGACGGTCGCCCACCTGGAATCTCAGCTCCAGCCCGGCGCATTGATCGTGACGCCGGGCGACCGGGCAGATGTGCTCATGGCCTCGGCCCTGGCTTCCCTGTCCGGTCGTCCACTTGCGGGCGTGCTGCTGACCGGCGGCTACGATCCTCCTGTCGCGGTAACCGACCTCTGCCAGCGGGCCTTCGAGGGCGGGATGGTGCTCCTGGCCACGGACGAGAGCACCACCGAAATGGCCCGGCGCCTGTCGGAGCTCGACCTGGGCATCGCCGCCGACGACCGGGTCTTGGCCGAGGCGGTCGCCA
Source organism: Myxococcales bacterium LLY-WYZ-16_1 (assembly GCA_031800475.1). Lineage (GTDB taxonomy): Bacteria > Myxococcota > Kuafuiibacteriia > Kuafuiibacteriales > Kuafuiibacteriaceae > Kuafuiihalomonas > Kuafuiihalomonas phototrophica. Next base: position 28,008 of record DAPKRQ010000244.1, read on the forward strand.
ACACCGTGGCCAGCCACCTGGACCCGGCCTGGGTCGACGGACTTCGGGCCCCCACCCGGCCGCGCCGGCTGTCTCCCCCGGCCTTTCGGCATCGGTTGCTGGAAGAAGCCCGGGCCGCGGCCCAGCGCATCGTCTTGCCCGAGGGGGACGAGCCCCGGACGGTGGCCGCTGCGACGGTTTGTGAAGAACGGGGCATCGCACGCTGCATACTCCTCGCGTCTCGAGAAGCCGTCGGTCGCACGGCAGCCGACCAGGGCATCGTGCTGCCCGACTCGCTCGAAACCATCGACCCGACCGAAGTCGCGTCTCGCTACGTCGACCCCTTGGTGAGGCTGCGCGCGCACAAAGGCCTGACACCCGAGCAGGCCACGGTGGAGCTGGAGGACCCGGTCGTGCTGGGCACCATGATGCTGGCGCTCGGGGAGGTCGACGGACTGGTCTCCGGGGCGGTTCACACCACCGCGAACACGGTCCGCCCTGCTCTTCAGCTGATCCGGACGGCCTCCGACGCCCGTCTCGTGAGCTCGATCTTCTTCATGGGCCTGCCCGACCAAGTGCTGGTTTACGGGGACTGCGCGATCAACCCGGATCCGGATGCCGAAGAACTGGCCGACATCGCGATCCAATCCGCAGAGAGCGCCGCAGCCTTTGGGATCCCGCCTCGGGTAGCGATGATCAGCTATTCCACTGGAGATAGCGGACAGGGAGCCGACATCGACAAGGTACGTCGGGCCACGGAGATCGCCCAATCTCGTCGACCCGACTTGTGCCTCGACGGACCTCTACAATACGACGCCGCGGTGATCCCCGACGTGGCGCGGAAAAAGGCACCGGAATCGCCCGTGGCCGGAAAGGCTACCGTGCTGGTCTTTCCCGACCTCAACACCGGCAACACCACCTATAAGGCAGTGCAGCGTTCCGCTCGTGTGATCAGTATCGGGCCGATGCTTCAGGGTCTGGCGAAGCCGGTGAACGACCTGTCGCGAGGCGCTTCGGTGGAGGACATCATCTACACCATCGCCTTGACCGCCATTCAAGCGAAACGCCGCATGCCGTCTGAATCGGCGGAAAGTTCGCGCGGAAGGCGTCCTTCCGCTCAGCCCTGAAGAGCCGCGACCAACCTCTTGTCAATGGACGCGTGAACCTTGTCGGGCTTGACGCCCGCCGCTCGTGCCAACATGCCGAGCTTCACGGTGATCACCACCCGGTTGGGCTCGACCTTGATCTCTCCAGAAGCCCCCGTCCCCACGAGCTTGGCCCGGTCGCCACTCCACTCGAGCTTCATGCCGTATTTGTCTTTCAGGTCCGCACCCAAGCGATCGATCGCCGCCCGGGCATCCTCCACCGAAAGCTGATGGGGCCGTTCCACGTTCACGGTGCTCATCCTTTCGCCCTACCCCGAGTGGACGCTCCCCGTCAGCCGCAGCAGTCGCCGAACCCGACCCGATCGGGCCCCGGCTCCGATCGAGAGGCTCAGGCGTCCGGAGTCGGCCGCGTGGCCCGAAACACCGCGGCCATGTCCTCATCGCCGAGCCCGTCGTCGACCGCCCGCGCGAGGGCCCGGACCACACCCTCCACCTGGTCCAGGCGGGCCCCTCCGTTCGCGCCGGCATGCTGAATCAACCGCGCATCCTTCAGGGCCAACCGCAGCGGAAAGCTCGCGGGAAACCGGTCCTCGATCATCAACTTGCCCTTGGCGTGGGCGTAGCCGCAATCGAGCGGCCCCCCCTCGATGGCCTCCAAGAACTGGGTCGGCGGAACCCCCAGGCTCTGACCGAGCGAGAACACCTCGGCCAGAGCGCCGTTGACCGCCAGGACCCACGTGTTCGCCACGAGCTTCAGGCGGGTGCCGGCTCCCGCCTCTCCCACCCACAAGACCCGCGCTGCGAAGGCCTGCAAGACCGGACTCACCGTCTCTTGGACGTCGCTGGGCCCGCTCGCGAGCACCGTGAGCTTGCCGGCCTCGGCCGGTGCTCGGGTGCCCAACACCGGCGCGTCCACCCAGGGGGCCCCATGGGCTTCCGACCACCGGCGACAATCTCGGAGCGCCTCGAGCCCCACCGTACCGCACTGGATCCAGGCGGCGCTGCTCGGCAGTCGGGACAAGGCCCCCTCCGGACCCTCCATCACCGCCCGCAGGGCGTCTGCATCGCTGACCATGGTGATCAGCACGTCCGCATCCGTGGCCGCGTCGGCCGGCGTGGCGGCCACGTCGGCGCCGTACTGGGCCAATGCCATGGCCTTCTCGGCGCTGCGGTTGTAGACGCGCAGCGTGTGGCCGCGCTCGGCCAGATGCCGCGCCATGGGACCGCCCATGATGCCGGTTCCGATGAACCCGATCTTTTTGGGATGCATTGGATCACCGTAGCGGTTCCGCCCGAACCCTCGCAACTCGGCTGCGCTCCGGTCCACCGACCGACCTTTCGCATGGCCAGCGGTCGTGGACTCCCTGGGGCGAGGCCCGCCCGGCTGGCTTCGGGTCGCCCCCGCAGAGCGCGTGGCTCGGGGCTTCGAAAACCGGATCCTATGGCTCGCTTCGGCCTTCGGCTTCGCCGGAGACCATCGGCACGAAGAGCACGACGAGCACGTCCCGCTCGTCGAACCCTTCCGCGGTCCGGACGATCTTCTTGAGGCGCTGGCGGCGACTTCCCCCCACCGGGATCACGAGACGCCCACCGATCGCCAACTGTCGCTTTAGACGAACCGGTACGGTCTGCGGTGCAGCGGTCACGACGATGGCATCGAATGGTGCAGCCTCGGGCCAGCCCGCGTGGCCGTCCCCAACCCGAAAACGGATCCGGTCGGCATAACCGAGCCGGGTCAGATCCCGACGGGCCCGCGCAGCCAGATCGGGCAGGATTTCGATGGTGTACACAGCGTCCGTCAGCTCCGCCAGGACCGCCGCTTGGTAGCCAGAGCCCGTTCCCACCTCCAAGACCCGATCGGTCGGCCGAATGTCCGCCAGCTCGGTCATCAACGCTACCACCGCGGGCTGGCTGATCGTCTGGCCGTCCCCGATCGGCAAAGGCCGGTCCTGGTAGGCCGCATCTCGGAGGTCGGCGGGCACCAGCTCGTGGCGGGGCACCTTCCGGAGCGCTGCCAGCACGCGCGGGTCTCGGATGCCTTCGGCGGCCAGCCGTTCCACCAAGCGATGCCTGCGGCGAGCGTACTGCCGGGTGCCGGCCTCGGCGGCTTTTCCGGCCGATTCCGGCGCCGGGACCGCTCGCCGCTGCGACGCCGTCGTACTCGCGGATTGGGCTTCGGTCCGGACCCGGTCGGTTTCGTCGTGGGGAGCGCCGGGCTCGTGGGTCCGGCCGTCGTCCGCGCTCCGGCAGGCGGTCATCCACAGAACGAGCCCGAGCCGCCCCCAGGCGAGTGCCGGCGCTGCCCTCACGAAGACGGCTCCGACCCGTCGGTCTGCGGCGCCTTCGAGTGCAGGGTCTTGGTTCCGGTGATCATCGCCTTCAGATACTGCAACACCGATTCGCCCGTGGTGATCATGTATACGTGAGCCACCAAGAAGACCGCCGTGGCCCACGCGGCCGCGCCATGGATCGTGGCTACGGTGCGCGACGACATGCCCGGATCGAAACCCGCCAGGTTGATGCCGAGCAAGACCAGCCCGGAGATCCAGATACTGGGAGAAACCACGACGTTGAAAAAGAGGTACGCGAGAAGCTGAAGCGGATTGTGCTTTTTGCCCCGAGAGGGACGAAAGGGATGGGGCTCTCCTCGAAATATCCCATCGGTATAAAAGCGAATGATCGTCCACAGCTTTCGCGTGGTCGGAACGTACTGGCGCCATTCCCCGGTCACCACATGCCAAAAAATCGCGAACACCCAGACGCCCATCAACGCAGCCGCACAGGTTACGTGGATTTCGGCGGCACGCCGGTATCCGAACAGCACCCAGCTTCCGTGTAGCTCGAATCCGGTGAGCAGCATGCCGATGATCAGACCGGCCTGACTCCAATGCCAAAGCCGCTCGAAGCGGGTGAAGATCAAGAGCTTCTCGCTCATGTTCGCCTCCGCCAAAATCGGTAGCGCACTCGCAGGCCGGCGTGGACGACCACCGCCAGGATCGTGGCTCCGAGCGCCAGGCTTCCCAACACATCGACGATACCGTGCCCATCCCGGCCCGGCAGATAGACCCCTTTCACATCCGCCAGGATTCCTTCCTTTTGGTGGCACGCGGCGCAGTCCACAGCATCTTCGGCAGGCGCAACCATGTGGGTGATCGGCCAGTGCATGGTGGTCTCGACGAAATCGATCTCTCCACTGAACGGAAGACTGGCAGCCTCCATGGCCTGGCGGATCGCCGGTTCCCATTCGAGGTGCTTCCAGAAAGCCGAATCGTCGTCGCCAAACAGGTGCATCAACGCCAGGCGCTCGTGTTGCGGGTCGTAGGGCTGCTTGCCGCGCATGACCTTGAACGGCCAAATTCGAGCGCCCGGATCCGTCGGCGAACCTTCGAGCCGATTGATCGGCACCACTTCGTCCGGATCGATCGGATCCGTGGGAAGGGTGTACCGGATGGTTCCGTCGAACCAAGCGTAGGTGGGGCGAAGGTTTTCGGCCCATCGGATCTCGCCCCAGCGCGACCAGTAGGTCGTGCGTCCCGCCTCGTCGTACTCGTGGATCGGTGCCCCCGAGGGATCGGTCCGGCCCGCTTTGGACCAGTCCCACCACACTTTGGTGGGAACCCCTCCCCGGGCGATGCGGGGGATGTGACAGGTCTGGCAGGCCACCCGGTCGCCGTGCTGGTTCAAGGTGCGGGCGACGTAGCTTCCGCCGGGGTGAGGACGGCGGCCATGACAGGCCTCGCAGGTCGCGACCATCCGGCGTTCTCCGGGCCGGCCCCGACCGATCTCGTCCTTCGCCACCATCTGGTACCGGCTGCCGGAGATCCGATGGCCTTCGGTGACGTGGCAGGTCTGACAGGTCATGTCGGCTCCCTCGGAGCTCATGTGGACGCTGAGCCCGTAGGGCGGGTCGATCAAAGAAGAGTCCAGATCCCCGTGTTTGGAGCCGTCCCCGCCGCCCCCCTGAAAATGGCAGCTTCCACAGCTTTGCCGAGAGGGCGGCCCCACGTTCCGGGCCACGTGGCCCAGATCGGGCGGGGTCAACGCCTGCCCGTGGACCTGGGTGGCCTCTTTCAGAACCTGGCCGGCGCCGGTGGGGGCCTTGACGTATGTGCCCGTAGTGTCGTGGCAGGACAGGCAGTCGACCCGGGTGTCGTCTGCGAAGTCGAAGTCCGGTCCTCGCAGACCGTATCCGTTGTGGCAGCTGGTGCAGCGCGGCTCGTTCGTCGCGAGGTTGCTGCAAAAGCTGTTGACCACGTGGCGCTTGCCCACCGTGCGACCGGTGCCGGGGTGCACGGCCTCCCACGTCCAATGGATCGTATTCCGAACCTGTTTCGCGGCTTCCGTATGGCACTCGAGGCAAGCGCGGGTGACCTCTGCCCCGCTGTTGAAAGTTCGCTGAAGCGCCTCGAAGCGCCGGTGGTCTGCCGTCGAGGTCGGCGGTGGGTCTTGGGCGGAGACTCTGCCCGACCAAGCCATCACCACCCCGAAGGTGGCACACAATGCCGTTCGCGTCGCTCGAGCCGAACTCCACACGACGCGCTCGAAACGAACATCCGGTGTTCGACATTCCCGGTTCCGTCGACTTCAGGCCAGCCCGGCTGCGTCACGCTCCGGAAACAAGATGGGTTGAAGTGTCACGCCGCTCGGACACGGGGCCTCATCCGTGCGATTCAGCCGGCGAGGGTGTCCGCGCAAGCCCCCTCCCGGAGCAGCAGGGCGTGCTTGCGCCAGACGCCCCAGCGATAGCCCCGCAGCGCGCCATCGGCCCCCACCACCCGGTGGCAGGGAACCACCACCGCCAGCGGATTGCTCGCGCAGCCCCGCGCCACCGCCCGGACCGCTCCGGGCATCCCCAGATCGACAGCCAGTCTCCCATAGCTGACCGTACATCCCGCCGGGATCCGGCGCAGCCCGTTCCAAACTCTATTTTGAAAGGAGCTTCCGCGAACATCGAGGGTTCCTTCGAAGGCACAGCATGGGTCTTCAACGACGGCCCGGACCGTCTCGCACTCCCTTTCCCACTTCGGTCCGACGAGCTCGGCCCTCGGAAAGGTCGATGCGAGCTCGAAGACCGCTTGGTGTGCCGAGTCTGAGAACAGCACGGCGACGATGCCGTGTCCGCTCCAGGCGACCAGGAAGCTCCCGAGCGCACAGGGCTCGACGGCGAATCGGATCTGCTCACCGGGGGCGTGGGGGCTGACCGGAGTCGAGGCCACCGCGGGAGATTTCCGGCTTCAGACGCCTCGTGTCCAGCCGGGTCGGGCTGGAATCGTCAGAAGGTGCACACTCCCTCCTGGCATGGAACTTGTTCATCCGGACATCATGCGCCGAACGAGCCTGGCCATCGTCGTGGCCTGCACAGGTTGGGCAGTCGGTCCCAGTGCCGCGTCGGGCCAGCCGACCGAGGTGCCCTTCGTGGTGATGGAGACCGATATCCTGGTTGCTCGACCGGTCGACGCCCAGTCGACCCGAAACGCACTGAACGGCATCTTGCAGGCCTACCTGCAGACCGAAGAGCCGGTGCCCGACGTGCTGAGCGTGTGGACCACCCACCCGATGTTCGGCAGCAACATCGGAACCCGTTACGCCCCTATCGCGAACGAAGTGCAGGGGATCGGCATGGAGACGATCTTCGACACCCCGAACGGCGACGGCCTGCGCCAGTCCCCCCTGCCCCCACTGAAGGGGTTGATGCTGCACAACAACTTCACGGCCCTGGACGAAGCGGCCGACCGACACGAGGCCCCGGTGGATGGCTATGCCCGCTACCTGTTCCTCTTGGAGCTGAGCCACGTCTGGGGCCCAGCCGCCCAGGTGCCGGGCCCCGAGCCCGGCCTCCTTTTGGGTTTTCCTTTCCACTGGTCTTTTTTCATGGACGCGGGCGCTTCCCCGGCAGGGGGCGGCGTCTGGGAAGACCTGGGCGACGGGCGCCATCGGGCCCAACGGCTGGACCCGAAGACCCTGGTCTTCTCCTGGCTCGATCTCTACCTCATGGGGCTCGCCCGGGCCGACGAGGTGGCCCCGTTTTCGGTCCTGACCGACGTCGAGGTTCCCGAGGACGTCGGGGACCCGATCTGGGGAGGCACGCCCATCGCGGGCCGGACGTTTCCCTGGTTCTCCGACACGGAGTTGATCGTTCGGGCCCAGCGCCGATGGTTTACGATCGACGACATCATCGAAGCGAACGGGCCCCGACTTCCGTCGGCGGCCGACGCGCAGACCGAGTTCACCGTAGCCACGGTCTTGGTGGTGCGCGACGGGACCGCGCCGGCGACCCGCGAGCGCTTGGCCCGACAGTTCCTGCCCTTGGCCGAAGGCTTGGCGCCCGCTTTCCAGGAGGCCACCCGGGGTCGCGGTCGGCTCGTGCAGGTGGCTTCCTCGGAGGTCGAACTTCCGTCCCCGGACGCCGGCGCCGTCGCAGACGCAGGGCTGGCCCTGGATGGCGGCTTCGGCGACACCGAGGATCCCCCCACTGCGGACCTGGGGGAAGGGTTGGACGGGAGCCTCATCGGCACGCCGGACCAAGGACCTCCGGCGGACGGGGGCACCGCAGCCCGGTCCAGACCGGGCCCTTCGGGCTGCTCTTCAGCCGCGGGTGGGCTGTCGCCGCTCGCGTGGACGGGGGGCGCGTGGATCGTTTGGCGAACGGGGCGGCGGCGCCGGCGCGCTCCGTAACCGCCCTTCAGCTGTCGGGCTTGTCGCTTTTCTTCTCTTCTTCGAGAGCGCCCTTGCCCGACTTCACCAGCTTCGCGATGCCCTTTTCGATCACGTCTTTTTCGGACGGAGCAAAGCCTTCTCGCTCCCACACGATCCGCCCCTCTCGGTTGACCCAAATGCTGAACGGCGCAGCCTGGCGGGGGTTCATTTGGGTCGTGACCCGAGTGTCGAGGTCGGTGACCACGTCATAGGTGACGCCGAGCCGCCGCGCCGTCGGACCGGCCCGCATCACCGTGCTCTGGGAGTCCATGCTGATCGCCACCACCTGGAGTCCTTGATCTCGATACTCTTCGTAGAGCTTTTGGTAGAACGGCATCTCCTGCATGCAGGGACCGCACCAGGTGGCCCAAAACAAGATGACCACCGGATTCTTGCCCAGGTGCGCAGACAGCCGGAACGGCTCCGAGCTGGGACCGCCCTGGGCGGGTGGCAGCTCGAAGGGGGGCGGCTTTCCGCCGACCCGCGCGACCGCCGGGAGCGCCCCGAGGGTCAGCGTCAAAGCCAGAATCGAAACCGATGTCCACAAAGTCCAACGCGACATGATCGTCCTCCTCAAATGCGGGCCACGAACTGCAGGCTGAATCCTTCGAATGGAGGCACGTCGCGGCACACGCCCCCCGAACAAATTTGTCCACCGGGGGTCTGTCCGACGAACGCGTTCACGAAGGTCCCCGGCGTGAAGAAATACCGAATGTCCACGAAGGGGTAGAATTTTCCCCCGAGAAAGTTGTAGTCACGGGCCTCCCGGGCATCGATCACCCCTTCCTGAAAGTCGGTCCACTGAAGCCCCAAGGTGGCGGCGACTCGGATCCCATAGCTGTAGGTCAGACTGGTCCCGCCGATCTCGAAATCCCGAAGATCCCCTCCGAACACCCGCTCCTGCTCGTGCCGGTGATCCGCCGTCAGGTCCAGGGAATGCTCACCGATGCCGACCGTGGCCTCGGCCATCCCGTGGATCATCCAGCGATCCAGGTCCCCCGGTTCGAGGTCGAAAACCTCGACCGGGTGGTTCAAGAATTCCAACCGGGCTCCCAAGTCGGCGCTGAAACCCCAGCTGAAGCCATCGTCGTACACCTGGCGCCGCACGAGCTCGAGCCAGCTGTGGCTGACCAAAACACCGTCGAAGGGATCTTCTTCGAGTCCCACCTCTTCGTTGAAGCCATAAAAAGCGGTGTTGACCGCGAAACTCCAGGGCCCGGGCAAAAACGCGTAGTCCACTCGGAAGGAGGCGCCGCGCTGATTCCCGATGCCCCGAAGCCGCTGAGGCCCGTCGTAATCGACCAAGGGCGCGGCGTTGTAGATCCGCCAAGGTTGAGCTTCGAGGATGGTCGGCGCCACCAGGTAGTTCGAATAGTCCTTCAACTCCAACAAAAGGGTGGTGCGGTCGACGACCAGCTGAGCCGACGCGTAGATGCCCCGTCCGAACTCTTCTTGCTGCTCGCCCGTGCCCCGAAAGGCCTGGGTGCGGCGCAAGGCGTTGCCCTCGGCGTACAGCGCCAGCTGTCCTCCTGCCAGGCTCGGCAGGTCGAGCCGAAGTCCCAACACGTCCACCGCCCGGTCGACCTCCACCGTGACCTCGTCGTCGGAAAACCACACCCGCAGGGCCTGCAGCGTGGTCTTGAAGCGAGCTTTGCCCGGAAACGTCGTGCCGACCGTACCGGCCAGCACCACGTCTTCCGGCGCGTCGATGATGGCGAGGTTGATCGGGTCCTGGTTTTGCGGGTTCGCGAGGCCACCGTGGACCCGAAACTGAAAGCGCTTTCCCTGGAAACGAACATGGCCGCCACGAAGCGCGTTGTCGACGCCGAGCAGATCCACCTTGCGAAAGGCGAGGGCCACGCCTCGGCCGAAGATCAGCTGGCTGTCCCCGCCCTCGATCGTCCATTCGTAGGTGGGCTGCCATCGAATGGCGAAGCGCTCCGGGCGGACGTCCCAGTCCAGGTAGCACCGGTTCTCTCGAAGCGGTGGGCAGTCCTCGATGCCCAGGGCGTACTCGACGAAGGGCACGAACGCGTCGATCCGGAGCTCCGCCCGGACCCGGTCCGACTGCAGCCACATGTCGAAGCGCTGGTACAGGCTGAAGAAGTCGTCATCGAAGTCGTTCAGGTCGTAGTTGTCGCCCCGGTACCGGAGCAACGACGTCGAGGTCATCTGGAAGGCCGTGGGTCCCAATCCCGGGAGGTCGAAGCTCAGATCGGCCCCTTCCGCCGGCGCGGACAGAAGGCACCCCGCCAGCGCCATGGCGGCGGCGGGGCCGAAGCGGTTGGGCATGGGTCGAACGGGCCCGTCAGTCCTCGAGCAGCCGATCCAGCTCGGACTTCAGCGCGCTGAGTTGGGGCGTGTAACCTGAGATGAAGGCCACGATCACCCCCCGGTTGTCGACGATCACGTTGCCCGGATACCCGTCGCGCCCCGGCGCGAAGTACTGGGCCACCTCTTGGGTGGGATCCATCAGCATCACATGGTCGACCTCTTCGCGATCGAGCGAGAACGCAGACTCCCAGGCATTGCACACCCGGCTGTCCGGTGCCCGACCTGCCTGGTTTTGGTCGATGACCGTCAGGAACCGAACCCGCCCCTCGTACTCGTCGAGAGCCCCGTTGCCGATGTCTTCGGCCTCGCGCTGACAGGGCCCGCACCACTCGGCGGCCCGGATCACCACCGTCAGCTCGAAGTCGCAGTAGCCTTCGTCCTCCCCGTAGAAGGCGTACGGGGTGCCGTCACACCGGGTCGTGGACTCCGGCTCGATGAAGTTCGAGCCCTCCCGAATCCCATAGCCACTCATGGGGACATCGCACGAGGGCGGATCACCACCCATGTCGGGGTCGGTCGTCATGTCGGGTCCGCGGCCCATGTCCATCCCGTCGCCCAGATCCATGGCAGTGGCGCCCAGGTCCATGGCGGTGCTCATGTCCGCTGCGCTGGACGTCCCCATGTCATTGCCCGCTGAGGACCCCGTGTCGTCGTTTCCGTCTTCGGCGGCGCAGGCCGCCAGCAGGACCCCTGCCATCAACCAGACCCACTTGGTGTTTTCGTTCATCGGTTATTCCAGACCTTTCTTTTCGGTGGAGCGTCGCTCACTGCGGCGGCGCACACCGGGACGTGACCCCTTGCGGGGTCTGAACATCCACGCAGGTGTAGTTTTCGGGACAATCCACTCGGATCAAGCCCGAGCACGGGCCCGGTACGCAAATGCCATTGTCGAACTGCCTCGACCCGAACTGGCGCTGGCAGGCGTACCCATCGCGGCAATCGTCGTTTTCGACGCATCCCTGGTAGCAATTGCCCAGATCGAGGCGCGAATTCGACCGGTTCGACACAGGGATGCAGACCGGATTTTGGCCGGGGCATGTGGATGGGGGCAGCGCGTCCCCGGCGAAGAAGTCGTTGTTGTTGAAACCCGCCGGAAGGGTGCAGTAGGACAGGCAGTACCCTTCAGCCCAGCCCGTGGGCGCGTTGGCTGTCCCGGCCGAGATGCAGCGACCGCTGGCGCAGTCTTCCGGTCCGTCGCAGCGACCCGCCAAGCCGGACAACCCGCTCATCATCGGGTCCATCGGGGGCTCGTCTTGGCATTGGCCGCTGTAGCGGTCGCAGAAGCTTCCGGGGCCGCACTGATCGTCACTGGAGCACACCGGAATGCAGATCCCGCCTCCCGGCAGGGCCCCCACCACGCAGGAGTAACCGTCTCGCCCGCAGTCGAGGCCGCTCAAGCAGTTGAAATCGCAGCTGAAGGTCTCGGCCGGGTCCTCGGTGCGCTGCGCGCAGTGGTGGTAGACCGTGAAGCCATTCCGTTCGACCTCGCAGGCCGTCCGGTCGTTGGGTCCATCGCAAGTTCGGGTGCAATAGCCGTACGGATACCCTTCGCCCGCGGTCCGGCACCGCCCGCCCGGACCGGGACAGTCGCCGTCGTCGAAACAGGCGCCGAACAATTCACCGAACGAGGGTGGAAGGGGGCCCAGGTCCACGCCCATGTCCTCCGGGCCCATATCCTCCGGGCCCATGTCCGCGGGCCCGACGTCCTTCATGCCCCCGTCCGGGGCATCGGCTCCGCCGTCTCCGCTCGGACCGCTGTCGGGCCCCCCATCTCCCACCACGCCGACATCGGGCTCCGTCCCGCCGGGCCCATCGGAAGGTCCGTCGCTGCAGCCGGTCCACAGGAAAGCCAGACATGCGAGTTGCGCGCTGCGAGCGACACGTGACATGTGAACCGGACGAATATTCCCGGGAAGGCGCGAACGTCAACGTCCGCGTTCCCGAACGAGGTCGCTCCCGATGTGTGCCCAGCCCTTTCGATCCAGTGTTTTGCCAGCATTCTTGCTGGCGGTGGCCGGACTCGTCGCCCTGCCCGCGTGCAGCGACGGCGGGACGTCGAGCCTGGACGCTTCGGGCGGTACGGACGGGGCGGCAGAACGCGACGCGTCAACGGAGGCCGACGGCGGCCCGACCGACGGGCGACCCGATGGCATGGCCGACTCGGGGACCCCCGACAGCGGCATGCGCGACATGGGCGTGCCAGAGATGGGCCCGCCGGACATGGGGGCCTTCGTCTGCGCAGGCCAGATCGAGGTGGAGGGCAACTTCGACGACAGTGCGGTGGTTGCCTTCGATACGTCCATGACCGAGCTGCGTCCCCGAGACTTGGGCCTATTGTGCGGCAACACCGATCCGGCGACCCAGTGGGCCCCCCAGCAGATCGTGGCCTACCGGGTACCCGGGTCCGGGGGCGTGGCCGTGGAATTCGACGCCACCGGCTCCGGAACCGATCGCCAGTTCGACACGGTCATCCAGGTACGGACCGATTGCGGGAGCCCCCCACCCCTCGAACGGGGCCTGTTTCCGGCCATGAGCTGTTGGGACGACTCGGGAACCAACACCAACGCCCCCGACCGCCGGACCCGAGGCACCTACCAGGCCACCGGCGGCGAGACCATCTACCTGGTGGTCACCGGCTACAGCGACTCCCGAAATGGCGTCGATCGGGGCCGCGTGGAGCTCGAGATCAGCGCCTATCCGAACGAGCCTCCGGTGCTGAACGGTGCCGTGGCGTTCCGGTTTGGATCGGACCTGGTCGTCCGACTCGACGGCGAGGACCCGGACGACAACGTCCGGGGAGCGATCGTCAACTTTCGGCGCGGCGGGGCCATCTTCGACATCTTCGGGCAAGGGGTCGCAGACCCGGTGCGGTCGGCGCTCGTGTTCGACCGGCAGCCGGGCGAGGTCGCCAACCTGCTGCGGCGGACGACGCCCCCCCTCTACCTGCTTCCCGGCCCGCCGGCGTCCGGCGGCGGAGATTGGGACCTGCCGAATTCGGTCGTTCGGTTGAACCCGCCTCTCGGCGACTTCTTGGCGGCAAACCGCATCGACGAGGTCGGCATTCGAGTCTACGACGACGCCTTCGCCGCCACCGCGGAGGTCATTGCGCCGCTGGTCAGCGACGCAGTGCGGGTGGGCTTCGGCGAAAGCTGCGAGAGAAACCTGTGCGATCGCCCTCTGCAGTGCGAGATGAACCTGTGCGGCCCGTCGGAGGACGCATCCGTCTTCTGCGACCCGGCCAACCGCACCGATGCCAACCTGGCGGCCCGGCCGGGCGAATTCGCTAGCCGTCAGGTCACCGTATCCATCCCGCCGGGTCCGGCAGCGTTTTCCGCCCCCTCGTGCGTGGCCTCGGGACAGACCGCAGCCGCCGAAGCGGTGGTGGCCGTAGAGGTTCCGGCGGGGGGAAGCTTCGACCTGCTCGCGAGCACGGCAAACTCGATCACTGGCAACCTGGATACGGTGGTGCACGTCCGATCGGACTGTCTCGACCCGCGGACCGAGCTGGCGTGCAACGACGACGCGGTCGGTCGGTCGAGCGCCGTCGAGGCCCGAGACCTGGGACCCGGAACCCATGTCGTGATGGTGGAGCGCCGCACCACCGCCATCCCCAACATCGCTGACACCGCCGCGGTCGACGTTTCCCTGCGCCCGGTGGTCGGCATCGGCGAGTCTTGCGATCCGGCCGAGATCACCAGCCGGTGCGCCACCGGAACCTGCCAAGACGAAGGCAGCGGCCCCGTCTGCACCCCCTAAACCTGCAACCGGTCAGTACCAAAGGTGGGGAAGCAGGGGTCCCAGGTCCTCTTGCTGGAACAGTCCCCGCCGCGCCGTCCAGCGCAGCACTCTTCGAAGCACCCGTCGATGGGGTGCCCCCCGTTCATACAGGGCAACGCCGTTCCAGTCCCAGCGCCGGTTCAGTTCCCCGTAGACCGAATCGCTCTGGGCTTCCTCCAGTGAAACGAAGGCTGCCCCCTCCTGCTCGAAGGCCTCGATCAAGCGGATACCGTGATGCTCTTGCACCGGCCCGAAGTGGCCGTAGCTGACGTGGGCGATGTCTCGGCCGAACCGGCGCACAGCCAAATTGCGCGAGGCACGCAGGCTTTCGAGGGCGGCCCACACGTATCGCCCAACGACGCGATCGCTACGGTTTCGAAGCAGCGGTACTTCGAAGAGATGGTCGTATGTATCGAAAGACGCATGGGCGATCCGGTAGCCCATCGCTTCGATCCGTTCGGCAATGGTTCTTCGTTGGAGTGGATTTGGGCCGCGGTCGAGATATGGAAACCGGAACCAGGGGGTTCGACCGCCATCGAACGCGCCGACTCGTTCCAGCACCCGGTGGCAGCGTTCCACCGAACCGATGAACGCGTCCGCACCGACCTCGGAGCCGGCGATGTGCTCGTGGGTGTGATTTCCGAGTTCGTAGCCCGCCGATAGCCAACGTTCGAGGGCATCGAGGTGCCCCTCGGCCCGCTCGCCGACCACGAACGCCACGCAGTGTCGGACTCCGGCGGCCCGAAAGGCTTCACGGATGCGGTCCATGCGTCCCGGGTCGGGGTCTACCGGGCCCACGCGTGCGATGGTGGGAGCGTCATCCACGGTCCACGCGAGCTTCACGGTAAGTTCGGGCGCTACCATTGGACCGAGAGGACGACAAGGAACGGCTCCCTCCGATCTCATCGTTTCGAACCCGGCGGCTGGCCACTGTCGCCGGCAATCGAGTTGAGGTAGCTGTTCCGTCATGAAGCACCACCTCGCTGCCCTTGCCGGTTCCCTGGCCTTGGCCGGATGCACCAAAGGCTGCGGATCGTCGGAGATAGCCATTCCGGACACGCCCGAAGGCACGGTCACCACGGTGGCCCACCAACTGTCGCGGAACCGTCCGCGCGTGGTCTGGGATGCTTTGCCGAACTCGTGGCAAAGCGACGTGAAAGGCCTCCTTCGTACTGCCCGCGACAGCTACGACCGCGACCTGTACACCAAGGGTCTGAAGGTGTCGCAAAAGGTCGTCAAAGTGCTCGAGTCCCAGCGCGAACTGATCTTCGGTCTGCTTGACGACCCATCCCTGGCCCCGATGCTGAAGGACCCGGTCACCAAGGACCGGGCGAAGCTGGGGCAGGCTTACGATCTGTCCGTGCACATGATGAAGACGCTGGTCCGCAGCGACCTGGCCACCCATCGGGGATTGAAGGAGGCGGATGTGGGTGCGTTCCTGGCGGACGAGGGCGCGACCCTCATGCAAGATTTGCGCAGCTTGGCCGCCCTCTACGCAGCCGACGCCGAAGAGATGTCCGGATTCGAACGAAGCCTTCAGAGCCTGGGAAACCTCAGGGCCGAGCGGGTTTCTGGCGACGCACAGTCGGCCACGGTGAGGGTCACCGCGCAGGGCAGGCCGAAGGAGCTGGGGCCGGAGGAACTCGAGCTCACCCGGGTCGAAGGTCGATGGGTCCCGGCGGAGATGGACGAAGACTGGCAGAGCACCATGGACCAGGCCCGGACGTCCCTGGCTCGGGTCGAGTCCTTGACCGAATCGGACAAGCAGAAGGTGCTCCAGGCCCTCGAGAGCGTCGACGCAGGACTGTCCGCCTTGCTCGAAGCCAGCACCCCCGAGGCGTTCAAGCAGGCGGCCATGGGCATGTCCGCCAGCTTGGGTGCCCGGATCATGGCCATGCCGCAAATCTTGCGCTGATTCGACGCCCCATCCCGGTTCCTTCGAGGGAAGGGAGAGCTCTTCGAGGGAAGTCCGCTTCTTTCAACTGCCCATTCGGGCCCTCGAGCCTCCCAGTTCGGGAACCTTTCGCGCAACACGGGTCCAGTCCCTCCGAAAACCTTGGCGACCGAAAGGAAGTGAGGACGAGATGAGCGAGATCGATGCAACCGGTGGGGTCAGAGGTTGGTTCGCAAACAGCTGGGTCGGAACCAGCGGGCAGGAGGCCACGCTGCGGCGGGGGTCCGACGGAGAACACGTGTTTCACGCGGGTCGGGGAGATGACCAGGTGTGGGTCCAGGCTCGGGCCGGACACCCGGGGGAATACGAAGTCCAGGTGAACGACGAGACCTGGTACCTGACCCAAGAACAGTTGGAGAACGCCACCTTCAAGCTGGGTCGGGGCGACGACAGCATGTGGGTGGACGAGAGCGTGGACGTGCCCCTCCGCATCGAGGGCAACCAGGGCGATGACCGGATCGTGAACTTCGGCCACGGTGTCGAGATCCACGGCGGACGGGGCCACGACCAGATCGCGTCGGTGGGTCACCTGAACCGCATCCAGGGGGGACGCGGTCGGGACACCATCGTCAGCGACGGGCGGCACAACGACATTCGGGGCGGCCGGGGCCACGACACCGTGGCGGTCGGCGGTCAGGACAACGTGGTGAACACGGGCCGCGGACGGGACCACGTGCAGGTGGCCGGCGATCGCAACGCCGTCGACACCGGCCGGGGTGCGGACCGGATCGAGGCCTGGGGCGACGACAACGTATTGGGCGGCATGCGCGGACAGGACCAGATCGCCGCCTACGGCAACGGCAACACCCTGGTCGGCGAGCGAGGAAGGGACCACCTGTACGCGGTGGGGCACGGCAATCGGGTGGACGGCGGCTCCGGAAACGATTCGATCTGGGCCCAAGGAAACCACAATCACATCACGGGCTTTCGGGGTCGCGACTTCATCCAGGCGGTTGGCCACTACAACCGGGTCGACGGTCAGGGCGGGCGAGACCGCATCGACGTTCGGGGCTATGGCAACCATGTGGCCGACTCCGAATACCGGCGGTTCGATCTGGGCTCGGCGCACAATCTGTCCTGGCAGCACGCCCACCAGGCCCAGTGGACCGCCCTGCTGAACGCCTACAGCTACGGCAATCCGGTCTGGTGACCGGCGGGCGGCCTCCGGGACGCTTCGGCCCTTCGCCCTCGACCGCTCCCCGGCGACTGCCGCGCGACCGGCTCCTCTGCGCGCGGCAGTCGACCGGGGTCCGCGCTGCGCCGCCTCTCGACGAAGCAAGCCGAACCCGCGTGCATGTCCCGGTCCAGACTTCGTCCGGGCCCTGCGGTCGTGGCGGCCGGAACCGGCTCTTTCACGGTGTGGAGCTTCGTGGCGGCCAGGTCCTGCACCGTTTCCCGTTCGGGTGCAGCTGACCCCCAGACCTCGGCACCACTCACCCTCGTGGGACGGGCGTCTTCCACTCACCCTCGTGGGACGGGCGTCTTCTCTTCGTTGTCCTCGAACGCGCCCGCCTCCGCCGCAGGCAAGAACACGTCGAACCGGGTTCCCAGGCCCAGGGCCGAATGGACCTCGCACCAACCAGACCACCGCTCGACGGCGGACAGCACCACGGTCAACCCGAGCCCCGTATTTTCGCCGCCTTCTTTGGTACTGAAGAACGGCTCGAAGATTCGCTTCCGAGTCTCCTCGGTCATTCCCAAGCCTTCGTCCGAAACGAACAGACGCACCCAACCCGGCTCGGCGCGCGCACAGCCGACGTCGATGATTCCACCTTCCGGCATGGCCTGAACCGCGTTCAGGACCAGGTTCATCACGATCTGTTCGACGTGTGTCCCGTCGGCCACCACGGGCAGCGGACCGGGGTCTCGGCGCCACTGGAGTTCCACGTGGTCCGGGACGAGCCGCTCGAGTGTGGGCTTCAAGCCCGACAACAGACGAGACACATCGACGGCCGCCGGCGTGACGGCCCGAGCCCGGCCAAGCTGCAGCAGCTGCTGGGTGATCCGCACGGTGCGCTCGGTGGCATCCAGCACACCCCGCAGGCATTCGATCGCCCCGTCGCGGTCGGAGCGCTCGAGACTGTCCAACGCTCCGTCGGTCTGGCCACGCACGGCCGTGAGCATGTTGTTGACGTCGTGGGCGACCCCGCCCGCCAAACGACCCATGGCTTCGAGCTGCCGATTTTGGGCCGACCGCTCTGCCAACTCCTTTTCCCTTCGACTCACGGCCAACAGGACCCGGGTGCGCCACCGATGGAGCCCAGCCAGAAGCGCCAGAACGCCC
>DAPKRQ010000245.1:0-6378 GCA_031800475.1 Myxococcales bacterium LLY-WYZ-16_1
GGCAGGCGGGGCTTCGCCATCCAGCTCCAGCCCAGGTCGTAGTGGACGAAGCCGACCCGGGGCCCGGGACCCAAGGTGCCCTCCCAACCGGGCTCGACCGCTTCGGGCTCGGCGTAGAAGTACGAGCGCCGGGCCGGCGCCGCTCCGGTGCCGCCGACCCCCGACAGCAGGGCGCAGGGGCGTGCGCCGAGGGGGCATCGCTGCAACAGGGCGGTCACCGACGGCGCCTGACCGGGCTCGTAGGTGGTCCGGGTTTCGGGCTCCATCCGAAGGGACTTCGTTCAGGCTCCGCGGTGGTGCAAGCGAGACTGGGCTTCGAAGAACCGACCGATCCGGGCTATTGAGCTGCACCCGGTTTCGCACGAACATCCGGGCATGATCCGGGTCGGGTCCGTCAGCCTGGAGCTGTGGCACCTGGTGCTGCTCGCCCTGTTGGTCGCGGCCTTGGTGTGGCTGCTGAGGGGCTTCCTGGTTCGGGTGTCCGGGACCTGGGAGCGGGTGGACGAGGGGCTTCGACCAGGCCAGTCGGAAGTCATCGACCTGGTCCAGTTCGGGCCTTTCGTTCGAGGACGTCGGATCATGCCCGGCGGCTTTCAGGAATATACCGGGGTGCTGCGCGGGCGCACCATGTTCATGACCCGCCGGGACCACGGCGAGCCCTTCATCGTGGGGCAAGGCTTCCCGAAGGAGTTGGCCGCCGAGATCGATGGGTCGGTCACGGCCAAGCTGCGACTCACCCTGTCCGCCGACGGAACGGCGATTTTCGGCACCTTCACGCCGCAGAAGATCGAGTTCACGTACCGTCCGCCCGCGATCACGCGCCGGCACTTCTTGGAACCCTCCCATCGACGGTATCGGCTGGTCTCGCGGGAACTGCTGAACACCCACGCTCCGCGCGGCCCCGAGCCGAAGGGGCGCCGGCGCGTGCGCAAGACGGTCTGACGGGGCCAAACGGCAGATCGGATTCCGTACGGCGGGTGCCGAGGGCCGCCCGCCGATTTCGGTGGGCGAACCGGCGGTTTTGGGTAGGGGCGTCGCAGTCGCAGCTCCTACTCTCTTTTTCGTGGAGGTGGGTGTGCGGATCGACGGTGTGAAGGTGTTTTCGGCCACGAAGGCGCGGGAACGGGAAGAATTGGGCGACGCGATCACGGACTGGCTCAAAGCCAACCCGGACGTCCAGGTGGTCGACAAAGTGGTGACGCAGTCCTCGGACAACGAGTTTCACTGCCTCTCGGTCACGCTCTTTTTCGTCCGGGCGTCGGGCTGAGCCGGACTCCCCGGTCGCCGGGTCCAGGTCCCACGGGGTCCGGGGGTCAACTCGACGCGCCTCGGGGCCCATGCTAGAAGCTGCGCGGTATGACCCGCGGACAGGACGTGGCGTCGCCGGTTTCGGACAACCCGGGCGTGGTGGAGCCGGCGAGCGGCTCGACCTCGGTCCAAGGCGCCGAGGCCGCAGGCCTCGAGGGTGCGAACGGGCCCTACGCCGCGGTTCGGCCGCCTCCGCCGAACTTGCCGCCCCTTCCCGCAGCCGGTGAGCCACGAGAGCACACACCCTTCGAGCTGGCCGCGGACGCCTCGAGCTGGGAAGCACAGGTCGAAATCTATTTGAAAGAAGCCGAAGCCGTCGGCGACGAGCTCCGTGCGGCCGAGATCTACGCCGAGGTGGGCCGCATCTACGAGGAGCATCTGGCTTCACCCCGCAAAGCCGCCGATTTCTA
Source organism: Myxococcales bacterium LLY-WYZ-16_1 (assembly GCA_031800475.1). GTDB lineage: Bacteria > Myxococcota > Kuafuiibacteriia > Kuafuiibacteriales > Kuafuiibacteriaceae > Kuafuiihalomonas > Kuafuiihalomonas phototrophica. Next base: position 1,719 of record DAPKRQ010000245.1, read on the forward strand.
CCAGCGCGCGTTCGAGCTGCAACCGCACCATCCCGGCATCCTGCACGCGTGCCGTCGCCTGTTCAGCCAGGCTGGCAAGTGGGACATGGTGGCCGAGATGCTGAGCAACGAGGTGGCCGCCACGGTCGACCCGCGTCGGAAAGCCACCTTGCTCGCCGAGCAGGGGGCCGTCCTCGAGGACCGACTCAAGGATACGGAGGGGGCGATCCGGACCTACGAATCGGCCCTCGAACTGTGGCCGGCGGAACCGCTCGCGATCGGGGCCCTGGAGCGGCAGTACCTCTTTCAGCACCGGCACGCGGACCTGAACCGCGTGTACCAGCAGGCGCTGGAACAACCGACCGACGCCCCCCGGCGGCTGGCCCTGTTGCTGTCGGCCGCCCAACTCGCCGAGGATCGGCTGTCCGACTTGGACGCAGCCATGGGGTACTATCGGGCAGCCCTGGAGCTCGAGCCGTCGAATCCGTTGGCCTTGGCGGCTCTTCGCCGGCTGACCCACCGGGCCGAAGCCTGGGAAAGCTTGGTAGAGGCCCTGCATCGGTCCGCCGAGGTGGCCTCCGAACCCGAAAGCAAGTCCCAGTTCCTTTTGGCCGAAGCGCGGGTGTACGACGAGCGTCTGGCTCAGCCGGACAAGGCCTTGATGGCTTTGCTGCGAGCCCTCGAATTCACGCCCTCGGACCTCACGATTCTCCGCGAGATCGAGGGCTTGTACGAGCGGAATCATCGGCTCGACGACGTGGTGAAGGTCCTTCGCCGGGAACTCGAGATCACCCAGCAAGCCCGGGATCGGGTCCCGATCTTGTACAAGCTCGGGACCCTCTTGGAAGACCGCTTGGGGCAGCCCGAAGAGGCGCTGCCCTGCTTCGGCGAGGCGGTGCGTCTGATGCCGACCCACGTCCCGGCCCGCCAGGCCCTCGGTCGGCTGTACGGCCGCACCGGGCGCTGGAACGAACTGTCCGAGCTCTTCGAGATGGAGATCCGTCTCGAGGAGGACGATGCGGGCAAGGTGGCCAAACTCTACAAGCTGGCGGAGCTCCGGGACCTGAAGCTCGGGGTGGAAGAGGCGGCGATTTCGACGCTCCGCGAGCTTCTCGCCCTCGAGCCGGACTACCAGCCCGCCCGAAAGTATCTCGAGCGTCTGTTCCAAAAACGGGAAGACTGGCCCAGCTTGATCGAGCTGTACGACGAAGAGCTGTCGCTGACCGAGGACCCGGAACAGAAGATCTTTCTCTTGGGGCGAATCGGCGTCCTGGCCGAAGAAAAGGCGCTGGATCTGAAAAAGGCTCAGCAGGCCTATCGACGCATTTTGGAGCTTTCGCCGAAGCATCTGAGCGCGATCCGGACCTTGGCGCGGCTCGCTGCCAAGATGGAGTCTTGGTCCGAAGTCCTTCGGATGTACGAACTGGAGGTCGAAGCCACCGAGGACCAAAAGGAGATCGTGTCGGTCCTTCATCGCGCCGGAGTCGTTTGCGAAGAGAAGTTGCAGGACGTCGAGACGGCCCTCGCCCACTACGAGAAGGCTCTGGCGTTGAATCCTACCTATCTGCCAGCGTTGCGCTCGCTCGGACGGATCTACGGGCGACAGTCTCGCTGGACCGACCTCGTTCGAATGTACGAGCAGGAGCTCGAGGTAACCCGCTCTCCGGAACAGCAGGTTGCCCTCCTGTTCCGCATCGCGGACGTTCGCGGGGATCAGCTCGGTCAACCCGAAGAGGCCGTCGTCGCCCTGGAAAAGGTGTTGGAGTACGACCCCGAGAATCTGCCGGCCATGCGGGAGCTCGCTCGCGTGTACGAACAGCTCGGTCGCGGCGAGGAGTTGGTCCGCGTGCTCTTGGCGGAGTCGGAGAGTCATCGGTCCGATCAGGATCGGGCCATGGCCCTGATCCGGGTCGCAGAGATCTGCGAAGAGCGCCTGGACCGGGCCGATAGGGCCGCCGAGCTCTATGAGAGGGTTCTTCAGCTCGGCCACGGACTGGACATTTCCGTACGGGCTTTGGTCCGAATCTATTCGGCCGAAGGCATGTGGAACGCTCTGACTCGAGCATTGAAGACGGCACTCGAAAGAACCGAGGATCCTGCGGAGCGTGCTTCGATCTTGGTGCGCTGTGCCGAGGTGGCCGGTGATCGACTCCACAACCTGGACAGCGCGGCCGAGCACCTGGAAGAGGCGGTTGCCGCCATGCCGCAAGATCTGTCGCTCTTGCATCAACTGGAGCGAATCAGCATGGCCCGCCGGGACTGGCGCCGGGCCCTCGAAGTCTCGCAGACCCTCGTCGAGCGGGAGGCGGACCCCCAGCTGTACGCTGCGAGACAGATTCAGCTGGCTCAGATCAAGGAGCTTCAGCTGGACCCGCCGGAATCGGGCGCCGAGCACTATCGCGCGGCCTTGGAGCGTGTCCCCGACCATGCGGTGGCCGCCCGAGCCCTGGAGCGCGAGTATCTGAAGACCCACAACTGGGACGGCCTGTCGGTTCTGTTCGAGCGCGAAGGACTGATGCAATCGGACCCCAGTCGTCGCGCCCACCTGTTGGCGCGTGCGGGGGAACTGGCGGAGCTTCGGGTCCGAGACGACGGTCGGGCGGAGCGCCTGTACACTGCGGCCCTCGAGGTGGACCCCAAGCACCTTCCGGCCATCCGCGGCCGCCGCCGCATCGCGGAGCGGCGCGAGGACACGGCCCAGGTCCTCGAGTGCATTCGGGCCGAGGGCGAGGCCACGGCCGAGCCGGATCACGCCCGAGACCTGCTCTTCGAGGCAGGGCAGCTGTATCAGGACCGATTCTCCGATCTGTCTTCGGCGGTGGAGGCTTTTCGGGGCGTTTTGGAGCGGACCCCGGCGCACGAACCCGCATTCCGGCGACTCGAGGCGATCTACCTGGAGCAGGGCCGCTCCGAGGAACTCGTGGAGCTGCTGCGAACCCGGGCTTCGGCGGTCGAAGAGCTGGAGGCCCAAGCTGCGCTCCTGGCCGAGGCGGGCCAGATCTGTCAGGACCGGCTGCACGACGTGGATCGGGCGGTCGAGCTGTACGCTCAGGTTCTCGAACGAGATCGGATGCACCCGACGGCCATCGTTCGGCTGGGCTCGATCCACTACGAGCGCGAAGAGTGGGACCGGGCCATCGAGCTGCTCCACAAGACGCTGGCCGTCACCAAGGACAAGAAGCTCCTCTTGCCCACGTTCAAGCGTCTGGGGACGATCTACCAAAACCACCGCGTCGACTTGGTGAAAGCGGTGCAGTCCTTTCAGGCGGCGCTGCAGATCGACGCCCACGAGGTGGAGTGTCTGCGGCGGCTGGGGGCCGTGTATCGCGAGGCCCAAGACTGGACCTCGGCCATCAACGTCTTCCTTCGATTGGCCGAGGTCACGCCCGACGTTCACGAAAAGGTCCATTCGCTGCTCCAACTCGGCTACCTCTACGAGGAGGGAACGCGGGAGACGGAGAACGCGGTGCTGGCCTATCGGAAGGTGCTGGAGGTCGATGCTTCCAACCAGGAGGCCATCATCAAGCTGTCGAACCTATACGAGGGACGGCGGGACTGGGACGGCATGGCGCAAGTGACCGACTTGTATGTCCGGACCCTTCCGGCTGAGCAGAAGGAAAAGGCCGCGCCGCTTCACCTCAAGCTGGCGGATGTCTACGAGCACCAGCTGCGTGATGATGCGAAAGCCATCTTGCGACTTCGTCAGGCGCTCGAGGCGGAGCCGAGCAACGTGGACGCGCTCGAGCGACTGTCCCGATTGTTCGCCAAGAACCTGGAAACCTATCCTCAGGCAGTCGAGGCCCACCGACGCCTGCTTCAGCTCGACCCGTTCCGGATCGCCAGCTATCATGAAATGTTTCGGCTCTTCTTGGAGCGCCGAGAGCACGACAAGGCTTTCGTGGTGGCACAGCTGCTCGTGTATTTGCAGGCAGCCGATCAGGAACAGCGGCTCTATTGGAACGAGCACAAGGCGAAGGTGCCTCTTCGCGCCGAGGGGCGCCTGTCACCCGAGGAGCACGCCCAGATCGTGGTCCATCCGAACGAACGAGGGCCCTTGCGCGAGCTGTTCGAGATACTCGCCTTCGAGTTCGGAAAGGCCTTTCCCGGAGATCTGGCCGCTCACGGCCTGTCAGCACGGACCGACAAGCACGGACCCCGGTCCGACAACCCGGTGAGAAAGCTCGCCGACGAGCTGGCTGGCGTCCTCAGCACCCCCGCTTTCGACCTGTGGATCTCCGGGCAGATGAGCCTGGAGGCCTTTCTCGAAAACGCATCGCCTCCGGCGCTGGTGGTCGGGGCCAAGTTTGGCACCCGTCTGCAGGACGCGGATCAGCGATTCTTGCTGGGACGGCAACTCGAGCGGGTCAAGGGCGGACACCGCCTGCTCGAAGCCATGGGGGTGGAGCAGGTCGAGGTCCTGCTGTGGGCGGTGGTGGCTGCCGCCAATCCGACGGTCCGCCCCTCGGTGGACCCGGCGCAGCTCGAAGCGATGCAGCGGCGACTGCGTGGCCTTTCGTCGAAATATCGGCGCCAGCTCGAGGAGATGGCGCCGCGCTTGATCGGCGCGCCCCTGGACCCGCGAGCTCACCTGGAGGCCAGCCGCCACACGGCAAACCGGGCTGCGATGGTGCTGACCAACGACATCGAAGCGGCGGTGCGGAACCTGGCCAAGGATCACCCG
>DAPKRQ010000246.1:0-2600 GCA_031800475.1 Myxococcales bacterium LLY-WYZ-16_1
TTGCCCGCGTTTCCAGCGTTGCCCGCGTTTCCAGCGTTGCCCGCGTTTCCGACTGCGCCGCGGCCGAAACGCATTCCAGACCCAGGCCGGCTGCCCCCGTTCCCCAGGGCATTGAGCGCACCGGTCCCGTAGTCCGATTGGCCGTTCAGGCCAGGCAAGATCGGGCTGTTGAGCGAGGTGAGCAGCGCCTCGAGCACCTCGCGGGCCTGGGGGTTGCCGTTGAGGCCGAGCTGGCCGGTCGGGTCGAGCTGCTGCAAGAGTTGAGAAATCGGGTCGTTCGCCTGCTGTCCGGTCTGTCCCGGTAGCCCGCCGTAAGGGCTCTGAATACCTTGCGGATTGTAGTTTTGGTAAAGCCGGTCGAACGTGCTGTTGCCGATGGGGGGCATCTGGACCTCCTGTTCCAGTCGGGCGGAGCCCGATGTCTTTTTGCCGCGAAGACCGCCTGTCTCGCGGGTTGGGGAGACGGCGCCAGGCGCCGCCTCGGGTTACACGCGCATGTCGATGCCACAACAAACGTGCGGGAACAAGTGCATGGCGTACAGCTCCACGCATTCGTCACGGGGAGCCGCCGATCCTGCACCTGACGTGAAAGGGCTCTGCACTCGAAGCGCAACCTGACAGGTCGGTTTCCCGAGGCGGCCCCGTGCGAGGCGGCCCCGTGCGAGGCGGCCCCGTGCGAGGCGGCCCCGTGCGAAGCGGCCCCCTTGCGAGGCGGCCCCGTGCGAAGCGGCCCCGTGCGAAGCGGCCCCGGCCCAACCAGGCCGGGTACATGGCGCGGGCGAGCCGAGCGGCGACGACGACCGCAGACGCTGGCCCCGCCCTCCGGTACGAACGGGTCAGGAGGTCTTGGGGGCCGGTCGCTTGATCGGGCCCTGGACCCGAGGCTTTCGGCGCGGCGCGTCGGCCGCGTGGGACGCTCCCTCACCTTGATTGGACTCTTCCAGCCGCTTTCGCATGTCGGATTCGCTCAGCTCTTCCTGGTGCTGCGCCATCATCCACTGGTGTCCGTCTGGATCTGCGAGAACGCAGGTTCGGGCGCCAAAGAACTGTTCGCTCGGAGGGAGAAGCTCGATAGCCCCCGCCTCCACCGCCCGCTGATGCACGGCATCCACGTCGTCGACGTACACGAACATCGACACCGGGGGCGTACCACCCGCGTCGACCGGCGCCCGAATTCCCCGTTGTGGACTCTCTGGACCGATCATGATCGTGCACCCCTCGTGCCCCACCTCGGCGTGTCGAATGGTGCCGTGGGGACCGCCCGGGAGCAGCAACTGAATCCGGAAACCGAACGCACGCTCGTAGAAGCGGGCGGCGGCCTCCACGTCTCGGACGGTGATGTGAGGCGTTACCGCGGTGGTCTTCACCGGGAGCTTCATGCCCGATCCATATCACGAGACCGGACTGGGGCCGCAATGCGCCACGCCAGACCGAAGCGGACGATCCCGCGGACCGGCGGCATCCGCCTCCGAGCGCTCGAAGGCCGCCGATCGGGCGCCTCGACCCGAGCATCGCGCTGCGAGCCGAGGTCGGGACGCGCCCGGGCCGCGTCGGTGGCTTCGGCTACTGGCCGTCGCCGGGGAGGAGGTCGGTGCTCGTGAACACCTCGTGGATCTCGAGCACGTTGTCGGCGGCGAACATTTCGGCAGGTGGCCGATCCTTGTGAGCTTCCTTGAAGTAGTCGCTCTGGGTCCACGCCACGAAGTCCTCGAAGCTGCGCCACCAGGTCTTGACCTCGTAGTAGCCCTGGGCGTCCGGGTCGGGCACCCACTCGCCCTTTTCACGGTCCATCCGCATGGGCTTGGGCCGATGAACTTCGTTTCGAATGAATCCGGAGCACTGGTCCACCAGGTGGGCGCGCCGTCGAAAGCGGTCCTCGAAATCGATTTCGTGTCCCTTTGCCACGGGGATCCGGTTGGTCACGACGATCATGGCCCGAAGCCTTCCTCAAACCGCCACCGGTGCCCAGCCCTTTCGAGTCGCTGTCACTCCTGGACCGAGGTCCGATGCCCCGGCCTCGAGGCCCGGGCCCCGAGGCCCCGGTCAAACTCCGGCCTGCGCTCCGACCCGAACGGCCCTGCGGCGTCCCCAGCCGTCCATTCAGCCCAAAGGCCCTCCCGACGGCGAATTTCCTTGGGCACCCGGAAAGGAAATTCGTTCCGTCGAGCGGCATGGGCCTTCAATTGGTCTGGTTCAAACGGGACCTGCGGCTGAGCGACCACGCGGCGCTCCACGGAGCCCTGCGCCAAGGCCCGGTCCTGGGCGTCTTCGTGTTCTCCCCCGAGTGGTTGAAGGCCCCCACCACCGACCCGTCCCACGTGGCCTTCGTCATCGAATCCCTCCAAGCTCTGGCAGACCGCTTCAAAGAACGGGGCGGCGCCCTGTGGGTCTTGCACGGATCTCCCCCCGACGTCCTGACGCGCCTGCACAGCGAGCTTCGTTTCGAAGGACTTTGGGCCCACCAAGAGACCACCGACCTCCTGGGCTACGACATCGACCGGCGCGTGCGTCGCTGGGCCCGGTCCATCGGACTTCCCTTCACGGAACCACCCCAAAACGGTGTGATCCGGGGCCGAGGCACTCGCCGGCGATGGGCCGCC
>DAPKRQ010000247.1:0-29433 GCA_031800475.1 Myxococcales bacterium LLY-WYZ-16_1
ACCCGTCCAGCCCCGGGGTGGGGGCGGTCGGGCCTTGGGCCATGGCGGCACGTTCCCGGATAGCGGGCTCCCACTTCTCGTCGGGAGCAGGTGCAGGGAAACGTTCGGCCGCGGGCAGCCAACGCTTCCAGGGCAGCCCGATAGCCGGACGTCCGCTCCGATTGTCGGAAGGGCCCCTTGGAGTTTCCGGCGCCGGGACCTTCGTCCCAGTCCAGTCCGAGCCACGTCAGGTCCCGGATCAAGGCGGCTTCGGCGCCGGGCACGCAGCGAGGGCGGTCCACGTCTTCGATGCGGAGGACCAGGCGCCCTTCGTGGGCCCGGCAGTCCAGCCACGCCGCCAGGCAACTGCGGGCCGTTCCTTGATGGATCGCCCCGGTCGGACTGGGGGCCAAGCGGCCGACGTACGCAGGGGCCACCGGGGCATCTTGTCCGATCGGATTCGGAGCGTCTCGCTTTTTGGAACGGCCGAGATCGGCTCAATCCCCGCCCGAGGGGGTCGATGTGGGGCGGCATGAGGTCCACCCGCAAGGTCCGCATTCTGGTCTGCTCCGATGCCGGAGCCGCCGGACGTGAACTTCTCGCCCGCCGGGACGTGTCCCTCGAGTGGGCCCTGACGCCCGAGGAAGCGGTGGCTGCCGTCGAGCGGCGCCTGCCCCATGTCGTCTTGGCGCGGGAAGAGTTTGCCCTGACGTTTCTCAGGGTTACCCGGTTGCGGAATGTTCCCGTGGTCGTCCTGCTGGAGTCCGACGGCTGGGATCGGCGGGATGCCTACTTCGACGCCGGCGCAACCGTGTTGGTGCGCGCATCGAATCGGGATCGGATCCTCGAGGCCCTGTCGGAGGTTTGTGGCCTGCCGACGCCGAGCTATCCACGGGTTCCCTACGCCGACGTGCTCGACGTGGAAATCGACGGGAGCCATCGGCTCCTCGAATCCGTGGAGTTGAGCCCCACCAGCTTGACGGTGCGCGACTTTCCCGCGGTTCCGATTGGAAGCACTTGCAAGGTCACTTTCGTCATGATGGAGCCACCGGTGACGGTGTCGGCGTTGGTGACCCGGCACCAACCGGAGGTGGGGGGCTCGATCACTGGACTTGCTTTCAACGCCATTTCAGATGATGAGCGACGCACCCTGTTGGAATTGATCGAGACCAAGGTCAGGGCTTTGGACCCGCTGCCGGATCCCGTGGGACTCACCGCAGATTTGTCGGGAAGTACCTACACCTTGGACTTGTTCACCGCCATGGAAGGTGAATCCGACAATGATCGTTATCATGAGATGCTTCGAAACTTGCTTGCCGCAGGCGACGACCTCTCGGTGGTCAAAGCGCCTCGGTGGCTCAAGAGGGTGCGCCGCCACATGACCGAGTTGGAAGAAAGAGCGCTGGCGTCCGGACGGGCTCCGGATTACGCCATGGCGGCCCTCGACATGCGCATCGACCTGGCACGCTCCCGAGCTGCTCTGATGCTCGAGGTCCCCTCCCCGAAGGAGGTCGAGCTCTGCTTGGACTTCTGTCGGGCGCTGGCCATCGATAGCGTCGAAAGCGACTTCAACGACCTTTGCCAGGTGGCCGAGATCCGCGCAGCGTTGTTGCGTGAAATCTACGGGTCTGTATCTGCCCCCGACGGGCAGCAGACCCCGGCCACCGATGTCGCGTCCCGCCGGGACGCCCCCCGCGACTGGAGCTGAGTGCATGGCATCCCGCTCGAACGTTTCTCACGTGGAAGAACTGGAAAGACTTCAAGCGTCGGTCCACCGAGCACACCGTCTGCTGTTCCGATTGGAAGAAACGGTGTGTTCCGACTCGGGGATCACCCCGGGCCAGCGCCGTATTTTGGAGCGACTCGTGCAAAGTGGTGCGCGCACTGTGCCGGACCTCGCTCGAGAAGAAGGCGTGAGCCGGCAGCACGTACAGGTGCAGGTGAACCACTTGCTCGACGAAGGGCTGGTGCGGTCCAAGCCGAATGAAGCGCACCGGCGCTCGTACCTCATGCAGGCCACGCCGTCTGGCAAGAAGGTGCTCACCCGGATCCGCTCGAAAGAGCAGGCGGTCTTCCGAGAGCTGGAAGGACCGCGCCGAGGCGCCAACACCGCTGCCCAGACCCTGGATCGGCTGACCGAAGCGATCGAGGCCTGGTCCGAAGAAGAACAAGCCTGAGCGCCGGGCTTGTGCAGCGCGGCCCGTCACGAGATGCGGGGGCTCGATACGGGCGTCGCCTCTCGGAAGTTCCTTTCGGGCTCGAACAGGTCGGACAGCAGGGTACGAAGCGCGGTCAGATCGATCGGCTTCGTCAGGTGGGCGTTCATTCCGGCGGAGCGACTCCGGTTTTGCTCCGCTGCTTCCATCGACGCGGTCAACGCGACGATGAAGGGCTGGCGGGCGGGGTGAAGCTCGGCGCGGATTCGGCGAGTGGCCTCGAACCCGTCCATCTCGGGCATCTGGCAGTCCATGAACACGATGTCGAAGCTCCGATCGCGCAGGACGTCGAGCGCTTCGGCGCCGCTGCCTACGGCCGTGACCGACAGCCCCAAGGAGCTTTCCAGGACCTTGCGCGTCACCATTCGGTTTACGGCCTGATCGTCGACCACCAGTCCCGACAGCTTCCAGCGCAGGGGAAGTTCCACGACGGCGGTTTCCTCGTCGAGCGGGGGCAGTCGGCAGGCCGCCCGGAGCTCGGCCAGCCGGAGCGGCCGAGCGAGGACGCCCCGCTGGTTGGCGCTTTCGCCGATGCCGAGGAGCGGAATGCAGCTTTCGTCGGGCCCGTTCTCCGGGCCATCGGTGAACGCGACGTGGACCGCGTCCGTGCGCTCGTCGGCCAGCGTGAACCCCCAGTGCTCCAGCCACGGGGCCACCGAGCGCTGCAGTTCGGAGTCCTCCACCAACAGGGCGGCGACCCGGCGCGCCGTAGCCGCCCGGGGCGCGGACTTGACCGAAGGCAGCTGCATGAAGGCCTCGAATCGACTGCCTTTGCCCGGGGAGGAACTCACCTCGATTCGACCGTCCATGGCTTCCACCAGCCGTTTCGCGATGCTGAGGCCCAGACCGGTGCCCCCGAATCGGCGGCTGATCGAGGCCTCGGCCTGCACGAACGGTTCGAAGAGCCTCGCCCGTGTTTGTTCGGACATGCCGATGCCGGTGTCCGAGATGGAGACCCGAAGACCCCCTTCGTCCGTCGGACCCATTTCGACCCGGATCTGCCCCTCGTTCGTGAATTTGACTGCGTTGCTCAGTAGATTCTGGACCACCTGACGAAATCGCAGCGGGTCACCGCGAACCTCCCGAGGACAGGCCGGATCCACCTGCAGGTAGACCGGCAGGTGCTTCTGACACGCCTGGGCAGCCAGAAGGGTGGCCACGTCTTCCAAAACTGGGATCGGGGCAAAGGAGCGCTGCTCCAGGACCAGGGCCCCCGCCTCCAGCTTGGTGAAGTCGAGCAACTCGTTCAACAGCTCCAGCAGCGCGCGCCCCGACTGCTCGGCGATGTCCGCAAAGCGATGCTGCTCCTCGGACAGTCCGGAGTCCCGCAACAGCTGCGTCATTCCCAAAACCCCGTGCAGGGGAGTTCTCAGCTCGTGGCTGACCGTGGCCAGGAAGGCGGACTTCATTCGGTCCGCCTGGCCCGCCCGGGCTTGGGCTTGCTGTCGCTCCCTCACCTCCCGCTCGAATCGCTCCGTGGCGCGCTGCGTCTTCCGGCGTTCGCTCGAAAGGGCCGAGGCGTACAGCAGCACGAACGATGCGGCGGCCACCACCTGCGCCGACACCGACATGGCCCGCACCCAATCGGCATGCTCGGGCGGCAGCCAGTTCGGCGCTCGCAACCCGGCCAAGTCCAGCACGGCCAACAGCGAGATCCCGAGCGCCGAGCCCCACAATAGGGATCCGTAGACCCGGCCACACACCACGCTCGCCGTCACCAGACAGAGCACCCACCATCCGAGGTGGGGGGAGCGGATCCCGCCTGTCACAATCCCCGTCAACGCAGCGATGGCGACCGTCTCGAACGCGGTCAGCCGCAGGCCGAGGCGCGGAGCGCGCCGGAGCACCCGGGCCCGCAGCAGCGCCAGGTTGAGGGCGGCACCCGCTCCCAGGACGATCGCCAAAGCCGGGATGCCCGCGGCTGCATGGACTCCGGCGAACGCCGTTGACAGGATCAATGCAGCGGTCTGCAGGCGTTGTGCAGCCTCGAGGCGTTTGGGGCCCGGAGAGCTCGAGCCCGAAGCCGGAACCGGGTCGTCCAGGGCCAAGATTCAGTCCCCCCCGATGACCGTCGACGTGCGGGTCTCGCCTTGCAGAAAGGCCAGAGGGTCGTGGCGCGAGCTGCGGTCCCTGATCGGGTCCACCGCGTCGGAGACGTCAAAGGGCGGGGCCTCGGCGGGCCGCAGCTCGAAGTGCACCTCGAGCTCGAACTTGCCCGGACGGTCCACGCCGTCCGTCTCGAGGAGGGCCCGAAGATCCGCGCGGCGGGGCACCCCCGTGCGTTCCTCGATCACGACCCGACCTTCCACCGTCACGAGCTCCAGGGCCGGGTCGGGCGGTGGCTCGCCGGTCGGGACGGCTCGATAAGCCCGGCCGTCGGCCGCACGCCCCACATCTCGCAGGCCCAACGCGGGCCCGAGGGTTTCGCAAAAACCCGCCAGGGCCGAAAAGGCGTCGTTCGCCACGGACAGGCGTTGGTTTTGCGCGTAGTCCGCACGGCGCAAGGCGCCCTGGCCGTGACGCACGTACCAGCGGTCGCCGACCCGAACCGCTTCCCGCAGGAGCTGGTCTTCCGCGTCCCACTGCCGGACCCGCAGGTCGCCTTCGGCTCGGCTGTCGATCTGGGTGCGTTCGTCCCGTTCGATTTCGTGGCCGTTGCGTTCGATGCGGAAGCGGGTGCGGCCCTCATAGGCCACCGGGCCGACCCGCTCGACGATGTCCGAAAACGATTGCTTCAGGACTTGATCGCGAAGGACCGGGTCCTGGTCCAGACCGGTACCCTCGTACGGCCGTGGGGTGACTTCGGGCAGGTCTCGCAGGCGACCGGGAGGTTTGGGTGCCGCTGCCGAAGGCGGGGCCGGTTCGGAAGGCCGGCATCCGGACAGGGTCGACACGACCCACGCCCCGACCGCCAGGCTGTGCGCCAGCAGCGTTCGACCTCGACCCACCTCTGTCCGGCTACCTCAAAAATCATCCCCGGCGGAAGGGTCTTCGTTCCCCTCCGTCAGGGCTTGCCGATGTTGGGCCTCGAGCTCTGCTCGCTCCACGCTCGGGGCACCCTGGGCGAGCAGGGGGGCGAGCAGCATTCCGAAGGTACCGCCGACCATCCCGCAGCCCGTCGCCCAGGAAAGGTCGCTGGCCAGGTCCATGGCCAGGGTCGGGGCCGGGTTGACGAACCAACTGAGAAGCAGCTGCGCGAAGACCAGCGTGAAGCCGAATCCGAAGCCCGCTCCGAACCCCCGAAACAAGCCCTTGACCAGGGCCCGGAAGCGGCGCTTCAAGTTGGGCTTCTTTCCAATGTCGCGCATGCCCCCGACAGACGCGTCTTCCCACAGACGCGTACCGACCCGCCACGCCAGGGGCACCGGAAGGACCATCAGCAGCACGGCCGGCCAGCCCAGACCCAGGTACACCGCGAAGTACCAGGCCACATGAGACGTCCACAACAGACCCAGCCCCATGCCAAACGAGGCCCCGAGCTTTCCGGTCGTCTTCATCTGAGACCAGGCATCTCGTTCTCGAAGGATCGCTCGGGTCTCGGTGTCCGGCGCCCGTTCCACCGCTTGGCGATGCTTCACGTCCTGGATGCGTTCCCGCCATCGACGGTATTGCTTCACGTCGCCGGTCAGCGCCGTGTGCGTCCACATCATGGGCTCCAGCCACACAGGCAGGTCGCGCCGGCGTTCCGCGGGTGCGTCGCCGGACTGGGGGTCTTCGGGCCAGGTGAGATCGCGCGTCGCCATCCGGATGCCTCACCATAAACGCTCGGCGCCGAGAATGCTTCCGATCCTCACCGATCGAAATACGGCAGCGCCGAAATTTCGGTGATCCCCCGAGCGACAGGCCATGTGGGCAGGCACCCGTGGGCGTTCCGGACTGGTTCGGTCGGAACCGTCCTGCCGCCTGGAGCCCGTGTCCGTGGCCCACCTTGGGCCGACACCTCAACGTGCTGACCCTGCGGACGATCACGGAGCCTGGAAACGGACGCCATGGACTTCGGGACTCTGATCGGTGCCCTGCTCGGCACGAGCCTCATCATCGCGGCGATTCTGATCGACAGCAGTCTGTTGGCCTTCGTGAACGTACCGGGCCTGCTGGTGGTGGTCGGCGGGACGGTGTGCGCCACCATGGTGGGAGAACGGCTGCCGAACGTGGTCAACGGCATCAAGGTGGGACTGAACGCGGTGTTCATCCGGGCGCCCGACCCCGTCCAGACCATCACCACCATCTCCGAGCTGGCTGCAGCCGCCCGAAAGGACGGTATTTTGGCCCTGGAGAGCATCGAGATCGAAGACGATTTTCTCGCGAAGGGCGTGCGCATGGCGGTGGACGGCATCGCGCCCGAAGAGATCCAAACGTCCCTTCGGGGCGAGCTCACGGCCCTTCGCTCTCGACACAAGCGGGGTCAGAAGCTGTTTCGCGGGGTGGCCGCCACCGCGCCATCCATGGGCATGGTGGGCACGCTGATCGGACTGGTGCAGATGCTCCAACAGCTGGATGATCCGGACGCCATCGGGCCGGCCATGGCGGTGGCGCTGCTCACGACCCTGTACGGCGCCATCATCGCGTTCATGTTCGCCGGACCGATCGCGGACAAGCTCGAGCACCGGACCTCGGAAGAAGTGCTCAACATGAGCGTCGTCCTCGAGGGGGTCGACGGCATCCTGAAGGGTGAAAACCCCCGGCTGATCCAGGAGAAGCTCGAAGGTTTCTTGGCGCCCAAGATGCGCGCTTCGAAGGACGCGGCCTGAGCCGCACGCGCCGGCTCGACCCGGGTCGACCCAGGAGGACTCGCTCGTGATCGATGACGAAGACGACGACAACGACGGCCGGGGAGGGTCTCCGGCCTGGATGGCCACCTTCGCCGACCTGTGCTCGCTCCTGCTCACGTTTTTCGTGCTGCTCCTGTCCTTCGCGGAGCTCGACGTGGTCGAGTTCCAGGCTGCCCTCGGCTCGGTCAAACAGGCCCTCGGCGTGATCACCCGGAGACCCGGCTTTTTGGAAGGCAGCTCTCCGACGCCGATCAACTTTCAGGACTCGAACGCTTCGGAGCGCACGGAGCAGGGCATGCCCGAAGAGTTGGTGCCCATTCAGCGCCTGATCAAGAACGAGAAGCAGGACGGGACCATGAAGTTGATCGTCAACGAGGACAACATCGTTCTTCGGGTGTACGACCTGTTTCCGTCCGCGACTGCGGAGCTTCGACCCAAGAATTTCGTTCAGATGGATATCATCACGGCACTCGTTCGAATGTATTCGCAGCCGGTGACCATCGAAGCCCATACCGACGACGTACCGATCCGCACCGATCGGTTTCCGAGCAACTGGGATCTGTCGGCGGCCCGAGCTGCCGCGGTGGCTCGTTACCTGGAGTTGGCGGGCTCGGTGGACCCGGGCCGGCTCAGCCCTACGGGATACGCCTCCCACAAGCCGCTGGTACCGAACGACGGACCCGAAAACCGAGCAAAGAATCGCCGGGTGGAGATCATTTTGGCCCGCAAAACGGCGGTTCCGATCCAGGTCAACGACTCGACCAGCTGGTGACCGCCGCCGGCCCGGTCCTTGCGGCGGGAGTCGGGCCTGTTCAGACTGCAGGCTGTGGGTCTCGCGTGGTGGCTCGGCATCCTTTTGTCCCTTCCGCCCCCGGTGTGTCGGGGGCGCAGCGTGACCCGCTACGACCCGCGGTTCGACCGAGACCCGACGCCGCGGGCTCTTGCCGAGGTCAAGACCGCATACCGGGTGCTGTGCCCCACGGGGGACTGTGGGTCGGGCCGGCTCTTTCGAAACGACACCATCGGGAACAACGCGGTCACCTGGGTTTCCGGGCTCGGAGCCGGGTCCGAGACCCGGGCCAAGATCGTTTACTCCGCACCTTTTTTGAATGGGCTCGAAGACCGCTTCGGTCCGGGAGCATCCTTTGGGGTGCTGGCCCACGAGGTGGGGCACCATCTGACCGCGGCCCTGGCTCTGCGGCAGCCCTTCGAGTCCAGCTGGGACGAGGAGCTCCGGGCCGACTACTTGGCCGGCTGCGCCCTGGGCCGGGCAGGCCGACCGCCCACGGAGCTCGAGCATGCCCTGCGAGCTCTGGCCGCCACCGCCTCCCCCACCCATCCGGCCTTCGATCGCCGAGTCCCGGTGGTGCGAAAAGGCTACGAGGACTGTCGCGGCCAAGCGGGCGAATCGGCGGAGATGGAGCAGCCCTTTGGCTTGGGCGGGCTTCTTTCCGACCGACCCGGGTGTTGGACCTACCGGTATCGACTCGAATTCGACGTGAAGCGCGCTGGGCCCATCGCCGCGCCCCGCCGTCGGGCGGGCGGGTTCGATAGCAAGGCAGCCTGCGAGGCCCACCGCCAGCGGACCGAATCCGAACGCCGAAGCGAGGCGTGTGCGTGCAGTCCCTGAGCGCGAGACGTGCGCCGTACGGCCCGTTGACCGCGGCCCGGATCCTGCCCAGTCGGGCCTCGGAGGCCGCCGGAAGGAATTTCGCAGTGCGGCTGGGGCGTGACAGATCCGGCCGCCCCCGATACGCACCCCCCGTGCGTGGACGAGGCAGCTGGGTACCGGTCCTCTGGAGCTGCTGGGCGCTGGCGGCCGGGTGCGGTCCATCGACGGAATCGGACGATCCGGACCCCCGCCCCCGATCGGCGGGCGAAAATGCCTCCGACGCGGAGCCCTGGGTCGACGAGGGCCCGTTCTTGGGGCCGGCGCCCCTGTCCTTCGATCGGGTCCTGCACGGCGAGTTTCGGCGCAACGACTCCTTGTCCACCGTGCTCGAGCGTCTGGGCGTGGATCCGGTGCAGGTCGACCGGGTTGCCCGCGCGCTGGATGGCCTGGTGGACCTGACCCGGATTCGGGTCGGCCACGAGGTGGAGCTTCACACCACCGATGACGGTCAGGTCGACTGGTTTCGGTACCGGGCATCGGAAGAGGACCGCTTCGTGGCCGTGGGCTCCGGGCCCCAGATGACGAGCTACCGAGAGTACGTTCCAGTCCGGGTCGAGAAGGTCCGCGTGGACGGCGAAGTCGAGGTGTCGCTGTACCTCGCCATGGAGGCCATCGGAGAAGAGCCGTGGCTGACCCTGACCCTCGCCGATCTGTTCGCTTGGGACATCGACTTTTTCACCGAAACCCGCGAAGGCGATCGTTTCAAAATCTGGGTCGAAAAGCGCTACATCGAAGACCGCTTCATCGGTTACGGCCGGGTGTTGGGGGCCGAGTACGCCCAGGAAGACGGCGACGTGTTTCAGGCCTTGCGATACACCCTAGAAAACGGTCAGACCGGGTACTACACCGCCGAGGGCCAGGCGGTGGAAAAGCAGTTCTTGAAGTCACCGGTCAAATTCGCTTCGATCACCTCTCGCTACGGTCTGCGCCGTCACCCGGTGCTGAAGTACGTGCGGGCCCACAAAGGCGTGGATTATGGCGCCCCCCGCGGGACCGCGGTGTGGTCGGTCGGCGACGGGGTGGTCACCTGGGCCGCCCGACGGGGAGGCTACGGTCGGCTCGTTCAGATCCGTCACGCCAACGGGCTTTCGACCCGCTATGCCCACCTGAAAGCCTACGGCCGGGGCATCCGCAAGGGAAAGCGGGTGCGGCAGAAGCAGGTGATCGGCTATGTGGGGGCCTCCGGCTTGGCCACCGGTCCGCACCTGCATTTCGAGGTGCTCCGGCGGGGGCGGCACGTGAACCCGCTGACCCTGGTGGTTCCTCCGGCGCCGCCCATCCCCGAAGAGGAGCGGGAGCGGTTCGGGGCCGCGGTGGCGCCGGTGCTGGCGGCACTGGACGGACCGCCGAGCAAGGTCAGCCGACTGGCTCGGGCGGCGGCCGAGGCCGACGGCGAAGCCTCGAACTCGGGGGGCGGAGCCGACCCGGATCAGACCGCCGTCACTTCGATGTCGAAGTAGCCGTTCTGGCCATCCGTGCCGTCGTCATCCGTCATGGGTTGCATGTTTCCGGCAGTGTCCACGGTCCGAAAGCGCAGGCGGTGGGGGCCGGGGGTCGCTTCCCAGTCGAATCGAAACAGGGCCCACACGTCCCGGTACGGAAACGGGATTGCGGCCTGAACCTGCGCCGCCTCGGACAGCTGGGGATAGGCCTGCTCGAGGTCCGCCAGCGGAATGATGTCGACCTCCTGCCAGGGCGCACCGTCGATCTCGATCTCGATTCGGTCGACCGGAGCCAGGCCGCTCACCCCGAAACCGAAGATCTGAAACGTACCCGCTGGGATCTCCTGTCGGTTCAAAGGGTTGGTGGCCTTGGTGAAGGGCTGCACATCGGCCGCATCGAAAGCCCCCAGCTGCTCCTGGTATGTTCCGAACTCGCTATCGTCGGCGGTCGCTTCGATCCGCTCGAGCCACTTGATGTTCTTGTAACCGAACTTTCCGGGGATGATCAGACGAACCGGTCCGCCGTGGGCGTGGGGGACGTCGCGCCCGTTCATGCGCCAGGCGAGGATCGGCTCTTCCCATACCTCTCTACCGTCGTCGAAGACCTCACCGTAGAGCAGGTTGTTGGTGAAGCCGTCTCTTCCGAAAAAACGAAAGCGATTGACGACCATCGGGTCCACCCCGGCCGCTTCGACCAGCCTGCGCACCGGTACCCCAGTCCACAAAGCGGTGCCGATCAGACCCGGCAGCCGGCTGTCGTCGAACAAACAGCGAAGGGTCTTCAAGAGGGTGAGGGGCTCGCCGTAGCTCGTTCGAAGGTCCTCGAAGCCGACGTCCAGGGGTTGGGTGACGTCTCCGGATACCTCGAGGCTCCAGTCCTGGGGGCCGAAGATCGGCAGCTCGTCGTAGTTCGCGATGTAGGGCCGGCCTCCGGCTTGGTAGAAATGAAATGCCTGGTCGGTGTGAGCCAGTGGGTCGAGAGAAGTGTTGTCGAAGTCGACTGGACTCACGAAGTCGAACTCGATGCCGGTGCCCACGGTCACGACCTCGTTGGTTTCGCAGCCGGCCTGCACGAAGGTGAGGCCCAGCGTGGCGCCGGCCGTGCCCTTGAGGAAAACGCGGCGCTCGAAACCCCGGGTCCGGGTCGCGGTCTTCGTTTGGGTGGAACGAGTCATGGGCGCTCTCAAAAGTTGTGGGTGTATTCGATGCCGAAGAACAGGTCGTCGGTCTTCGGCACGTTCTCTCCCCACACCGTACTGTAGTACTGGGCCATCAGGCCCACGTTTTCGGCGTAGGGCACGTCGAAGAAGCGCAATGGATACACCATGCCGCCGCCGCCCACCTTCAGGTAGCGCTGGCGGGTCGGGATCGGGTTCGCGGCGGTGAAGCCCACTTCGGGCGCCTGGAGGGACACGTTGCCCATGACCTTGGCGAAGGCCAGCAAGGCTCCGTCGAAAGGGGTAAGGCCCCACTCCCCGAGAAACATGAACTCGTCGCCGTACACCGGACGTACGTCCTGAACGCAATTGTTGTCGAAGGGGTTGCAAGCCTCGATGGCGCTCGACAGGGCGAATGCCGTCGACCGCGCCCGAAAGCCGAAGCCGAGCTGGGTGTAGCTCGGCAATACCCCCGCGATGCTGAATCCGTATCCCACGGCGGTCTTCAGGTCGAAGTCGATGTTGCCCGCCCCCACCGACGGAGCGAAGTTGCGGGTGTAGCCCGTGGGAAAGAACCCGCCGAGCTCGATGCTCCACACGACCGGAACGTCGACTTCCAGCAGCTCGAAGATCCCGAGTCGGAGGCCGGCGTACAGGTTTCCGAAGGCTCGGGTGGAGACGTCGAAGTTGGGGATCCGCACCAAGACCCGCTTGTACGGCAGCTCGAGGTGCAGGGTGAGCCAGTCGGTCGCTCCAAATTCGATCAGGCTGTAGAAAGACTCGTCCACGAACAGGGTGTCTTCGTCGCGACCTTGCACGAACACGGAGGTCCGGCCTCCGATCCCGAATTGCTCCCCCGCCAAGATGCTTCCGTACGACAGCAGCGTGTAGAGCTGGTTTTGCGGCCGGGTCCACGCGCTCGAGTTGAAGGCTTGGGCGGGACCGGCGGCGCCCAGGATCAGACCCGCGGCCACGACCCCAGCCCATCCGATCCGGCTGAGCCGGCCCAGGCGGTCGACAGCCATGGAAAAGCCATAGCCGAAGCCCCGCTTCACCGAAATGCGCGGCCCCACGGAAGGTCGAACCCGCGGTCGGCCCGCACGGTACGCGTCGCATCGCGCGCCGTCGCCGGCCGAACCGGTGCCGGGCCGGCCTGGGCGGTCGAGCGGGCAGGGCCCCTGCATCCTCGGCTGGTCAACGACTCGTGCCGTCCGGACCTTCGAGGGCGGGCGCAGACGGGATCGGCAGGGCCCGGCGGCGGCGGCGGCGGCTCGCCAGGTTTCGAAGGACCAGCCACATCATGCTGGGGCTTTCCGCCATGCGGCGCCGGAGGTATGCGGTGGCGTCCCGCCAGCCGATGGCAAACGGAACGTAGAGTCGAACGGGAACCGGGACCCCGAAGTAGCCCTCCTGCAGGCGGTGCTGCATGTCGGCCCGGGGGACGCCCAGCAGCATCTGAACCTCGCAGCGGTCCGGGGCCCGCGGGGCCAGCTCCCGGGCGAACCGCTCCAGGACGCCGTCGTCGTGCGTGGCGAATTCCACCCGGGCGCCCCGCTCCAGCAGGGTGGCCGCCGATTCGAGCATCCGGTCCTTCATGACCCCCTTGTCGGTGGTGGCCACCTCGGCGGGCTCCGGATAGATGCCGATCACCAAGCGGATCCGCATGCCAGCGGGGATCGCTTCCAGGTCCTTCTCGGTCCGATTCAGGCGGGTCTGGAGCACCGTGCCCACGTCGAATCCTCGCCGGTACAGGTCGGTGGCCAGTTCCAGGGTCAGGTCGGTCCACCGCCGGTCTTCCATGTCGACGGTGAGGCCCACCCCCCGGCGATGGGCGTGCTCGGCCAGGCTCCTTACGGGCTCCACGCTGTCGTCGAGTTGGCCGGTGGTGAACGCAGAGGGCTTGACCGAAACCGTGGGCCGGACGCCGGGCTCGAACCGGCCATCTTCGGCGGCTCGGTCGATCACCTGGCGGTAGGTCCGAAGATTGGCCTTCACCTGGTCGGGCTCGGTCACGTCCTCGCCCAGCAGGTCCAGCGTGCTCCGCAGGCGGGCCAGGCTCCAGGCCGAAGCGGCGCAGTCGAACGCGTCGCCGATGCTGTGTCCCGCCACGTAGGGGCGGGCGAAGAACCGCACCAGCGGGCCGGGTACCAAGCGGGACCACATGCGGCGGAAGGTTAAGGGCCAAACCCGACGGGCGTCATGCGTTTTCGGAGCCCGAAACCGGTCACCCCGGCGCGACCGTGCTCGTTTCGCTCGTATCCGCGGCCGGCGGGGTCGTGCGTTCGCTGTCGCTTTGGCCGGATGCGCCGGCTTTCGAGCCCGGTGCCGCCGATTGGCCCGCCATGCCCGACCTTTGAAGGGAGGCCAGACGCTCCCGGATGCCCAGCTGCTCCGCCACCTCCGGCTGATCCCGCAATAGGGCCTGCCAGGCCGAGGTCGCCTCTTCGATCCGGGTTCCAGCCCTCAGGAGGAGCGCCCCGAACATGAATCGCACTTGCGGGTCGTCCGGCCCCAGGGCCATGGCCCGATCGATGAGCTCCAAGGCCCGTTCGCGATGGCCGAGGGACCACTCGGCCTCGGCCAGGCTGGCCAGGGTGGAAGGGTGGTCTGGACGGATCTCGAGGGCCTTTCGAAACCCGTTCGCGGCGGTCTCGAAGTCCTTTTCGCGAACGGCCCGAAGCGCGGCGGCCAAGGCCTGACCGAATTCGTTCAGCGGCGGGGCTTCGGCGTCGGCGCCGGCCTGGGGCGTCGGACCGCCGGCGCCGTGGGGGTTGTTGGCCATGGCTTCCGGCGGCAACCGGTCGGCCAACCTCAGGGGTGCCCCGGTGTTTGACGGCAGGGGTCCCCCGAGCCGCTCGAGGGCGGCATTCGCTTCGGTCCGGTCCGGATGGTCGGCTGGCGCGTGCTCGAGATAGCCGGCGTAGGCCCGGCGCGCCTCGCGCAAGGCTCCGGGTGTGCCGTCGCTTTCGAGCAGTTGGGCGAAGGCCAGCAGGCAGTCGGGCTGACGCCGATCTTCGCGCAAGCAGGCCTTCAGTTCGCGCACCACCGCGCTCGATAGGCCCAAAGCCAGGTAGGTCCGCGCCATTTCGGCCCGCAGGTGCGGCGAGGCCCGGTCGCCCATGGCATCCTCGGCCTGCTTCAGGATGTCGGCGGCCTCGAACAGAAAGCCGTGCTCCCGGTACAGACGCGCCGCCCCGACCAGGGGCTCCGCGTTTTTCGTGGTCCGAAAGGCCTCCCGGGCGGCGAGCACCTCGGCCTGCACCGCCTGCGGAAGCTGGCGCGGTTCCTTGAGGTCGAAGCATCCCACCCCGGTCAGGGCGGCGAGCACCCATGGTGCGGCCCACCTGCGGTGCGTCCCCGGTCTGATCCCGACCGTACAGTCATCGAGGCCCCAACGGGGCAACGGGGCCCGGGGTGGGGGCGCTTCGAAGGGGACCCGTGAGGCTCTCGGCTCGGGTGCCCTGCGGGAGGGGGAAACGCGGAAGAAGGTCACAGCCCCAGCTCCTCACGCGTTCGCACCGCCGGGTCCAGCATCCGAAGAGGGGGCGTGGTGCAAGCGGCCGCCAGGTCCGCCATCCGTCCACATCGCCCGGGGAATGAAGCGTCGGGGATCAGATCCGCCAATGGCCGCATCACGAAGCTTCGCTGCAGGGCTTGCGGGTGGGGCACGGTGAGGTCCGGGCTGTCTATCACCCGTGCGTCGCACAAGATCACGTCCAGGTCGATGACCCGCTCGCCCCAGCGCCGCGTTTTGACGCGGCCCATCGTCTTTTCGACGCCTTGGCATCGGGCCCACAGCCCGTGGGGTGTCTCCGACGTCTCGACTTCGATGACGGTGTTCACGAAGTCGGGCTGATCGGGCGGACCGACCGGCGGACTGCAGACCATCGAGCTTCTGCGCTGCACCCGGACGTCGGGGCCATCCAGATGCCCGATCGCCTCCCGGATCCGCTCGGCCGGCTCGTTCAGGTTGGCGCCCAGACCGACATACGCGCGCACGGCCGGAACCTACTTGCCTCGGGTGTTCGTTAGAAGGCTTTCTCGCCGAACCGTGCACGTGGATCCCGTCGAACTGTGCCGCGCCTTGGTAGCGATGCCGTCGATCAGCAACCAGGAAGGCGCGCTTTGCCATTGGGTTGCCGAGCGCTTGGGTGGCGAAGGGTGGTCGGTCGAGACCCAGCCCGTTCCTCCGGACAAGGACGCGCCAGCTGCCCCGGGACGCTGCAACGTGCTGGCCCGACCCGCCGGCGCGTCGGGTCCGCCGGGTGTGGTGTTGACCACGCACCTGGATACGGTGCCGCCCTTCATCCCCCTGTCCGAGGACGACGTGCACCTGTACGGCCGGGGCACGTGCGATGCGAAAGGCATCTTCGCGTCCATGTGGGCTGCTGCAGACCGCCTGCGCGCCGAGGGAGTCACTCGAGTGGCCCTGCTGGGCGTAGTGGGCGAAGAAACCGATTCGCTCGGAGCGAAGATGGTTGGCGAACTCGTACCGAAAGCCGACTGGATCGTCGATGGCGAGCCCACGGAGATGCGCATGGCCGACGGGGCCAAAGGGATTTTGTCCCTGCGCCTTCGCCAGCGCGGAACGGCTGGGCACAGCGCGTATCCGGAGCGCGGGGTCTCGGCGGTCCATGGTCTGGTGCGGTCGCTCGCCCGGCTCATGGAAGCGGAGCTTCCGTCCGACCCACGCTTTGGCGACACGACGGTGAACATCGGCGTTCTCGAAGGAGGCATCGCCCCCAACGTGATCGCTCCGGCAGCCAGCGCGCAGGTGATGATTCGCTTGTCCGCCGCTTCGGATGCGGTCCTCGAAGAAGTCAAACGGGTCGTGGGGCCGGAGGTGGAGCTCGCGGTGGTCTCCCGAAGCGAACCGCACGAAATCCACGCGCTTTCGGATCATCCACGCGAGGTCGTGCGCTTTGGTTCGGACGTTCCGTACCTGAGCCGAATCGGAAAGCCCCTGCTCGTGGGGCCCGGGTCGATCCACGACGCCCATACCTCGGGCGAAAAGATCCGCAAGGACGACCTCCACCGGGCCGCCGAGCTGTACGTGGAAGTGACCAAAGCCTTGCTCCGGGACGGAGCAGAAGGTTAGGGGCAGCCCATGGCGGTCATCATCAATCGCGTCTACACCCGAGGCGGCGACTCGGGAACGACCCGACTCGCGGGGGGCCAGGAAGTGGCCAAGACGGACGCTCGCATCGAGGCCTTCGGGACCTTGGACGAGCTGAACGCGTGTCTGGGCCTGGTGGCCGAACAGCTGCTTCGTCAGGAATCGGGAAATCCTGCGGCGGTTGCGCTTCACAAGCAGGTCGTGCGCATCCAAAACGAGCTGTTCGATCTGGGTGGAGAGTTGGCGACCCTGCCCGAGGACCGGCACCCGCAGCAAGCGGTGGTTCGGGCCGAGGATGTGGAACGCCTCGAGACCGAGATCGACGAGGCGAACGACAAGCTGCCGAGCCTCAAGTCCTTCGTCCTTCCCGGAGGGGGTATGCTGAGCGCGTTCTTTCACCAAGCCCGGACCGTGTGCCGCCGCAGCGAACGGCGTCTGTTGGAAATGAACGCCAACGAGCCGCTGCGTTCCGAGGTCATGCAGTACGTGAACCGCCTGAGCGACTGGCTGTTCGTCATGGGGCGAAAGGCCGCCTTGGACTTCGGGTATGACGAGGTCCTCTGGCGGCCCGGCGATCGCACCTGAGCGCGCTCATTCGGTCGGGGTCCAACCGAGCACCAGGTTGTCCACCGCCACCATGACCCCGCCGTCGAAGCCAGGCACCACGCCGTCCACATCCAGGTCGAGCCGCGGTCCCGTGAGTCGGCGCTCGAGGTCGACCCAACTCACACTGCCATCCATCGAATGGACCACAGCCGTGTCGGGGCCCAGCGGGACCACTCGCCGAGCCGCACGGGCCAAGCGGATGGCCGGCGAAAGGCGGCCGTCGAGACCCAGCTTTCGCAGCTCTCGGT
Organism: Myxococcales bacterium LLY-WYZ-16_1; assembly: GCA_031800475.1. Taxonomy (GTDB): domain Bacteria; phylum Myxococcota; class Kuafuiibacteriia; order Kuafuiibacteriales; family Kuafuiibacteriaceae; genus Kuafuiihalomonas; species Kuafuiihalomonas phototrophica. The sequence goes on from DAPKRQ010000247.1 coordinate 17,209, forward strand.
CCTTCCAGAGCAGGAAGCCTCCGGCGAAGGGGACCACCCGGTGCGCCCTCGTTTGCGTGGGAAGGTCGGTCGTCTCGTCGGAGGCGGGGCTGGAAAGGCGCCACGGAGAGTCACGGTCTGGTCGAAGAAGCAACAGCGGCCCCCGAACCCGCACATCCCGAAAGCGGCCTTCAGCGCGGTATTGGACCGTTCCCACCGGATCGAGCCAGACCAGCGCCCGGTCGGTCTCGAACACGAAGCCAGCGTTGGGTCCGACCGCCCGAAGCCGAGGCCGTTCGAGCTCTACCCGGGCCCCGCGAGGCAGGCGCACCCCGCTTGGAGTCAGCTCGATCACGCCAGCTGGCGTGACCCGAAGGTTCGACCGGTCGAGCCGCTGCCGCACCTGGCCGGTGGCGCAGTCGATCAGCATGTCGTCTGCTCGGACCGACGCGGCCGGCCCCGGATGAAGTTCAGTGTCGGGCAGCCGGGCACTCGGGCCTTCCTCGTTCAGAGCCCAGATGCCTTCCTCGCTTCGATAGACTCGACAGTCTCCAACGGCCTCGAGTTCCACCGGATCCACCGAGCGTTCGACGAGTCGAAGATCCCGAGCCTGCAGGTTGTCTTGCACGGTCTCGAGCAGACGAGATCCATCCGGGGCCCAGGAGGCGACGGCGACCCACGGCGCGGCCCCTCCCGAGATTCGAGCCCGGAGTACGGCAGCCGGCCGGTCCGTCGGGTGGCGCTCGACCAAGCGCTCCAGTTCCACTGACGCTCGACGGTCGGCACCGACTCGATGCAGGCCCTCGGCGTGGGCGCGCTGGGCGAAACGGCGCAGGACGGCGCGCCTCGGATCCGACAAAAGCGGAAGCCCGTAGACCCGTCCCGCGCCGGTGCGGGCCAGGCCGCGGGTATGATGGGCCAACACGCCCGTGACGGTGGCCTCCAGGTCCAGGCCTCCGAGTCCTTCTCCGCCTTTCGGATCCACGCGCTCGGCCCGGTCCCCAACGGCGACCCAAACCAGGTCCCGCCCGACCGACAGAGCCCGGGCCGGGCGGGCAAGACCTTCGCGCCAGCGGACCCGGCCTTGGCTGTCCCGGGCGACCAAAGCGGCGCCGTCGCCGTGGATGACCTCCACCTCCGAGAACGACGCCAACGGACCGGGACCGACTCGGGCCACGCGGGATGGTCCGGTCACCGGGTCCAGTCGCCACAGGGTTGAGCGACCGGGCGAGCCAGACAGGGCGAACAGGTTTGCCCCGGCGGCCGCGTAGGGCCAGCGCAAGGGCTGGACCCGATGGACGACCCGAGTGGCGGGAGGGCGCAGGGCCGCGATCTGGCGCGAGCCGAGGGAAGCCCAGACCCAGTCGGGCGCGCTCAGCCGAAGGGGCGCGGAGACCTCTTCGGGCATGGACCAGACCGATCTGAGCCGACCGGTCTGAACGTCGAGTTCCCGAATTCGCGCCTGGTGGGGGACATACAGGTGCGTGCCCACCACCACGGGCCCGGAGATCGCAGGCTCGGGAAAGGCGTGCCGCCACCGGATGCTGGCGGTTTTCGGGTCGATGGCCCAAACTTCGTCTTCGTTTCCAATGAACAATCCGTAGCGATTCAGCGCCACCTCCTCGTGGGGATTCGTCAGGTCGAAAAAGGCACGAGAGCCGTTTGACTCCACGTCCATCAGTAGGACGCCCCGCCGGGTGACGAGGAGGGGTCTTCCGTTCACCCATGTGACGTCGGGTGTCGCGACCGCAGATTCAAACTCCCACTTCGGCAGACCGGTGTCCGGATCCAAGGCCACGAAAACACCTCGCTCGAAAAGAACGGCTGTGTCGCTTGCGAGGCCCGCGAGTTCTGACGCACCGCGTGGGCTGTTTCGCACCCAGATCGGCAGGTCGTCGGTTTCGAGGGCTCGTGCCATTCGCGCGAGCGCTCGGACATCGAACCGTTCACCGCGCGCCATTCGAACGATGGCCCGAGCCCAGCTTTGGCTCGGGCTGCGGGGCCGGCGCGGCTCAATTCGGGCCGCTCGGAGCACCGCCGGTGTCAGGGCCGGCCCGAGATCGTCCCAAAGGCTCTGGTCTTCGGCGCAAGCCCGAACCAGGGCGTCCGGGCTGGGAGCGACCCATCCGGCGAGCTCGGTGGGCGCGGACACGTCGAAGCGATCTTCGAGATGGGCTGCCAGCATGGACCATCCGCCGTCGGGCTCCGCGGACCAGCGGCGGGCGCTGGCGGCGAAGTCCGGATCGGGGGCCCGTTCGACCCACACCGAGGGCCGAGTCTCCAAGAACGCGGCCGCCCCCTCGAGCAGGGGACAGGCCGCCCCGGTCGACGTCGGGACCCGGGCCAGGGACACCGGGGTCGAAACCAAAACGGCGGCGAGCAAACCGAGCACTGCACGAGGCCTATCGCCGTCGCGTGTTCGCGCCAAGGCGCGCCGTCGATCCGATCCCGGGTGCGATGTGAACTCGGAGTTCGTGCCGTTCCTCCAAGGGGTGGACGGTTCGCGGTGGATCACGGATGTCGTTTGATTTCGGGCAGATAAACGAAGCGAATTCGATTTCGGGCGGCCGCTCGGGGTGCTCTTTCGGACCGAGTCCACTCAAGGGATAACCGGGTGCTAGGAGAGGGGGTAGACGATCCGTCTCGGATCTCGGGGTTTCGTTCAAATCTCGAATGGTCGTTCTCTGAACGCCTCCAAAATCGGGGAATGGGGCCTTTCTGTGTCGCGATGCGCCGAAAAAAGGCCCCAAACCCCGGTTTTAGACCAAAATTTTGGAGCCGAGCTGTTGCGAGGAGCGATCGATTTGGATAGCGTCCCGCCAGCGATCGGCGGTTCGGAACCGCCGCACGCAATCAGGAGGAACGGATGGCTACCAAAAAGAAGACGGCGAAGAAGCCGAAGGAAATGCTGCTCGTGCAGAGCAAGGTGAAGGAGTACGTGCGTCAGGCCGGATTCATGTGCTCTTCGGATCTGGTAGAGCAGCTGAACGAGCAGGTCGCGCAGATGCTGGACACGGCCGTGGCCCGCGCCGAGGCCAACGGCCGCAAGACCGCCCGCGCCAGCGACGTCTGAACCCGTCGAAACGCTCGACCGGGCGCCGCTGGCGCCGTCCGGGCACTTTCGACGACGCACACCGAGAGGCCGGCGTTCCTCACGGAGCGCCGGCCTCGTTTTGTTCCAACGGGAAGCGGCCTGCCCCAGCTGGCACTCCCGGCGGGTTTTCGGGCACGCTGGCACCGTGAAGTTTCGGCTCAAGCGGCGGGTTCGCAAACTGAACGTGTGCACCCGATGCGAGGCCACCATGGATCGGCGCACGTCGATTCCAGAGGGCGCCGGTCGCCGGTACTGGGGCGACGTGGAACCGTACGTCTACGTCGGCGACGCCGAGATCCACCATTTCATCTGCACGGGCTGCGGCAATCTGACGGCCCTGCAGTTCCGGGAGGCGGCGTGAAGCTCCGCCCGGGAGCCGGCTCGGTCGAGCCGAACCGCGACGCGAGTTCGGTCGAGCCTTCCCCCGATCCGAAGTCGGCGCCCCGTGCCCCCGCGGGCACAGAGTTTCGGTCCCCCGTTCCGGCCACGGGGTTCGGTGGGGCATCCGAGGGCGGCTCTTCCGACGCCTCCCTCGAATGGACCGCAGAACTGGATGCTCGGGTTGCAGACGAAGGTGTCGAGCCGCCGGAACTGCTCCGATGGCCCACGGGGTACGCGCTGGAACACCTGGCCCGATGGATGGCCCTCCGGACCGACGGCCCGTCGGGCCGCAACGACAAGGTGGACCGGATCGCGGCATTTCTTCGCGCCACCGGCGACCCCCGCAAGGTCCGCCGGTGGTTGGTCGACCTGCCGGCCCATGCGCCGATCGTGGACGTCTATCCCCTCGAGGTGCGCGCCCGCATCGCCGAGCGCTGGCCGGAATTTTTCCCGGACACCGCCCTGCGACCGATCTTCACCAACGGGCCCCAACTCGAAGGCGCGTTCGAGCCCGGCGAGCTGATCCGCCTGCGGCACCCGGTGGGGTTCGTGATGCAGTCTTTCGCGCTGGAGGGTGGAGGCACCCCGGAATACGTCCTGGCGCCCGGACCGCCGGGCAATTACGGCCTGGAGTGGGGAGCCTCCGGAGAGCACGTAGCCCTATTTCAGGGCCTCCATCGGGGCGAAACCTGGATCGAGCGGCGCAGGTTCGTCGTTCGAGATGCGCCGGAGGGCCGGTCCGGGTGGTAGAGTCCCCGTGATGGGGAGCTGGAGCCGTGCCCGCTGGGCCGCGATCGCAATCTGGGCCGCGGCCGCGGCGGCCTGCGTCGACGTGCCGGACGGGGTCGAAGGACGGATCCCGGACTTGGGACCGGACGGGGGCACACCCAGGATCGATTTTGGCGTGCCGCCGTCCGACCCGGAGGCTCCCCCGATCCTGCGCAACCTGACGCCGGCCGAAGGCAGCGTCGAGGGCGGGACCCGGGTGCTGCTCCGCGGCGATGCCCTGCAGGAGCCGGTGGAGGTCTTCTTCGGTGACGCGCCGGCGGCCCAAGTCGAGCAACTCGACGTGTTCGGCGTCGAAGCGGTCACGCCCCCCGGCGAGCTCGGCCCCGTGGACGTTCGCATCACCACGCCCACCGGCACCTCCAGTCTGGCCGACGCCTTCACCTACGTGCCGGTATTCGAGATCGACCGGGTCTCGCCGGCCCGCATTCCGGAGGAAGGTGGGGTCGAAGTCCAGGTCGAAGGGCGCGGATTTACAGAGGACACCTTGATCCTCTTCGACCGAAAGCCCTTGGGGGCCCTGGAGCGTCTCGGGCCCGAGCGCATGCGGGGTATCGCGCCCCCGCTGGCGCCCGGCCGGCCTCGGGTCGAGGGGGTCACCGCGTTGTCTCGGGCAGTGCGCCGAGACCTGGTCACCGTGTTCGCCACCCCCGAGCTCGAGCGGGTGGTTCCGGCAACCGGACCGGCCAACGCGCCCGCGGTGGTGCAGCTCCTGGGATCGGGCTTTCAGGACGTGGAAGAGGTCCGTTTTGGCGGCCAGGTGGCTCCGTTTGTTTCCGGTCCCCAGCCCCGAGGGCAGCTCGGACGGCGCCTGGAGGTCGAGCTGCCGCCGCTGGGTGCGGGACCGGTGGAGGTGCGGATCACCACCGCCGACCGCAGCGTGCGCTATCCCGGCGCCTACTTCGCATCGTCGGCCGCCGCCGGGCTTTCGGTGCAAGGGTTGGTGCCCGAATCGGGCCAAGCCGGTCAGCCCGTGTCGGTCGTCGGCAGCGGGTTCGGACCCCAGACCCAAGTGGAGTTCGACGGGGTGGTCGCCCCGGTCTTGGAGCGAACGAGCGAGGCGCTCCGGGTCCAGGTGCCGGCCGGGTTGGCGCCGGGACCCGTGGACGTGACAGCCCTCGACGGGGCCGACGCGGCGACGCGGCCGGATGGCTTCAACGTGTTGCCGCCCCTTCGCATCGACGGCATCGACCCGATCGAAGGGCCGGCCGCCGGTCGCACCGAGGTGACGATCCGCGGGGCTGGATTCGGCGACGACGTGGTCTTTCGGTTGGACGGCATCGAGGTCGAAGACCTGCAGGTGGTCAGCGAGACCGAGGTTCGGGCCACGGTGCTGGGGACGTCCCGGGGCAGCGCCGATTTGGTGGCGACCCGGGAGTTCACGGCCGGCGGGGAGCGGGCGCTCGAACCCGCACGCGCCCGCCTGGAAGACGCCTTCTTCTTCACGGCACCCTTCGAGGTGCTTCGGATCCACCCCGACGACGGCGCGTTCAGCGGCGGTACCTTCGTCACCATCTACGGGCGAGGGCTCGAAGCGGATCCGGCGGTGGACTTTGGTGGGGTCGCCGCCTCCCAGGTGCAACTCGAAAACGGGCACCTTTTGGCGGTTCGAACGCCCCAGAATCGGACGGGCGCCGTGGAGGTCACGATGACCGGCCCGCAAGGAAGCCCGGTCCGGGTCGGCTCGTTCGAATACTTCGATCCCCGGGTCACCCAGGGAGGGGGCTTCGGCGGCGAGATCGACGGGGACCTGAACGTGTCCGTGGTCGATGGCGAACGGGCTCCCGTCGAAGGGGCTGTCGTGCAGGTCGGCTTGCTCCCCGAATCCGACGCGGTGGCGCTCACCGACGCAAACGGCATTGCCACCTTTTCGCGGCCCGGCTTCGAGGGGCCCGTGACCGTGACGGCCGGTGCTCCGGGGAGCGCGTTCGTGACCATGGTGGACTACGACACCCGAAACCTGACCGTGCCGAGTCCGGCGTTTCCGCAGCCGCCGCCGCCGGACGCTCCGATCAACCCCTGCCCGGCGCCCACCGAGTTCCCGATCGTGCGGGGCCGGGTGTTCGGTCTGAAGTCCGAGCTGGACCCGAACCGGGACCCGGACCGGGTTCCGGTGGTGACCGTGACCTACAGCGAGCCTGGGCCTTTCTCGCCGAACCCTCCCATGCCTCCGGGCCAGTTCACCAACGTACTCGAGGATGGTGAGTCCTTCGAGATCGTGACCGCGCGCGCCGGCACGGTGGCGGTCTACGCCCTCCTCGAAGAGGTGAACGTCAACAATCCGAACGATCGGCGGCCCGTCCGTCTCGGCATCGCCCGGTCGGTCCCGGTGGCGTTCGGACAGGTGACGGAAGACGTGGTCATCGACGTGAACATCGACCTGGATCAGACCTTCGACATTCGGCTCGACGAGCCGCCGCGCCAGTTTCCCGGCCCCTCGGTGAACGCGGTATTCCCGTTTTTGAACCTGGAGTCCGACGGGGTGATCCCGTTCCCGGTCCAGTTCGGTGAGCTCGAGGTGGTCACCCTGACCAACATGCCGCAGCTCGCCCAGTCCGAGTTCATCTACCTGGCCGGCTCCTTTACCCTGGCGGGCCAGGGGCTGACGGCGCCGTACTCCCTGTCGCTGGAGACTTCGGTCGCCACCGTGGTCGGCGACGAGGCCGACCTGGGTCCCTATCTGGCCACGCCGGTGAACCTGACGCCGAAGCAGGGGCAGGTGTTGGACGACCGGATTCGATGGGAGCTCGGAGACGGGGTCACCCCAGACCTGACGCAAGCCACCTTCGGCGATGCCATCGGCGTGACCAGTCGGTGCTGCCTGGACCAGAACGAGAACGGCAGCTGCGAAGACGACGAACCGGTCAATGCGTCGAGCTCCTTCGCGCCGTTCACGCGGTGGAGTTTCTTCGCTCCGGGTGGGCGCACGGACCTGCCGGTGCCGGTGCTGCCGGCGGGCACGAGCCCGTTGGCCCCGCCAGGCGACGGCGTCACCGACGGACCGCGCCAACTGCAACTCACCCTGCAGCAGGCCCTGGCCCCGCGGTTCACCTTCGAGGAGTTCGTGTGGTTTCAGTTTTCTCCCCTGTTTTGGGAGAGCTGGACCCTGGTCACCGGGATCTTCTCGGTGAAGGAGGTCACGGACTGAGCCATGGCCCGCTGGGCGTGGGGAACCTGGTTCCTCTTTCTGTTCCTGCTCGCCTTCTTCGGCTGTGGCTTGGCCGGCTGCAGCAGCAGCGACGGTTGCAGCTCGGATAGCGACTGCCCGGAAGCCTTTCGGTGCGACCGAGGCAGCGGCACCTGCGTTTGCGCCACCGACGCAGCCTGCGAGCCCGGGTTCGAATGCAATCGGGCTGGGCAGTGCCAGGCCACGGTCGGGTGCTCGCGCAACGCAGACTGCGTCGAGGGCACCTTCTGCGACCTGACGTCCGGGCAGTGCGCGCCCGGCCCCGCGGCCGCCCTGCAGTCGGTCTGCAGCGTGGCCAGCCAGTGTCCCCTGGGGAGCGTGTGCACGGAAGGGCTGTGCGCGGAAGGGTGTTTCGACAGCGGCGATTGCCCCCTGGGCGACGTGTGTCTGAACGGCTTTTGCAGCGACGAGCCAGGCCGGTGCGAGGACGACAGCTTTTGCCCCTACGGTGACCGCTGCGTCGACGGCTTCTGTCAAGATGACTTTCGCGGCCCCTACTGTCGCGGGTGCACCCAGCGCACCCAGTCGAACCCAGACCCCTGCGACGGGTCCAAGAACTTCTGCTTGATCAATTCGGTGGAGCTCGGGGGCCAGACGCAGTTTTGCGGGGTCGACTGCTCCGACGGGCAGCCGTGCCCGAACGGGTATCAGTGCAACCGGGTGGTGCGCCTCACCGGCGACCCGTGCGGCGCCACCGCCCAGTGCCAGTGCAGCACCGGCCTGGTGTCCACCGGCATCACCTGTGAGCTGTCCCAGCCCTGCGAGGTGCTGCTGCCCGACGGGCGTCCCGACCCCGATGCCCAGTTTTGCTTCGTGGACGGCATCGCGGCGTGCGGGGACGCCCCCTGCGAGGTGGAGGTTGGCCAGTCCACGGGCACCTGCCTGTGCGCCGGTGACGACATGTGTCCCGCAGATGCGGTGTGCGCCGCCGGTCGCTGCTGCCCGGGGCCGGTGGACCCGGCCCGCATCTGCGCCCGCGACGAGGGCGACCTGGAAGGCTTTTGCACCTGTTCTCAGGACAGCGACTGCGCCCAGAACACCTGCAGCTTTGGAACCTGCTCTTCCACGGGCGATCCCTGCACCCCCGGCGCCGGCGACTGCCCGCCGGTGCGGTGCGAGGATGGGGGCTGCGTGGTGGGTCGAAACTGCGCACCCGAGCCGGGTCTGGCTTGCTCGGTCCTGCGCGAGTGAGCGATCTCGAAAGCCGCATGGCCGAACCGGAAGCGGAGTGTCCAGATCCGCTGGAGCGGATCCGCCGGGCCGAGCGAGCCCAGCGCCTCAAGACCATCTACGCCACGTTCTTGGCCATCACCGTGGGCCAGGTGCTGTTCGGGGCCTTCGTGTTCGGACATTCCCAAGGCCCGATCCGGCCCCAGGCCGCCGAAGTGGGGGCGGGCATGGTCGCGACGCTCTTGGTCAGCCTGGCCGTGGCGCCGTGGCTCGCTCACCGAAAGCGCCGAGAGGGGACGGTCTGGGCCGGTTCGGTCCGAGAAGGATCCCATCGAAGACCCCTGATGATCTACGACGACGTGGCCATCCTGGGCGGCGAGGTGGTGCTCTACGACCTGGTGGAGCGGTGCGAGTTGGGTGCGGACGACGCCACCCTTCATCTGCGGTACCTGGATCCGGAACACGGGGGCCCGGTGGTCCGCGACTTGAGCGGGCCCCCCGAGGCGCTCCGTCGGGTCGCCCGGCGCGCCGAGCGGCAGTCCGATGGCCGGAATCCGCCACCATCGAGTTCCGAGCCCGACACTTCCGAAATCCAGACCGCCTGAAATCGCGTGGGCGTCAGACGTTGAAACGAAAGTGGGCGATGTCGCCGTCCTTCATGACGTAGCTCTTTCCCTCCAAACGAAGGGCGCCCGCTTCTTTGATCGCTGCTTCGGAGCGGTACTTCATCAGGTCATCGAAGTGGTAGATCTCCGCCTTGATGAAGCCCCGTTCGAAGTCGGTGTGGATGACGCCGGCGCATCGGGGGGCGGTCCAGCCCCGTTGAAAGGTCCACGCTCGCACTTCCTTTTCTCCAGCGGTGAAGAATGTCTGCAGATCGAGCAGAGCGTAGCCCGCTCGGATCACCCGGTCGAGTCCGGGCTCTTCGAGCCCCACGTCGTTCAAAAACTCGAGCTTTTCTTCGGCCTCCAGTTCCGCGAGCTCCGATTCGATCTTGCCGCAGATCGCCACCACCTGGCTGCCCTCGGCGGCGGCGTGACCCACCAGACGCCGGTAGTGGGGATTCGAGTCCAGGTCCTGCAGGGACGCTTCGTCCACGTTGGCCACGTACATGACCTTTTTTTGGGTGATGAAGTGAAGGGGCTGCAGGACGTGGGCGTCGTCTTCGCCGAGCTCCATCGCCCGCACGGGCTTGCCTTCGGAAAGGGCGGCGCGGACCGGCTCCAGGGCGGCCAACAGCCGCATGGATTCCTTGTCCTTGGCCTTCGCCTTCTTCTCCAGTCCGACCCACTTCTTTTCGACCGAGTCGAGGTCCGCCAGGACCAACTCCGTGTCGATGACTTCCACGTCTCGAATCGGGTCCACCGCGCCGTCGACGTGAACAACATTGTCGTCTTCGAAGCAGCGAACCACGTGGGCGATGGCGCTGGTGGAACGGATGTGCCCGAGAAACTGGTTTCCGAGGCCTTCTCCTTTCGACGCGCCCTTCACCAGCCCGGCGATGTCCACGAAGGTCATGGAAGTCGGAATGATCTTCTGAGGCGGGATGCACTCGGCGATGCGGTCGAGCCGCGGGTCCGGAACCGGGACGACCCCGGTGTTCGGCTCGATGGTGCAAAACGGGAAGTTGGCGGACTCCGCTTGGGCCGACGAGGTGAGGGCGTTGAAGATCGTGGACTTGCCGACGTTGGGCAGGCCCACGATGCCGCACTGAAATCCCATGGGGCGCGGACTCTACCAGCTTCCTCCCGGTTTTGGGTGCAGGCCCTGTGACAGGGCGCTGGGCGGTGGGGCTCAGCCGTTCTTCGCCGTGAGACGCACCGAGACCAGGGCGACGCCCGGACTTTCGGACGGCGTGGTGCTCCGCTTTCGACGAAGGATCAGGGCTTGGCCGTGCTCGCCGCCGCCCCCGTTGGCCGCCATCCACTGGGCCCGGCGGCGGGCCTCGATCCGGTCCGCATCGCCGCCTTCGCCATCTTGGGTTTCGCGGCCCTCCTGCGCGGACTGCACCATCTGGTTCGATCCCGGATCGTCGTGGTGCGAATCGCCCGACGAGCTATGGGCGCTCGAGGCCGCCTCCACCGCTTCGCGGTCCGCGTCGGCATGCCCTTCGAGCTCTTGCGCCTCGAACAACGGCAAAGAGAGGACCGGCAGCGAGCGGGCTTCGCCGCGCTTTTCCAGCTCGTCGTCCGCGTCCTCGGGGCCTCCGTTGTGGCGGCGGATCTTCAGCTGCCGCAGGTCCATGGGCAGGATGGTGGACGGCCTCACCGGCCCTGTCCAGCGCTTGGGCGTCGGTCACCGGTTTTGTGAGGCTCGAAATCGGGAGACATTTCGAGGTCTTGCGTGGGCTTCAGCCGCGTCGGTCGAACGACCGACGGGCTTTCCCTGCTTCAGGGCGTCAGCGCGCGCCGGCAGGACCCATCGGCGGACTGCTGGAAAAGGGCCTCGAGCTGATCGACCGCCCGGTCCCAGCCCACGGCGCGGCGCACCCGCTCCACCGTGGCTCGAGGGATCGGTCCCTGGGACTCGGCCTCGATGGCCCGGGCGATCCCGGCGCGCAGGGCCTCGGCCGACCGGGCCTGCACGACTTCGACCCCTCGATCTTCGGGGCGGTAGAGTTCGGTCAGCCTGCGCACCCCCGGTGCCTCGAACACCACGATCCGTCGGCCCACGGCGGCGGCTTCGAACGGCTTCATGCCCAGGTCGCCGTCCCGGGCGTTTGCGCAGACGGTGGCCGCCTGCAAGAGCTTCACCGCCCGTTCATGGGCCACCGGCCCCCAGTACTGGATTCGATCGGGATGGGCTCGGGCGGCCGCCTCGACCTGGGCTCGGCCTGGTCCGTCGCCGGCCAAGATCAAGCGAACCTCCGCCGGCATCCCCAAGACGGCCTCGAACAGCAGGCTCAGCTGCTGTTCCGGCACGAAAGACCCGGCGAACGCCACGATGGGTACGCCTGGGGGCAACTGCAGTTCCCGGCGGGCTTCGGTCCGGTCCCCCGGGATCGCCGTTTCGGTGTCGGCGCCGTTTTCAATGATCTCGACCCGGCGGGCTCGAAGGACACGGCGGGCGTGTTCCGCGATGTTTTCCGCCACGGCCACGACCCCGGCGGCCCGCCGGCAGGCCCACTGCAAGCTGGCCTGCGCCATGGCCTGTTTCCAGGTCGGGGCGCCCGACCGTCGCATCTCTTCGATCACCCGCCCGTTCAGCTCCAGCCAAAAGGGCACGGAGAGTCGCGCCAAGGTTTCCGGCACGGCCGAGGTGGACGGGCAGATGCGGACGCAAGCCACCTCGGGGCTTCGCTCGAATACCGCCCGGGCCACCGACCCGGCCAGGGCCAGCTCCAGCCGGGCGCCGGGGGCCAGGGTGCGGCCGGGCCGGATCCGACGGAGCCGGGACAGGTCTGCCGGTACCGTGTCGTCGCCCGGTCCGATCAGGGTCACGGCGTGGCCGCGCCGAGCCAGGCCCCGGACCACAGCGTGCACGTGGCGGGGGCCGCCGTGGGGAGTGTCGAGCCGCACCTGCGTGACGTACACGAGCCGCACCGGTCGGTGGTGCGCAAACTCGGTCGACAAAGCAAGGGGTGCCCCGCCGGACGGATCCGGCGGGGCGTGAAGAGCGCTGCGACCGG
>DAPKRQ010000248.1:0-11399 GCA_031800475.1 Myxococcales bacterium LLY-WYZ-16_1
CTGGCGGAGCTCGGCCGCAATCGGGCGGCGATCCAGGCCCTGCAGGAACTGCTGGTCGGCGTGACCCCCCAGCCTGCCCACGTCCCCGCGCTCTACCAGTACGGGCGGCTGCTCGAACACGACGGCTATCTGGCCGGCGCACGGGCCGCGTACCGGGCCGTGGCTCGGTTCGAGCCCCACTACCGAGACGTCATGGCCCGGGTCCTGCGCCTCAAAGAGACCGACGTACGCCGGCCGGAGTCGGGTCCGCAACAAGACGGGGTGTCTCAGGTGCCCATGGTCGTCGCCGGTCCGGCGCCCAAGTCCGAGGGGGCCGAGCATCTGAGCCAAGACTTGGTCTTGCCGGGTTTCGGTGCCGACCAAACGCCGGTGAAGGTGGACGACCTGCTCGACACCGGCCCGTCGCTCGGCCAACGGGTTCGGGATCCGACCGCACCGGTGCCGCCCCCGCGCCCGGCGTCGTCCTCGCCGCCGCCCGATCATCTCGTGGGGACGGTCCTGCGTGATCGGTTTCGCCTGGAGCGAAGGGTAGGGCGCGGCGCCCAAGCACAAGTCTATCTGGCCCGAGACCAGGTTCTCGACCGGGAGGTCGCGATCAAGGTGCTCAGCGAGTCGTCCACACCCGACGAAAACGGTCTCGGACGGTTTCTTCGAGAAGCCCGCCTCGCCGCTCGGGTTCATCACGGAAACTGCATTGCGATCTATGACTTTGGACAAGAAAAGGGGATCGTCTTCATCGCGATGGAGTATTTCGAAGGGAAGACCCTGCGAGAACTCTTGAGGAAGGGCCCGATCGACGCCTACCTTGCCCTTCGCATCGCGCGGGACGTGGCGGCTGCCCTGGGTGCGGTGCACGAGGCGGGAATCGTCCATCGAGACGTAAAGCCCACCAACGTTCTGGTCGACCAGCACGCCAACGTTCGGATCGCCGACTTCGGCGTGGCCCGCTTCATTACCGACGACAGCTCGTCGGGCATGATGGTCGGCACCATGAAGTACATGTCGCCCGAGCAGGCCCGCGGCAAAGATGCGGACCGCCGAGCAGACGTCTTCAGCCTGGGCGTGGTCATGTACGAGATGCTGAACGGAAAGCCTCCGTTCGGTGGAACACTCGACGCCCTCATCGCCCGAGTGAACAAACCGCCCCCGGAGCTTCCCGCGGAGCTCGATCTACCGGATGTGGTACGGGGGATCGTGCGACGCTGCATGCAGCGAAGGCCCGAGCACCGCTACGCCAGCATCGAGCCTCTCATCGACGACATCAACGATGCCCTCGCGGTGCTGCGAGATCGGGCGCCTTTTGGGTCTCGACGCCAGGCGAACTGAGCGAGGTCTCAGACGGAGGCACCCCAGGAAACCTTTCGAGAAGAGACCACAAACCGCAGGGAATTCACCGTTGGATCCGCCAGCGGGTCGTGCCGTCTTTGTCTTCGAGCAGCACTCCCATGGCGTCCAGTTCGTCTCGAATCTGATCGGCTCGGCTCCAGTCTTTGTTGCGCCGGGCTTGAGCCCGCTCCGCGATCAGGGCTTCGATGCGCTCCGCGTCCACACCGCCGGAGCTCCGTTGCTGAAAGAAGGTCTCTGCCGGCTCGCTGAGCAGCCCGAGAAGCTTTGCCGAAGCGAGAAGCTCTCCCTTGAGTCGTGGAAGATCCGCGCCGGTTTGGTGGGTCTCTTTTGCGATCTGGTAGAGCTCCGAGATGGCCCGGGGTGTGTTCAAGTCATCCTCGAGAGCTTCCACGACCGTTGAACGGGGTGTGTTGTGACTCGCCTCGATGCCCTCGAGATCTCGCAGCGCTCCGTACAGGCGTTCCAATGAGCGGATTCCGTCCTCCACGACCTCGTCGTTCCATTCGAGCGGTGCCCGGTAGTGAGTGCGCAGAAGAATGAATCGGATCGCCTCTGGGGGAATGCGTTCCCGCAGATCGCGCACGGTCAGAATGTTTCCGAGCGACTTCGACATCTTCTGATGGTCGATGCTCAAAAATCCGTTGTGTAGCCAGTAGCGCACGAAGGCTGCCCCACCGTGGACGCATCGGCTCTGGGCGTTCTCGTTTTCGTGGTGTGGAAACACGAGATCCGTGCCTCCCCCGTGGATGTCGATGGTGGTGCCCAGATGCTTTTCGATCATGCTCGAGCACTCCAGGTGCCAGCCGGGGCGACCTCGCCCGAACGGGCTGTCCCATCCGGCCTGGTCGGGGGTCGAGGGCTTCCACAGCACGAAGTCCGCCGGGTTTTTCTTGTACTCGGCAACCTCCACCCGCGCTCCGGCCAGCAGCTCCTCGGTGGTGCGCCCCGACAGCTCTCCATACCGGTCGAAACTCTCCACCGAGAACATCACATGGCCATCGGCCCGGTAGGCATGACCCGACTCCAGCAGGCGCTCCACCAGACCGATCATGTCCGCCACGTGCTCGGTCGCCCAGGGCTCGATGGTGGGCGGCAGCACGCCGAGGGCATCCATGTCTTCGCGGTAGGCCTCGGCATAGCGGCGACTCACCACCTCGATGCCGACGCCTTCGTCCTTGGCGACCTTCAGGATCTTGTCGTCGATGTCCGTGATGTTTCGGGCATAGATCACCCGGGGATAGAGCGCTTCGAGCAGGCGGAACAGCACGTCGAACACCACGGCCGGTCGCGCGTTTCCGATGTGGGCGTACCCGTAGACCGTGGGCCCGCACACGTACATGCGCACGCAACTCGGGTCGAGCGGCTCGAAATCCCGCTTTTCCCGGGTCCGGGTGTCGTGAAGGCGCAGGCGCGGCTCGTGATCTGTCATCTTCGGAATTCGGCGACCGATTCGACGGGGTGAAGGGTCTCGTAGACCCGAGCGAAGTCGACCCATACCCGATCGTCCGCGAGCTCCTCGTCGGCCAAGTCATGGAGCCATCGGGCCAGTCGCTCGCTCGTCGGGCCGAAAGGAAAGACGCACACCTTCATGCCCCCGGCGAAACGGTTTTCGGCACCGCCCAGGCGAACGGCGGCCGAAGGGTCGGCACGAACCCGCCCGTGGACCGCTTCCCGACTGGCCAACAGCTTTCGACCCAAGGGCTCCAGAAGGTCTGCCACGTCGGACCAGGTCTGTTCCCCGATGGCCAAAGCGTGATCGAGCAGCCCGTGGACCGGCCGCAGCACCCGCTGACTCAGCTCGGAGAAGTCGACCACGAAGCCCTGTCGGTCCAGCTCCTTCGCCGCCAAGCCCACCTCGAACTTCCAGGTGTGGCCGTGCAGGTTGATGCAAGGGCCGATGTGCCCGCGCACATGATGCGAGAAGCTCACGTCGATGCTTCGGTGGATTCGGTACATCGTGCCTCTCCTCTTGCCCCCCGGTCCGGCTCGTTTCGAAGTTGCACGAGCGCGCGCACGTGCTCCTCGGTCGTCCCACAGCATCCTCCCACGGCGCGGATCCCCAGGTCCAGCCATCGGCGCGCAGCCCGGGCGTAGGATCCGGCGGAGATCCGGCATCCCTGCCAGCCCCGGTCCCACCGCCGGCCGTCGTTGGCGTAGGCCCCGATGGGTAGGGTCGCATCCCGAAGCCGACGAAGGGCAACCTCCACCCCGTCGACCGGCGTGCACTGCACGAACAGCGCGGCGGCCCCATGCTGCGCGGCCCGAAGCGCCGCCCGTTCCACGCAGACTCCCCCGCGGGTGCGGCCGAGACGCCCGCAGGTGAGCCCGATGGCCCACGGGATACCCAGATGGGCCCCGACTCGGAGGGCCCCCTCCAGGTCCGGCTCGGTGCTGACCATCTCGAAGATCATCAGATCCACGCCAGCTTCGGCCAAGATCCGAGCCTGGACCGAAAGCTCCTCCGCGACCCCGTCGGCCGTCCAAGCGGGGACTTCGGCGTACGGACGGTCCGGGCTCATCAGGCAAGCGGCCCGGACCGTGTCCGGCTGGGCGACGCGCCCAACCGACGCCATGGCCGCCTGGTTGAGGGTCTCGCAGAGGTCCCGCGCCCGGACGTGCCGGCGCCGGTCCGCGCCGAAGGTCTGGACCACGGTTCGAAGGCAGGCCCCGATGGACAGGTTGTGGGTGTTGGCGATCAGCACGTCGGCCCCTGCCTCGAGGTACCGTCGATGGATCCGGTCGTTCAGGTCCGCGCCACCGGGCTCCAAGAAGACGCGGCTGCCCCACAGTGGGTGGTCGTCGATCGAATATCCTGCGTCTTCGACCGCCGTGCCCATGGGCCCGTCGAGGATCACGGGTCTTTTGTGCAGGGCGGCTTGCCAGCGATTCACGGCTCAGCGCAGGCGGTCCAGCGCCGCCAGGGCTTCGTCCACGTGGACCGCCGCGGACATCTGGTTTTGGGTGACGTGGCGGACGATCCCTCCCTTGTCGATCACGAAGGTGACCCGACCCGGCAGGATGCCCAAGGTCTTGGGCACGCCGAAGCGCTTGCGCACGGCGCCGTCCACGTCGCTCAGCAGGGGGTAGGGCAGGTCGTGCTTGGCTACGAAGCGCTGATGGGACGCGCCGTCGTCGGAGCTGACGCCGAAGACCTTGGCTCCCGCGTCGACCAGCTCCGCGTAGCGGTCTCGAAACAGGCAGGCCTCTTGGGTGCAGACCGGGGTCTCATCTTTTGGATAGAAGAACAGCACCACGTTGTTTTCGCCCGCGTGGTCGGACAGACGAACCGTCTCGCCCGTGTGGTCGGGTAGCTCGAAATCCGGCGCCGGATCTCCGGCTTTGATCGGTCCTTTGGAGAACAAGCCCATGGCGCGGACCCTGCGCCGGAACGGCCTCGCGCTCAACCGAAACGAGGGCTACGGATCCCCGCCGGATCGGGGCGTTCCGGACTCGAGGGAGACGAGCTCCCGCCGGACCCGCTCGAGGACCTCGAGCTCGTCCTGCAGGCGCTGCACCGGCTCCTGCAGGGACGTGCGCTCGCCTGCACCGAGCCGCAAGGCGTCGAGTTTCAGGTTGTCGGCGGCGATGACAAAGCTCTCGACCGTGGCGGCGATCCGATCTCGCTCCACCATCAGGGCCTCGATCTTCTCCCGGCGGGCCTGCAAGAGGGCCCGGTTTTGGGCGTGCACGCTGCGAAGGCCCGGGTCTTCGGCCTGGCTCCAGGCCCCCTCCACCCGAGCCAGCTCCGCTCGCAGACCCTGCATGCCTCCGGGGACCACCTCCGCCAGGGTGGCATCCAGGCGCTCCGCTCCGTCGAGCAGGGCCACGGTCTGGGCGTGGCCGGATTCCAGGTGCTCGTGCAGTCCGTCGTCACCCATGGTCTGGGCCAAGGCCTCGTGGGCGCTCCGCACCGCCGCTTCGCACCGGCGGCGAAGCTCGGCCCACCGCCGGGTTTCGTCCTGGGGCGGAGCCAGTCCCAGCTGCTTTTCGGCCCGGGCGATGTCGTCCTGCCGTTCCGCGAGCCACGCCCGGGTTCCCACGGCGTGAAAGGTGTAGCCCATGCCCCAGCCGAGCAGGGGGAACACGAACCACGGAAACCAACTCCCCACGACGAGTCCCACGGTCGCCCACAGAAGCACCATGAAGCCGTTCACGATGACGAAGGCTCGGGTGTGGGCCCGAAGGCCCCGAACCCGCCGGTTCCGCGTTTGGATCAGGCGCTCCTCCGGGCTCGGGGGAGGCGCGTGGCCGACCAGGGCCTCGAACTCCCGCTTCAGACTGGCCAGCAGCGGAGGTGGAGAATCGGAGCGGTGGCGCCGCCGCCGAGACATGGTCGGTTCGCGCGGTTCAGCCGGCCCGCAAGGACTCGGCGCCCGACACGATCTCCATCAGCTCGGTGGTGATGCCCGCCTGCCGGACCCGGTTCGCCTCCAAGGTCAGGCGGTCGATGAGATCGGATGCGTTGCGGGACGCCGCGTCCATGGCGGTCATGCGGGCGCCGTGCTCCGCCGCCACCGATTCCAACAGCGCCCGCCACACCTGGACCGCCAGGTATTCGGGAAGCAGGTTGTCGAGGACGGACTCTCGGCTCGGCTCGTAGATCAGGTCGAAGCCTTCGTCCTGAAACTCCAGGGCCTGTGAAGTGTCGAAACCCACGTCCTCCGGGGTCTGAAGAACGTCCGTGGTCCGGCCGGCCACCGCCGCCCGGTTTCCCGAGATCACCGCGAGCTCGCCGATCCGGACGTTTGGCGCGTCCTCCCAACCTTCGATCGAACGGATCGGCAGCAGCTGCTTCAGGGTCACGTTCTGGGAGATGGCGCTCTTGAACTCGTTGTACAGGAGGAACGTCACGTCGTCCTCGCGCTGACGAAAGCGGGCGGCCAGGTCGTAGGAGATGGCGGACGCCCGATCGTAGTCCAGCTTGTTGAGGACGTCCTCGTATTCCGCCTTCAGGGAGCGCCCGCGGCGGCGGAAGTGATCCCGGCCCTTCTTGCCGATCGTGCTGATCTCGACGCTTTCGTACTTCGATTCGTTTTCGGCCAGCCACCGTTCGGCGGACCGAATGATGTTGCTGTTGAAGCTCCCGCACAGGCCCCGATCCGAGGTGACCACCACCAACTCCACCTTTTTCGGAACCCGAACTTGGAGCAGGGGGTGAGCTTGGGTGTCGGTCCGTCGGACCACGTTGTGGAGCACCCGCTCCATGCCCTCGGCGTAGGGCCGGGCGTCGAGGATGGCATTTTGGGCCCGCCGCAGTTTCGAGGCCGCCACCATCTTCATGGCTCGGGTGATTTTCTGGGTGTTTTTGACCGCTTTCACCCGCTTGCGCAGGTCCCGCAACGTGGCCATGTGGCGGCGGTAAACCAAGGGCCCTCGACGGGGTCAAGGCTCGGCTTCGGAATCGTGGCGGGCTTCGCGGACGCCGGTCGGACCCTCAGCCCAGGCTCCACCAGCGGGTTGCGGTCCGTACCACGAGTCCCACGGCCACCGCGCCCAGGGCGAGCACCGTCCACCACATCCACCGGGCCCGGCGGGTCTTGCGGGCGTGTTCTGGGGGCGAACTCGCCGGAGGGGTCGAACCCGGGACGCCTCGCGGGTCGGCGGCTGCGGCCCGGTTGCGCTCCACGACCACCGCCGGCCGTCCGGTGGGTCCGGGGCGTGGCAAGGCCGACATGCCGGTCGCACCCGCCGAGGGGCCCGCAGCGGGGAGGGGAGCCAGGCCGCGTGCGGCCGAGGCCGGGGTCGGGGCGGCGGCGGGGGCCGTCGGCGCGGCCGAAGCGGGCGGGACCTGCGGTGCCGCCGAAGCGTGCGGGACCTGCGGTGCCGCCGGTGCGTGCGGGACCTGCGGTGCCGCCGAGACAGGGGCAGCCGAGGTCGGAGGGGCAGCCGAGGTCGGAGGGGCAGCCGAGGTCGGAACCCGGGCCCCTCTGGGGGCTTCCCCGCCAGCGTCCTCCCAAACCACCGACGGCAGTGCCGCGAAGCTGAGCTCGGTGGGGTCGGCACCCTCTCCCTCCGGATCCGACACTTCCACCGCCGCCGGCTCGGGCTCGTAAAACGTGGGGGCTTCGGCCTGCCGGACCCCCGACAAATGGTCCCACTGCTCGACCCGGGTTTCGGTGGCGGCTTCCTCGGCCGCGGCGAGCGGGACGCTCGGAGCGCGCTCGCTCCATTCGAGGGCGGGCTCGATCCACAGGCGCCCGGGCGATCCGACCGGGGCCTCGTTCCGGACGGAAGTCTCCGGGAAGAGCTGCTCGGGGGTCGAAGAAATCTGGGTTTCGTCCGAGGCTCCGGTGGGTTGAATGTCGGCGAAGGTGGCTGCCGCGTTCGACAGCGGCCGGGTGTCCGTCACGTCCTGCCGTTCGGAGCCACTGGGTCCCGGGGCGAGCCCAGACGGGGGCAGCGCCAGGTCGTTGAGCAAGGCCAGGACCTCATTCGCGTTTTGGGGCCGGTCTTCCGGTCGCTTTTGCAGGAGCGCCGCCACCACCCGCTCCAGTCCGCCGCTCGGCGGACACGGGGGCAGCGGTTCGGTGATGTGAGCCACCAGCACTTCTGCCCGGCTGCGACCGTGAAATGGCAGGTTGCCGGTCAACATCTCGAACAAGAGGACCCCCACCGAATAGAAGTCAGCGGCCGGACCGACGTTGCTGTGTTGGCTCTGCTCCGGCGCCATGTAACCGGGTGTGCCGACGATGTGGCCCACCGCCGTCAGCCGCTGGGCCTCGGGCAGCTCTTGGAGGTTGACCGCACCGAAGTCCAAGATCTTCACGGTGCCGTCCCGGGCGAGAATCAGGTTCTGGGGCTTGACGTCCCGGTGAATCAGGCCCCGAGCGTGGGCCGCGCCCAGGCCCGTGACCACCTGGCGAACGATGCACGCCGCATCGGCGGGGGGGACCTTGTCCCGCTGGCGGATCCAGTCCGTGAGCGTCTCCCCGTTCACCAACTCCAACACCAAGAACACCAGCCCCTCCGGCGTGGTGCCGAAGTCCTCCACCGAAACCACGTTGCGGTGCTGCACCCGCGAGATCGCCTGGGCCTCCCGCCGGAATCGCTCGATGAACCGGGAGTCCGATGCGAAGTCCCCGAACAGCACCTTGATCGCGTACTCCCGCTCCAGGACCGAATGTCGGGCCCGGTAGACCCGACCCATCCCGCCGACTCCGACCAGGCTGTCGATCAGGTAGCGATCCAGTGAAACCCCGACGAGGGGATCGGCGTCCTGCTCTGCCAAGGGAGTCTGGTCCCGCGGACACCATGGAACCGGTGCCACGTACACGGACCGACAGCTTGGGCAGACCCGCACCTCGCCATCATGCCAGCGGGGCCGGGCGCTCGCCAGCGACCGAGTGGCGCGAACCCGGTTCCCGGTGCGCTCCGTGCCTCCAAAGGGAAGGCCGCAGGGCGCTCCCCTGAATCGCAGGCGAGTCGCGCCGCACCGCCCGGCGTCCGGCGTCCTCCGGCAGCCGCCGGGACACGGGACGGCTTGGGCGGCTGCCGCAACGCGTCGCGTTTCCTTTTGCGGAACGGGGACCCGCCTGGGTAGTGGTGCTCGCCATGGACCCTTCGACCGTCAAGTCCATCGTGTTCGCCATCGTGTTCGCCGCCGGCCTGGGCTGGTTTTTCCGGTCCGTGTGGCGCATGGCCCGCTACGCCCGCCTGGGACAGGATACCCAAGGGTTCGTCCCGGCCGTGATCGACCGGATCGGGGCCGTCGTCTACCTGGTTTTCATGCAACGCCGGGTGGTGGACGAGAAGTTTGGGTGGAACCACGTGATCTTCTTTTGGGGCTTCATGATCATCACGGTGGGCCACATCGAGTTCCTGGTCCGCGGCGTGTTCCCCCAATTTTCGCTCTCGTTTTTGGGGCCGGTCTACAGCGGGATTTTGGTGGGCGAAGACGTGATGGCGTTCGTCGTGTTGTTCGCCGTCGTGGCCGCCGTGAGCCGCCGCTTGTTCGTTCGCCCCTCGCACATCCACATCACGGCGGAGGGGTACCTGATCCTCGGGCTCATCGCCGCGGTCATGATCACCTACTTCCTGGCGATGGGATTCGGCATCACCGGCGGGCACCCCGACATGAAGCACGCGGAACATCTGCCGGTCTCGCGGGTCGTGGCATCGAGCTTGTCGGCTACGTCGACCCAAGCCGCTTGGTGGGGTTATGAGGTGTTTTGGTGGGCTCACGCCCTCGTGCTCTTGGCGTTCTTGAACGTGATCCCGTATTCCAAGCACATCCACCTGCTCGGCGCGATCCCCAACATTCTTCTTCACAAACGAAACAAGCACAAGGCAGCGCTGACTCGAATCGACTTCGAAACCGCCGAGACGTACGGGGTGTCGAGCGTCAATCAATTCTCTTGGAAGGCCCTTCTCGATACCTACGCCTGCACCGAGTGCGGTCGCTGCGACATGTATTGTCCGGCTCGTCGGACCGGAAAGGTCCTCGAACCTCAACAGCTCATCCACGACATTCGTGACAATCTGTATGCCAATGGAGAGTCTTTGTTGGCGGAGCGACCCGTATTCGATTTTTCGAAGGCGCCCGACGACTTCGAACCATCGCTGCCGCTGATCGCCGAAAGCGAGGAGGCGCGGCAGAAGGGTCAGACTTCGCCGGACGTTCTGTGGGGGTGCACCAGCTGCGGGGCGTGCGTGCAGGCCTGTCCGGTCCTGATCGACCACGTGGACACGATCATGGACATGCGCCGGCACCTCACTTTGATGGAGGGCAACGTGCAGCCGGAGCTGGCCAGCACCTTCCAGAACGTGGAGCGCAACTACAACCCCTGGGGGATCGGCGCCGACAAGCGCGGCGACTGGGCCGAGAAGTTGGGGTTGAAGCTGTGGGACCAGTCCGAGGGGGCCGAGACCCGCGGCAAGCCGAGCTTCGAATACCTCTTCTGGGTAGGCTGTGCTGGGAGCTTCGACAACCGGGCTCAAAAGACCGTCAAGGCCCTTTGCGAAATCTTGGACGAGGCCGGAATCGAGTACGCTGTGCTCGGTCAAAAAGAGAAGTGCACAGGCGATCCGGTGCGCCGGGGCGGCAACGAGTACCTCTTCGATTCACTGGCCACCGAGAACGTCCAGACGCTGAACGACCTTGGCGTCGACAAAATCGTGACGGCCTGCCCCCACTGCTTCAACACGCTGAAGAACGAGTACCCGATGTTCGGCGGCCACTACGAGGTCGTGCACCATACCCAGTTGATCGATCAGCTGATCGAAAGCGGTCGCATCACCCTGGACGAAGAGGTGAAGAAGCGCGTCACCTTCCACGATCCCTGCTTCATGAGTCGCTGGAACGACGAAGTCGAAGCGCCTCGAAAGAGCCTGGCGGCGGTGAAACACCTGCAGGTGGTCGAAATGAAGGAGCATGGCAAGAAGTCCTTCTGCTGTGGGGCCGGCGGAGCCCAGATGTGGCAGGAGGAACAGAACGACAACCGGGTGAACGTGGAGCGCGTCCGTCAGGCCCTCGAAACGAAACCCGACGCCATCGCCGTCGGTTGCCCGTTCTGCATGACCATGATCTCGGACGGCGTGAAAGCGCACGACAAAGAAGAAGAGGTCGAAGTCTTGGACGTGGCCGAAGTCGTGGTGTCGGCCATGAAGCGGACCCGGTCCGCGACCGAGCGCGCCGAAGGTTCCCCCGAGTCCGAAGCAGATACGGGACCCTCCGTTTCGGCCTGAACGATCGGTGGCGGGGCCGGCAGCCGGATCGGCCCGCCGGTCCCATGGGTTCGGGGCCCCCCGGGCGCTCGTCTCGCCCAAGGCGCCCCATCGGTCGGACGACGCATTGAAACCTTCCCGGGGCGCACCCTAGGATGCTGCCACCGTGGCGAAGTCGGTGGGCCCCGTAGATCCGGGCAAACAGCTGCCCAAAGACCTGGACGTCGGCCTGGAGCGGACCGGCCGAACGGACGTCGTCAAAGAGTCCAACCGTGGCCTCGCTTTTCAGGACGGCCGGGAGGACAAGCCGGTCACGCTGAACGACGGCGGACCGGGTGCGATCCGGAGCACCGGAATTCGGGTTCCGGGTCCGATGGCGGGGGTGGGGG
>DAPKRQ010000249.1:0-1841 GCA_031800475.1 Myxococcales bacterium LLY-WYZ-16_1
CCGGGCGCGACGCTCGAGGACCCGCAAAGTGGCATCGGATGGGTGCACAACGCCTGGATGCTGCAGGGTGTGCGAAAGTCGGTGCTGTCGGGGCCCTTGGTTCCGTTCCCGAAACCGGTGTGGTTTCCGGATCATCGGACCGCTGCCGACGTGGGCCGGCGCCTCGTGGCATTCGAACGAAGCCCGGGCTGGTGGAGCTTGGCCGGCGTCGCCATGCCCGCCTTGCTCGGCTGAGTCGCGACCGTCGACTGGACGGCCCGGCCGACCTCACGGTACTCGTGGGTCGTGGCCGGACTCGACGTGGGTGAACAGCTGCGGCGAACGGTGGGGCAAGGCGCGGTGCTGTCGGCCGACGCCCTGGCGTCGCGCCTGGCCGAGCTCGACGACGACGGTGATGGCGCGCTCCGCTTCGAGCAGCTGGTGACGTTCTTTCGAGCGGCCCGCCTCGGCGGACCCTTTTTGTGCCGGGTCGTGGCCAAGGGTGTGCGAAAGACCCTCGAAGACCGGGAGCTGAGACCCCTCGAGACCTTTCCCGTCCCCGACCTGGCCCGGATCGTCCATTCGGCCATGGCGGCGCCGCCCCGGCCCGACCGCCGCTACCGGATCGATCCGGAGGCCCTCCGCGGGTTCGAGCCCCTCACCGACTTGGAAGGAAACCCGATCGAGCGGCGGTCCCCCGTGAGCCAGGTGGACCCGGAGCCGCCGGCTTCGGCCCCGCAGGCCGGCGGGCCGAGCGAGCCGAAGCCGTCCTCCGGGCCCCGGCCCCGGTCCGGACCCGTTCCTCGGAAATCGAGCCCGGGGCCGCGCACCTCCGGTCCCCGGACCCGTGCCCGATCCGGTGGCCCAGTGCCCCGCCGCAGCGGCCCCAAGCCCCGCGGATCGTGAGCGGGCCTACCCTGCCCGGCGACTGGGCGGGCCAGCGCCTGGACCGAGCCGTCGCACGCCTGCTTCGGGCCCAGGGCTGGAACCTGTCCGTCCGCCAGGTGCGCAGAGCCCTTCGCGCTGGCCACCTGACCGTCGGCGGGCGAAGCCGAGCTCCGGGAGAGCGGATCCGAGGCGGCGAAGCCGTGGACCTGGAAGGCTTCGTGCCGCCGGCCGTGGCCCCGGTCGCGCCCCGGCCCGACTTGGTGCCTGCCGTGGCGATCGTTCACACCGGGCCCGACTGGTGGGCCCTGTCCAAACCGGCGGGCCTGCCCACCCTGCCCCGGACCGAACCGCCCGACGGTCCCTCTTTGCTGTCCGCGGCCCTGGCCTTGGACCCGGCGGTGGCGGAGGCCGGCCCGCCGCGGGAGGGTGGCGTGGTCCATCGGCTCGACAACGGTGCGTCCGGGGTGGTCGTGGTGGCCCGGACCCCGCAGGCGCGCGCCCGTTGGCGGAGAGCTTTTGCCGCTCGGGAGGTCCACAAGACCTACCTGGCGCGGGTGATCCGGTCGAGTCCGGGGTTCGAGCCGGGCCAGCGCCTCGCGATTCGGGGCCCGATCGAGACCACCGGGGGACCGCGTGTTCGATTCCACTGTAACGAATCCGAAGGTCCCACCAGCGAAATCTGGATCCTGTGGGTGCGGGGACCCCAGGCCGGGGTCCGCGTGGCCACCGACTCTGGGGCCCGGCATCAGGTTCGGGTGCATTTGGCCGCGGCCGAACTGCCGATCCACGACGACCCCTTGTACGGCCCGAAGCCCTTCGAGAAGCCCGATCCCCACACGCCGTTCGCTCTTCACGCCGAGTCTCTTCGATGGAATCAACAGGTGGTCCAGGCCCCGCCGCCCTCCTGGTGGCCGGACGACGACGCCCCGTGAGGCGCTCCACGGGAGGACCCACCGAGCCCGCGGTGGACGGCC
>DAPKRQ010000250.1:0-9097 GCA_031800475.1 Myxococcales bacterium LLY-WYZ-16_1
CGCCGTCGACGCGCCGGACGATGAAGGTAGCGAGCACCAAATCGTGGAGGGCCCGCTGGCGACGAGAGACCAGCACGAAGCCTGGACCCGCCCCGAGCACAATCGCGCCGGTCGCCGCCAGCACGCCCCGGGCGGCGCCCAGAACCCGGGACACGGGCATGCCCCAGCGATCCACCACTCTCAGGCCGAGGGCGAGCCGACCCAGGCTCCGCCCCTGAAGGCTGCCCAGTCCCCCCTGGACGGCCGCGCAGACGGTCCACAGCCCCACTGCGGCGCGCGCCAGCCCGCCCGAGTCCCACAGGGACCCGAGGGCGCTCAGGGTCGGGCGACCCACCTTGGCCAGGTCGCCGCCGAGGGCGCCGGACTTCAGCAGCAGCCACCACAGCCCGACGCACACCAGCCCGTCGATGGCCATGGCGCCGATCCGTCGGCCGAGCGACGCCAGGACCATCCGGCGCATCGGCTGGGTCGGTGCCCTAATCAGGACGGTCCGGGAGGAGGTCGATTCCGACGGCACCGAGCCAAGCGTGCCACCGGGAAGGCAATGGCGCCACCAGGTCCAGGTCCAGGACCTGCAGCCGGCGGGCATGCAGCAGCGCGTGCTTCGGGTTGGGTGCGCCCGCGGCCCGCACCCGATGGCGAAAGCGCTTGTTTGCGGCGAAGTCCCCGTAGCGGTCGTCCATGACGACCGGGTGGCCGAACTCGGCCAGGTGGCGCCGGATCTGGTGGTTGCGGCCCGTACCGAGGGTGGCCTCGACCCACGTCCAGGCGCCGTCCCCGCTGGCCTCGATCGGACGCACGTCGGTCCGGGCCGGCTGCATGCGGCCGCTGCCGTCGTCCAAGGGCCGGTTGATGCGGGCCGCCCCGGCCCTTCCGACCACCGCCGCCCAGTAAACTTTGGACGCTTCGCCCCAGGCCGCGGCCGCAACCCGGGCACTGTCGGGATCCTTGGCCAGCAGCAGCACCCCGCTGGTGCCTGCGTCCAGACGGTGGACGGGACGCACCCCCCTCGGAATTCGGTGAACCACGGGCGGCGTCCGGATCCCGGCGCCGCCGTGCACGGCCACCCCGGCCGGTTTGGACACCGCCAGGAATCGGTCGTCTTCGAACAGAACGTCCAAGGGGCGGGCGCGAGCCACGCCTCGCTCCTGAGAGAGCGGGAGACAAAAGTGAAGCCTCGCGTGGACCCGCACCGGCGGCCGTGCGACAGGCGCCGGGTGCACGACCCCATGTGGCGGCGCAAGCTGGTGCTCGTCACCGGCAAGGGAGGAGTCGGCAAAACCACGCTCGCGGCTGCCCTGGCGCGCCGCGCCCAGGCTGCGGGGGCCCGGGTTCTCGCGGCCGAGGTCTCCACCGACGTGGCCACCGCCTCCCCGCTGATGCGCATGCTCGGCCACCCCGAGGCTCGAAGCACCGACCCGGTCCGCTTGGAGTCCGGACTCAGCGGAGTGCGCCTGGTGCCGTCGGCCGGTCACCGCCGATTTTTGCAGGCCTCGCTGCGGGTGAAGATGCTGGTGGACGCGGCCATGCGCAGCTCGGCGCTGAATCGATTCTTGATGGCGGCTCCGGCCTTTCCCGAGGTGGGCACCCTGTTTCAGCTCGTGAGCCTTCTCCGAGAGAACGATTTCGACCACGTGATCGTCGACCTGCCGGCCACCGGTCACGCCATCGGACTGGCCGCACTGCCCCAGACCGTGCTCCGGGTCGTGCCGAGCGGCCTGATCGGCGATGCGATCCGCGAGGGTCTCGAGCTGATGACCGACCCGGATCGGGGTCACGCGCTGCTGGTCACGCTGCCTGAAGCCATGCCGGTCTCGGAGACCATGGAACTGTGCCAGACCTTGGACGGTCTGGGCATTCGGGTGCAGAGCATGGTCTTGAACCGCATTCCGACCGACCCATTCTCTTCGGAAGAACGCCGAGCCCTGCGGGCCCACTTGGTCGAAGCCCCCGACCGGCCTTTGCTGGGAGCGCGTGAGTTCAGCCGACTCGAACGGGCGCGCACCGCCATGGATCGGTTTCGCGAAGAAGCTCCCTCCGCCGTGAGTCGGGTGTTCTTGCCCGATTGGACCGCAGACTCCGAGCCCGAATTGGTCGCCAAGGTGGAAGGGCGTTTGCAGGAGATCGAAGCTTGAAGCTGGCGAGCTACGTTCGGGACAAGCGGGTGATCGTGGTCTGCGGCGCCGGGGGCGTGGGCAAGACCACCACCTCCGCGTCTTTGGCTTTGGCCGGAACCCGCTGTGGACGGCGGGCTCTGGTGCTGACCATCGACCCGGCTCGCCGCCTGGCCCAAGCGCTGGGCATCCCTCCGACCGGGGATGAACCGGTGCAGATCGAGCCGGTCCGGCTACAGCGAGCGGGCGTCGACGTCGAATCCGGTGGGACCTTGCACGCGTGGATGCTGGATCCGCGTGTGGTGCTGGAGGGCGTGGTGGACCGGTTCGCTCCGAAGCCCGAGGATGCGGAGCGGATCCGAAAGACCCGTCTGTACCAGGCGCTGTGCGATGTGATGACCGGCCTCCAGGAGTATACGGCGGCCGAAGCCCTGTACTCCTTTCACGAGTCCGACGCCTACGATCTGATCGTGCTGGACACTCCCCCGAGCCGCAACGCCCTGGATTTTCTGGACGCACCCCGGCGCCTGGCCCGGTTTCTCGACGAACGCACCCTGTCGATCTTCGCTCCGCACACCCAGCGATCCTCGGCCATGGTGCGCGCGGCATCGAAGGTCGTGCAGACGGCCTTGTCCCGAACCTTCGGGAGCGCGTTCGCCCACGACCTCCAACAGTTCATGGGCTTGTTCGGAAAGCTGTTTCAGAAGATGCGGGTCCACGCGTCGGGGGTTCGGGAACTTCTCCGTTCGAACGAGTCCGCGTTTTTGGTCGTGACCAGCCCGGATCCTGCGGCCCTCGACGAGGCGACCTACTTTCAGCATCGGATCGAAGAACTCGGCCTTCGGTCCGAAGGCTTCGTGCTGAATCGAAGCTACGCCCGTCCTGGCCATGGCGACACGCCGCAAGGTCGATTGCGTCAGGTACAGGATGAGCCCCTGCACCGGGCCCTGCAGAAGCTGGTTCCCTTGGCCGACTTGGAGTCGGAGCGGGTCGAATCTCACCGGCGGATCTTGGCTCGGCTCGAGACTCAAAGCCGTTCGGAGGGGGGGCGAGGTGCCACGGCCCTGCCGTTTTTGGACGAAGCGGTCGAAAGCGTGGAGGCCCTCGATGCCCTGAGTTCGG
Organism: Myxococcales bacterium LLY-WYZ-16_1; assembly: GCA_031800475.1. Lineage (GTDB taxonomy): Bacteria > Myxococcota > Kuafuiibacteriia > Kuafuiibacteriales > Kuafuiibacteriaceae > Kuafuiihalomonas > Kuafuiihalomonas phototrophica. The sequence goes on from DAPKRQ010000250.1 coordinate 3,237, forward strand.
CGGTTTTGGCTCCCGAGAGCGGCCCGGTCGAGCCGGCGCGACCCGCGAGCAGGTCTCAGCCGGACGAGGCCGGTCGAACCGAGAGTGATTCGTCCGGTGCCTGATCGTCTTCCGCACCCAAGGACGCGGTGGCGGGGCTTCGGCCCGGCACCCAGGACTCGTCTTTCATGGCAGGGGGCAAGACGTAGGGCGTGCCGTCGTAGCGGAGTCGCTTTCCGGGCCAGATGCACGTCTTGAACGCGTAGCCGAGCAGGGACCGCTGCTCGAGGTTTGGGTGAATGTGCGGCGAGACCTCTCGGGCGTGGGCTTCGGGGAGCAGGCTCCAGTGCAGGTTGGGCCGCATGTGATGGATCGTGTGGTAGCCGTTGTTGAAGGTCCACCAGTTCGTCAAACGCCCCACGAAGTTGCGGCTGTGGTTGTACGCCGAGTGCTCGTCACACCCGTCGTGCTGGAGGAAGTTGATGCCGATGATCCCCCAGGCGGCGAATTGGTGAGGGATCAGCACGAACAGCAGGAACTTTTCGACGTCGATGACGGCAAGGACCGCCATGAAGGCAACCCACACGAAGGTTTCGAGCATCAGCTGCCGGAACCACCGGGGCCGCTCCTTTCGCATGGCCGACGCGTACTCGAACTCGCCTTTCATGATCGAACGACTGACGACCATCGGGTGCAGAAGCTGATTCAGTAGATTCCATCGAAATCGCAGCTTGGTGGTCCGCATGACGTCGCGGGCCGACTGTGGCGCGTGATGGTGGGCCAGGTTGTGTCCGGGCACGAAAGAGCTGACCGGGTGCCCGTAGGTCAGGGTCAAAACGACCTGAAACATCTTGTTCAGCCAGCGGGAGTGGAAGATCGGCGCATGGATCGTGTTGTGGGTGATCACCGCGCAGACGAAGGAGACCTGGGAGATGGCCACGATCCACGGAAGGCGCCACAGATTCCCTGGGTCCAGCTGCCAGGCCAGGAACACCAGCAGGAAGAAGCTCGAGACGACCGCGAGGGTCCGTCGGTCTGCCGCGTATCTGAGCACGACCGGCGGGGACCTACCACGGGGAAGCCCGGCTGCAAAGGAAGGACCACGCATCGACCTGGAGGCCGGGTGACGGGTGGGCTCGAAGGTCCGAACGGAGCCCAACAACCGAAGCGTGGGGGCGGTCACGGGCGGCGAGAGGCCAGTCCGTCCGCCCACGCGCGAGCGCCTGCGGGGCCGTGCCCCGGTCACGGGTCGGACGGCTCCGTCGGGTCGGGGTCGGCCGTCCATGCGTACAACCACCGATCGTCGAGGCTCAGCGGTTCTTCGGAAGCCGTTCGGCCCAGGTGGAACAGGCCCGCCGCGAAGGCTTCGAACCAGGCGGCCGGTCCGACCTGCACGTCGATCGGTCGGATCGGGCACGCGAAGTCCAGGGTTCGCTTCAGACGTTCCATCCATTCGGCGGAGGAATCGCCGAAGGCCCAGACCGGGGTCCCGCGGCGTGCCCAGACGTGTGCGGGACCATGGGCCGAGCCCAGGACGTCGAACACCTCGACCGAAAGACCCCATGCTTCGCGGGCCGCCCAGGCCAGGGCCCGAAGGGCGGCGGTCAGGGCCAGGTCGGCTCCCGTCGACACCAGGGCGGCGGGGGCGTGCAGCCCCGTGGCGGGGGGCGCGGTGCGGGCCAGGGTTCGGCGGGCTTCTTCGGGCGAGCACGGTGCACCCAACAGGTGGGCCACGGCGGCGGCCTGAAGCGCCGATGCCTGGACGCGCAGGGCACCTCCCGGTCGCCCGGGCGGAAGGGCCAGTACCCTCGCGCCCCGCCGGGCTGCGAGGTCGGGGCGGGCCGTCAGCGCCCAAGCCGGCCGCCCCAGCCGGCGGGCCCACTCCAGCGGCAGGGATCCATGGGGCGAAAGGCCGTGGGACACGGTCAGGTAGGTGCCCCCGCGGGGCAGGTGCGCCGGCTCCAGGTACGCCCCCGCCGGCACGAACGCGGCAGGCCCTCGGGTCCGGGCGAAGCCTTCAGCCAGCCACCGGGCCGCAGGCTCGGACTGACCGGCGCCGGTCACCCACAGCGGGCCATCCGGCTCCAGGTCCGGCCAACTCGCGACCTGCCGGTCCAGGGCTTCGAGGGCGCGGGGGATCGGGTTCAGCTGGTCCGCCAGCGCGTCCACGTCGGGCATGGCCACCGAAAAGCCTGGAGCCCGGTCCGAGTCCAGTCCACCCTGCCGAGATGGCTCGCCCGAAGCGCGCAAAGAGCCCGGGCGAAAAGGATCCGGTCCGCATCGTGTCGGTGCAGCCCGACTACCTGGTGGTGGACAAGCGAGCGGGCTTTTTGGTGCATGCCACCCCCCACTCGAATTCTCCCACGGTGCTCGACCGACTCCGGGCGGAATTCGGCTTTGTTCGGGCGGTGCATCGGCTGGACCGGATGGTCTCCGGGCTGCTCGTTTTCGCCCGAAACGAAACCTCCTTCGAGCGTCTGGTCGCGAGCTTCGCGGCGCACCGGGTCGAGCGGCGGTACCTGGCGGCGGTTCGAAATCCCTTGGCCACGTTCAGTGGGGTGTTTCGATCGCACCTGGCCCAAAACCGCGGCTCGCTGCGAATGTACGCCACCACCCCCGACCGAGGCCGGAGGGCGGTCACCCATTGGTGGAAGGTCGAAGACCTGCGCGACGGTGCCCTGGTCGAGGTGGTGCTCGAAACCGGGGTCAAAAACCAGATCCGGGCTCAATTCGCCGAAGCTGGCCATCCGTTGTGGGGGGAGCAGAAGTACCTGGCGCCCGGTGAGCCCGATGCGAGCTCGATTCAAACGAAGCGCCTGTTCCTGCACGCGGTGGTGCTCGGCTTCGCGGAGCCCGATTCGGGCCGGAAGGTGGAATGGGAATCGCCGCTGCCGGAAGAGCTGGTCCGCTGGTCAAAGCAGCCGGACCGGCCGCCCACCCTGCCCCGCTCTGCCCGCCGGAGCCGAGGCCACCGATCCCGTCCGTGATGCGGGAGTGTCGCCTGAACAACCCCGAATTCCATCTCGAGCGGCTCGGCGGGACTCGGACCAGCGAGCGAGGGCCCGCCGAGCGGCCCGGATCGTGGTCGGGTCCGCGCCCCCCACCCCGGTGACCGCCAGACGCCGCAGATCGAACAGACGTGTCACGGCGCGCCGCACATCGCCGGACTCCACGGCCAGAACCCGTTGCAGTCGCTCGCGCGGGGTTTCCTCGTGCCCGAACAAGGACGCCACGCCGAACCAACCGGTCAGCTCGCTGGGGGAGTCGAACATGAATTCGAAGCTGCTGCGGTAGCGCTCCTGCACGCGACGGATCTCTTCGGTCGAAAACTCTCGCCGGACCACGTCGCTCACGAGGGTTCCGAGCGCTTCGACCGCCCGGGGCAATCGGTCGTTTTCGACCGCGAGCTCGATGTCGAACAGCCCCACGTCCGAATAGCTGTCGAGGCTGGCCGACACCTCGTAGGCCAGTCCCAAGCGGTGGACGAGCTCGGTCTGCAGGTGTGCCGACAGACCCCCGTCCAGCCAGCGCCGAAGCCAGACCAAGGCCGGAAAGTCCCGATGGACCTCGGGGACGGTGCGAAAGCTGAACCGGAGCCTCGTTTGAGGCGAACGATGACGGCGTATCCGCAGCGAAGCGGGCGAATGGGCCACGGGGGGCCGAGGTCCGTCGCTCCGGCGCTGGCCCGCGGGTAGGGGTCCGAACGCCCGTTCCACCGAGCGCTCCGTCGGCCGGTCGATCCGCCCGGCGATGCACAGGACGCTGTTCGCGCCGGTGTAATGGCGCCGCCGGTGCCGGTGCAGGGCGTCCCGCGAAAAGTGGGGCAGGTTGCGCCGAAGGCCCTCGATCCGCTGTCCGAGCCGATGGCCGCCGAACAGGTGCTCGTGGGCCAGGGCGTCGACCTCGATCAGGCGGCCCCGTTCGTCCAGCGCGTCCAGCATCTCCTCGCGGACCACCCGGCGCTCGGTAGTCAGGCCTCGAAGGTGCGGGGTGCGCATCATCTGGCCCAAGATCTCCAAGGCGGGACGCAGGCCGTCGGGATGCACCGCGGTGGCGTAGCCCGTGTAGTCCCGGGTCGTGAATCCATCCAGGCTGCCTCCCAGGTCTTCGATGGCGCCGTTCAGGGCTTGGGTGTCCGGATAGCCGTCGCACCCCCGGAACATCATGTGCTCGAGGAAATGGGAGATGCCGTTTTCCTCCGGCCGCTCATGCCGGCTGCCCACCCGCACCAGGTATGCCACGTAGGCGCTGTGAAGGTGAGGCATGTCCAGCACGTGCACCGTGAGCCCGTTGGGCAGCACCCGCTGACGATGGCCGAAGCCCGACACGGCCGCGGAGGCTAGTCCCCTGCCGGAGCGAAATCTCCAAAAATCGTGGGTCGCGAAGCGAGCCGAAGCCGGAACGGTGTTTGCGTGTTCTTTCCGTTTGGGCGAGACGAGGCGGGTGCTCCGGTCGGCAGCCAAAGATCTCGGTCGGTTGCGGCGGATCACCCGCATCATCGGAAAGTACGGCTACGACGGCTTCGTCCGCCGTGCCCCGGAGCTTCCGCCCGAGGTCGGAAGCCGAGACTTCGAGCCGGAATCCTCGCCCCCACCGGGCTTGTCCGGAGCCCGCCGATTTCGACTGATGCTCGAGGAGCTGGGTCCCACCTTCATCAAGTTCGGCCAAGTGTTGTCCGCGCGGGCAGACCTTCTGGCCCCCGCCTACATCGAAGAGTTGGCCCAGCTGCAAGACCACTGCGAGCCGCTCCCGTTTTCGGAGATCGAAAAGGCGTTGCGCATCGCCCTCGGCCAGGATCCCGGCAACTGCTTCGAGCGCATCGACGAAAGACCCCTCGCGACCGCGTCGATCGCGCAGGTGCATCGGGGGCGATTGCGGAGCGGGCAGGAGGTCGTCGTCAAGGTTCAGCGTCCGGGGATTCGGGATGAGGTCCGGTCGGACCTGGACATCATGTTTCGTTTGGCGCGAATCCTCGACGCGGTGATCGAGGAGTCCCAGCTGGCGGAGCCGGTGGGCCTGGTGCAGGAGTTCGAGCAAGGGCTCTTGCAGGAGCTCAACTTCTCGAACGAGGCAGCGAACATCCGCGAGTTTCGGCAGCTGCACGCGACCCGTCCGGACATCGTCATCCCGGCGGTTCATGCGGAGTTTTCGACGCCGTCCCTGCTGACGCTCGACTTCCTCGATGGCGTTCCGTTCAGTCGACTTCCGCCAGACTGCGACAAGCCCGCCATCGCAAAGCGGATCGTGCGCGAGGCTTTCGACGAGCTGTTCACGGACGGCCTGTTTCACGGAGATCCTCACCCCGGCAACCTGATGCTGCTGCGGGACGGCCGGTACGGCATGCTCGATTTCGGGCTGGTCGGTCGTCTGACGCCCGAGATGCAAGAGACCTTGGTGGTGTTGACCCTGGCGATCGCCGTTCGGGACGCGGACACGGTCGCCCGCACCCTGCACCGACTGGGACAGTCCGGCCGCCGCGTCGACATCGCCAGCGTGCGCCGCGACGTGGCCATGTTGCTCGACCGATATCTGGGCCGCGCGCTCAGGGACCTGGACAGCCAGCACCTTCTGAACGAGCTGCTCGATTTGGCCGTGCGCCACGGCATCCGCATCCCGGCGGAGTACGCCCTGCTCGGTCGGGCTGGAGCCACCCTGGAAGGGGTGATCCGCTCGCTGGATCCGGACTTGGACGTGGCCGAAGAGGCTCGACCCTTGGCCGAAAAACTTCTTCGGGAACGGGTGGCGCCAGACAACCTGCAGGGCGGCATGTATCGGATGCTTCTGCAGCTTCAGGGCATGCAGCAGGAAGTGCCGCTTCAGGTGTCCCAGATTCTGTCCGACGTCTCCCAAGGGCGGCTCGGGGTGACCGTGGGCGGGGCCGA
>DAPKRQ010000251.1:0-3968 GCA_031800475.1 Myxococcales bacterium LLY-WYZ-16_1
ACCCGGGTGTCGCCGGGAGCGCGGGGGGCCTGCGGGTCCCGCAATGGGGTGGCGCGGGGAGGCGAGCCGGGGTCGGGCTGGGGAGGCGAGCCGGGGTCTGGCTGGGGAGGCGAGCCGGGATCGGGCTGGGGATCGACGCGCGTGGGGGCCACGCGCAGCTCGGTCGGGTCGCCCGCGCTCAGCACGTGCTCCCGCCAGGCCTGCCGGACGGCATCGCCGAACCCTTCCAGGTCCGCGAACCGGCCGTCGGCGGAAGGATGCAGCGCCCGGGCCACGCAGTCGTCGAATCCGGCCAGCGCCGGGTCCGTGTTCGAAGGCCGGGGGCGGGGCGCATTGCGGATCCGCTCCATCAGCTCGACGGGTCCGGCCGGCCGGGGAGCGTAGTGCCACGCCCGCTCGAGGGTCAGGCATTCGTACAGCAGCACGCCCAAGGCGAACTGGTCGGACGCCGGCTCGGAACGGCCGGCCCACTGTTCGGGCGCCATGTACGCCAGCGAGCCGATCACCCTCCCTTCGGTGGATTGTTCGCTGGGGGCCAGGTCCATCATCTTCGCTGCACCGAAGTCCAAGACCTGTGCGGCCGGGGGGTCCTCGGTCAGCAGCAGGTTCGAGGGCTTCAGGTCCCGGTGAACGACCCCGGCGCGGTGGGCATGGGACATGGCCGACACGACCTCGAAGAACCGGGGGAGGAGATCGGACAGAGGCCACCGCTGGCCGGCCTTCGCCCGACGGACCATGGCGTCTCGCCAGGTCTGTCCCTCGACATATTCGAAGACCAGGTAGGGCAGGTCTCCGTGCAGGTCCGCCGAGAGCAGATTCACCACGTGGGGGTGGTACAGAGCCTGAAGCACCTCCAACTCTCGGCGAATGCGGCGCCACCCGTACCGGCGATCCCGCAGCTGGCGGTGGTATTTTTTTAAAGCCACCCGTCGGGACGTCTCCCGGTCGAAAGCGCACCACACTTCCGCCGAGGTCCCGGCCCCCAGGCAAAACTGGAGCTGGAACCGCCCGGCAAACCACTGCCGTTGTCGCAGTTGGGTCCGCTCCATCCCGGGCTGGAACCTAACCCGGTCCCCGAGGCGGGAGAAACCGTACGAAACCGCGCCCTCCGTCGGGCCGGGGCCACCCGGTTCGCGCCAGCGAACCCCGGCCTGCAACGAATCTCGCGGACCGGACCCAGGCCGGGGCCGCGGCCCATCTGGGCCCGGTCCCCAGGGCTCACCGGGCGGCGGCCCACGCGGCGCCGGCACCGGTCCCGAGAAGCGAGGCCCCGAGTCCGCACAGCCACCAGCGCTCGCGGCAGAACTCGGGAAAAGCCCATGCCGACGCTGCCGCCCCAGCGGCGGCGACCCCGAGCCCCAGGGCCACCGGGGCCAGGGGCACGCCCGGTGCATTCCGCGCCCCGTCTCCCACCCGAATCCCGGGGCTGTGGCCGCCGGCGGTGGCCAGTTCACTGCTGCAGTCCCCCGATCGGTCCGCCACCAAGCACGCCACGGGGGCATCGGTCGCAGCTGCGATCCCGGTGGTCACTGCCGCCCCGGCTGCCGTGACCGCGGCCGCCCACAGCAGAGGATGGCCCCCTCCGCGCCGCCGATCCGGCAGGCTCCAGGTGGCCGTGGTCGCCGGCTCCAACTCGAAGCGGCGCTCGACCGTGCGACCGCCGGCCTCCACCACCACGTCCCGGGTCCCGGGCAAGATCGGCGTCAGGGTGACGGAGCCGCCGGCGTTCGAAAGCACCCTCCGGCCATCCACCTCGACCCGACTGTCCGCCGGCAGTGCGTCCAGCCGAAGGGCGGCCGGCGGTCGGTCGTACCCGTTCGCTTCGAGCCACGACCGCACCGGATCCACGGCTCGTCCCAGCACCGCCCCTGGATCTCGCGCGGGCAACCAGGGCCCGATCCAGGCCCGATCGAACACCGCCCGCTCCCGCCGCAGGTCCTCGGCGTCGGGCCCTCCGTCTCGAAAGAGGTCCGCACCCGCCGCCGGCTCGGGCGGCCAAGGCTCGGCCGGAATCCAAATGCTCCGGAGCTGGGCCCGTCCGCCGCGCCGGGCAAAACTCAACACCCACACGAAGTCCAGCCCGGTCCCCGCCGCCCGGAGGGCCTGCTCGGTCCAACAGCTGAACAGACGCGAGCCCGGGCACTCTTCGAGGCTCAGGTCCGACAGGCCCACCTGCTCCTGGGACCGAACTTGGACAAAGGTGTGGCGCTCGACCCACGAGGCGCCCCGATGCAACCACACCGACGGGGATGGACGGACCTCCACCCCGGGGGGCGCCACCACCAGCACCACCGCCCGGGGCGGCTCGTGAACCGGCACCGCAGCGCCCGCGGCGAGCCCCAACAGCCAAGGCAGGGCGCTCATGGGTCGGCGGTCACGGCCAGCCGGGATCCCGGCTCAGCCCGGAGCAATCGCTTGAATCGACGACCGCGATGGCGCACGTCGATCAGGTAGTCGCCTTCGTAGAGGGTCACGGTGCCCACCGGCGCTTTACCGAGGCGGCGGCCGTTCAGGAACACGTCGGCGCCGGCGGGCGCGTCCAGGGCGAGCTCTGCCGGCTCCAAGACCACGTCGAGCGCCGTGGCCGAGGGTTCGATGACCCGATACGCATTGATCCGCCGAGCCCGGTCCGTCAGCCGCAGCTCCACCCGCACCGCGGGCAGGCGCACCCGGGTCGGGGTCCGGCCCAGCCTTCGGTCTCCCCAGTAGACATCCACCGGGGGGTCGACCTCCAACACGACCTGTCTCCACACCGCATCGGACGGCACGGATTTGGGACCCACCACGCCGTCCGGCCGTTCCCGCCGCAGCGCCGCCTCCACCAGTTCCCGAGGCGGCGCGCCCCCCTCCGGATCGATCTCGGCGGTCTGGGACGGGGGCATGGCCCAAAAGACGAGGGCGACGCCCGCCACCACCGCCAGGCCCACCAGCCACCCGACGGACCGAGACCCGTCGTCCTCGAAGTGCGACACCTCTTCGTCGGCATCGATCCCGGGCACCGGTTCGTCGGGCGCCACGTCTCGGGGGCCAGATCCGTCCCCGACTTCGGCGCCCGCCATGGCCTCCGCGACCGGCGCCGTCTCGGGGCCTGTGGACCGCGCCGTCGCGACGGCGCCCGGACGGGACCGATCCGAAGCTTCTCCGGGAGGCGGCGTCCCCCCGGCGGCCGCGGACTCGGAGCCCACACCGCTCGAAACCGAAGCCGCCCCCGGGGCTCCCTCCAACGATCCGACACCGCCGGATCCATCCGGCGAGCCCTCGGACGGCGGGCCGCGCTCGCCGCCGCCCGCCCGCGAAACGGTCCAAGCCGAAGAGGGCCCGAAGCCGGGTGCTGCCACCGGGCGATGGCCCTGCCGCACCGACAGAATCGTGGCGGTGTCGGGATCGGCTGCGGACTCGAGCAGCGCCCGACGCCCTTGCCGGGCCGAGCTGTCGGAGGGAATCAGGATACCCAAGACCCTGGCCACCTCTTCCCGATCCGGCACCTGCTCCGGACCCACCGCATCCCGCAGCGCCTGCTGCAGCGCCTCCAGGTCTTCATGGCGGTCGTGGGCTTCGCGGGACAGCCCTTTTCGCAGGACATCTTGCAACTCGGCGGTCTCGGCCGGAAGCCTCGGCACGTCGCCGGTCAAGATGGCTTGCTCCAGATCGCCGCTGCCGATGTGGGGTGGCGCGCCCGCCGCCAACCGATACAGGACGGCGCACACCATGTAGACGTCCGTGGCCACGGTGGCCCGATCGGGACCGCGCAAGATCTGCTCCGGCGCCATGTAGCTCCGGGGATCGAAGGCCCCGGATTCGGAGCGGTGGGCAGCGAACGGTCCGGCCCCGAAACCGGTGACCCGGACCCGTCCGTCGAAGCCGACCTGAAGGGTGTCCGGCCGGACCCCTCCGTGGACCCACGGGCGCCCGTCCCGAGTCCGGCCCACCTCGTGGGCGTGGGACAGGGCCTCGACCACGTCCAGACC
>DAPKRQ010000252.1:0-3283 GCA_031800475.1 Myxococcales bacterium LLY-WYZ-16_1
CGTGGCCTCCCAACGAGACCGACCCCTTCGAGGACGAGATGCCCACGCAAGGCATCTCCATGTTGGTCGCGGCCTCGAGGGCCAGATCGTTGGCGATCTCCGAGACCTGTGCGTTCAGGACGTCGCACGCCACCAGGCCTTGAAGCGAGAACAGATGGTCGCCCATGGGCAGGGCCACGTCGCGGTCATAGGGACGGACGGCCACGGTGACGCCGCCCAGGTCCTCGACCGCATCGATCACCGCGTGTCCGTCGTACACTTCGCCGTCCTTTGCCGCGAAATCGGGCTCCAGCCGCTGACCCGCGGGCAAGACACACAGGATCAGCCCGTGGTTGGTGACCACTTCGGCGCCGGCGTACACCTTGATGCCCACCTCGGCGGCGGCCTCTCGATACCCGTCCAGTTCGGGGTTGAGCTCCCCGGGCTCCGTCAAGACCAACCCGTCGAGGCCGGCCCGTTGGGCCGTTTGCATGAGCTCGCCGGGATCGACCCGGGAGCCATCATCGGTTTGAAGCTGTACCTGAAGGTCTACGATCATGGGGTTCGCCCGGCGTCCGGGGAGCCGCCTGGCCCGCTCCGACACCGTCCCGTCGTCCAAAACGCTAAGCGGTTCGGACGGGATTTTCCAGGTCTTTTCACGACCTGGGATCCACCGGCTGCAGCCGGCCGCCGGACATTTGCAGCTGTCGCGGCATGCGCTGGGCGAGCTCGGAGCGATGCGTGACCAGCACCACCGTCAGCCCCGTGTCCCGGTGGGTGCGGTCGAGCAGCTCGTGGATGCCCTCCGCGCTCTCCTCGTCCAGATTGCCCGTGGGCTCGTCCGCCAGCAGCAGCTCTGGCTCCAGCACCAGGGCCCGCGCGATGGAGACCCGCTGCTGCTCGCCGCCCGACAGCTCGCCGGGACGGTGATGCAGCCGGTGCCCCAGGCCAACCCGGTCCAGCATGGCCGTGGCCCGACGGTCTGCTTCGGCCGGCGGGACCCGCTGGATTCGAGCCGGCAAAGCCACGTTTTCCAGCGCCGAGAATTCCGGGAGCAGGTGGTGGAATTGAAACACGAACCCGATGGTCCGGTTTCGAAAGCGTGCCAGCTCCGCCGCGGACAGTCCGAACACGTCCTCACCGCGAAACCGAACCGTCCCCGCAGTGGGCCGGTCCAAGGTGCCGAGCAGGTGCAGGAACGTCGACTTGCCGGATCCCGACATGCCGATGATCGACACCCGCTCTCCGTCTCGAATGTCGAGATCGATGCCCCGCAGCACGTGGATCCGCTGCCCCTCCAGGATGAAGTCCTTGTGCAGTCCCCGGATCTGCACCAGCGGCTCGGCGTCAGTCATCGCGCAACCCATCCACCGGGTCCAGTCGTGCGGCGGTCAACGCCGGATAGATCGTCGCCAGATAGCTGATCGTCACCGCCGCTACCGCGATGACCACCACCTGGGTGCGGTCGAGAACCACCGGGAGCTTGTCGATGTAAAACACGCGGTCGTCCAGCCGGAATCCGAAGGTTCGAAGCCACCAACAGGCGGCAACCCCACCCGCGACCCCGAGCAGAGCCCCACCGACCCCGACGACCAATCCTTGGAGCACGAACACTTTCATCACCGCCGCATCGGTGGCGCCGATGGACTTCAGGATCGCGATCTCCTTGCCCCGCTGCAGCACGATCATGACCAGGGTGGCCACGATCAGAAAGGAGGCCACCATCACGATCATGGTCAAGGCAATGAACATGGCGATCTTTTCGAGCAGCAGCGCCGAAAACAGCTCTCGGTTCAGGCTTCTCCAGTCCCGGACCACGTAGGGCTCCCCGCCCAGCGCTGCCTTCAAATTGCGGGCGATGTAGGTGGTCTCGTCCAAGTCGGCGATCTTCAGCTCCACGCCGGTGGCCCGGTCGCGCATGCCGAAAAAGCGCTGAGCATCTTCCATGGCCAGATAGGAGAACTTGGCGTCGTACTCGTACATCCCGGTGAACACGATCCCCGCCACCCGAAACTTGCGAAGTTTGGGCACGGGCCCCATCGGGCCCAGCTCGTCGGAGGTGGGCGAGACCAGCTTGACCACGTCGCCGACATACGCTCGGAGGGCCCGGGACAACTCCCGGCCCAAAATGATGCCGGGCAGCACCCGGCCGCAGCCCGCCCGACCGAGGACCGCGGGCTCGTCGAGCCACAACGGCCCATTTGCTCCCGAACCCGAACCGACGGTGGCGGTCCGGCTTTGAAGCCCCTTCGGACAGGCCCCCGGAATGTTTTCGGGATGGAGCAGATCGTCGATGGAACCTTGCTGCAGACTCTCTTCGAGCGACCGCAGGCCGGAGCGCCGGGCCGGATCCAGGCCTTTGACCAAGGTGCCCGACAAACCAACGTCGGTGCTGATCATGGCGTCGCCGAGCACGAAGGCTGCCGCGGACTCCACGCCCGCCAAGCGGGCGGCTCGGGCCTCCACGTCCGCGTATTCCACGAAGTCGTCTCCGTGTTTCGTCACCATCAGGTGGGCGTGGGCCGCCAAGATCTTGGTCTTCAGATCGGCCTCGAATCCGCTCATGATCGACAGCACCACGATCAGTGCCATCACCCCGAGACACACGCCCAAAATGGCCACCACGGTCACTGCGCCCACCACGGCGGTCCGGCTCTGGGCTCGCAGATAGCGCAAGGCAACCTGCAGCTCGGTCAGAAAGCCCGGATCGAAGCGGCCGCCCCCGAAGGCCAAAAACCCCAGGCTGGCCCCCACCGTGAAGAAGGCGCTGGTCAGCACTGGCGGGAGCAGGGAGGCTGCGATCAGAATCTGGGGAACCGGCGCGTTCAGGCGCTCGGCCAAGAGCTCCGGATCACTCGCCACCGAAAAGAACACGACGAACGAGACCGCCGTGGCTGCCCCCGCACACTCCGGAAAGCCGAGACGTCCCAGTCGGGCCGAGGTGGCGGCGCCGACCCCCACCGCTCCGATTAGGCTCGAGACCAGGGTGGCCGACCCGATGCCGCTCGGATCCCAAAAGACCCACCGGGCCACGACGTAGGACAGCCCGGTCCAGGCGAGCCAACCGAACGCGGTTCCCGAGACCGCCGCGAACGACCGAACATGGGCGCCGAGCAGAGCCCCGATGGCCACGAACACAGCCGGGCCAAAGCCGGTGGCCCCGAACCCGAACGCCACGCTCTGGCCGCCGCCCCAGTAAAACGGCCCCGCCGCCAACACCAGGCCGAGCAGCGATGCCCCCACCACCTCGGGCCAAGGCGGCTCAGGCGCCCGGTCTGCTTCTCGCGGACGGAGGCGGCGGCCC
>DAPKRQ010000253.1:0-14208 GCA_031800475.1 Myxococcales bacterium LLY-WYZ-16_1
GTCTTCGCCAAAGCCGTATACCCAGTTGAGCATCGGGGTATCGACGGGAAGCGCCACTTCGCTCCAGCCCGACCCATCCCGGCGAAGCATGACCCCACGACCGGTGCGGTCGTCCCGGTCGACCACCCCGCCCACGGCGAACGCCACCTGTGCGTTGGGGGCCCAGGTGCTCATCAGCCAACTGTCCTCCGCGATCCCCGTGACCTGCCCGAACTCCAGGTTGCCTCCGTCGTCGGTCCCAGCGCCGGATCCCCCGCCATCTTCCCCGCACGCCCAGAGCGCACAGCCCAGCGCTCCGGCCAGTCCCACCCAGCGAAACTGCATGGTCGTCATCTACGCACTCTACGGCCGACTTCAAAGGCTGGGACGACGAAAATCACATCGATGTCGCAATGCGTTGAACCGCTCGATCCGCCGGTTCCGCCGGGCCGGTGGATTGAAAGTGGTCTCTCGGACTGCGATAGCTAGCTGGCGTGTCGGAACTCGATCGAACCGTGGACGAGGCGGTGGCCCCGCGACAGGTGGGGCCTTTGCGCCTGTTCGCCCACCACCCGGCCGAAGCGGGCGTGCAGCTTTGGGAGGGCACGTACACCACCCCCGGCGGCGTGGTTCGAACCGTTCTGGTCGAGTCCGCCGGGCGCCACGATCCAGCGGCTGCAGTGCTGCGGCGATCCGAAGACCTGTCGGCGGACAGTCCCAACCTGCTGCCCCTGGTCGAGCGCGTGGAGGGTCCCGAGGAAGTTTTCGCGGCATTCGCCAGACCGCCCGGTCGCCCTCTTTCTGCCCTGATCCTGCGCACGGCGGAACACGGCAGCCGCATCCCGGTCCATGCGGTGCTCTACGTGAGCATTCAGATCCTCGACGGCCTGATGGCGCTGCATGATCGAGCCGACGCGCAAGGCCCGCTGCACCAGGTGCACGGGGCCCTGATCCCCGCGGCGGTGTGGCTCGGTTTCGGGGGCAGCGTGGGCCTGCGGGGGCTGGGCTACGGTCCGAATCGGTATCGCTCCTACATCCCGCCTCTTTCGGGTCTGCCGCCTGGATACACCCCACCGGACGGCGCCAGCGGACGGCCCTTGGACCCGGCGTTCGACGTCTACGGCGTGGGCGCCATGATGTTCCATCTGCTGTCGGGCCAGCCGCCGCCCGCCCAACCACCCAGTCTGGACCGGGTGGTGACCAGTTCCAGCCCCCGTCTGGTCCACACGGTGAACCGAGCCTTGGCCGATCGCAGCCAGCGCTTTTCGTGCCGCGAGCTCCGCGACGAACTGGCCCGTCAGCTTTATGGCGAAGACCCCTGCTACGGGCCGGCCCAGCTGGCCAAGCTTCTGAACGCCCAGTTCGCACTGGATCCGACCCGCCGGGTCGGGTCTTCGCCATCCGATCCGGTACCGAGCCCGGCCGGGGCCCCGTTCCTCCCCGGGCCGGGACCTTCGGCAGGTGCCGAGCCGCTGCGACCGCCCTCGGCCCCGCCGAGTCCCAGCGCGCCTCCGCCTCCGACCCCCGCCCCTCCGCCGGCCGCGGCCGGCACCCCCGCGCCGGCCACGGCCCCGGTCGCTCCGCCACCGCTGTCCGGCGCCGCCCCCTCGAGCCCGCCGACGGCGCCGCCAGCCCCCAAGCTGGGTCTTCCCGAGTTCCCCACAGGGGGCGCTTCCACGCCCGCGGGCACCGCTCCGCTCGAGCCGGCTCGGATTCCGCCGGGTCCCAACTCGGGGGCGAGTGCGCCACCTCCCGCCGCTTCGACGGACGGCTCGGCCGAGGTGTCGGGACCACCGGCCGGGGCTCCTGCAAAGCCTCCGCGAAACCCCTCCGGCTCGGGCCCGTCGCCTACCATGATCGGCGTGGCGGTGGCGGTGGCGGTGGCGGTGCTGACCGCCCTGGGGGCGGCGTTCAGCCCCGGGGTCCGGACTTTCTTGCGGCACGCCTTCATCGGACGAAACCCACCGGCACTGTTGACCATTCAAAGCATACCGTCTGGAGCAAACATTCGTTTGAACGGAAACGAAACCGGAAGAAGTACTCCGCTCACCGTCGAGAATCTCGAGAGCGGCATCCGACACCGGGTCCGACTGACGCTCGGAAGCTTTCAGCCGGTCACCGCCACCGTGACCCTTTCCGGCGAAGAAAAGCGGACCCTCACGCTTCCGTTCCCCGACGCGGTGATCCAGGTACCGATCACCAGCAAGCCGGCGGAATCCATGGTGTGGCTGAATGGCGACAAGCAGGACTTCACGCCGACCGAGGTCACGGTCCCGGTGGGCGAGCCATCCACTCTACGGATCGAGCGAGTCGGCTACGAGCCTTGGGAACAGTCTCTGACACCCGAACCCTTTGATGAGATTCGCTTCGACGTCACCCTCGAAAAGACCGAAGAGCTCCTTCGACAAGAAGCGCTCGAAGCGAAGATTCGGCGTCGCTCTCGTGGCCGCTGACTCGGCCGGCGCGAGCCGGATGTGTCGCGAAGAAGAGCCGAAGAGCGCGGTCAGGTCGGGGCGGCGGAAGCGAGCCCCCGGGACAGGCCTTCGAGCACCCGGTTCGGTTCGTTGAAGTGGACCCGCAGGTACGGCACGTCGTGATGACGGCAGGCCGCGGCCAGACTCGAGTCACCGACCTTGTCCTGAAGCCCCAGGGCGCCTGCTACCCAAGCGTAGTCCCCTTCCCGCAAGTTGGATTGCAGCTCTCGAAGAAAGCCGGCTTCCGCGAGACGAAAGTCCACCCGCAGGTCCGACACCTCTCGCTGAAGGAGGGCCATCAGCTCCGGGTCTCGGCGGTGGCCCACGAACAACAGTCGCCGTCCTTCCAGGGCGGCTCGGGCTTCGGGCCGAAGTGGGGGCGGCCGGCCGGTACCGGGTGAAACCTCGGGCACGTGCTCGGCCCAGGGCCGATCCGGGGCAAAATCCGCGTCGAGTTCGAGGGTCGGAAGCTGCGCTCGCCGGTGGCTCCACCACCGAAGCCGCCCCATGGCCCGGGCCCAGGTGTCCACGTCGACGGCGCTGCGGCGAAGCCAACGGACCTGCCGCACCCACGCCCGAAAACGGTTCGGATCGGGCACCCGGTCGCGGCCGTGCTCCGGCTCGGCGCCCCGCTCCAGGCTGCCGTGCTCTGCCTCCAGCTCCGCCACGAGCCGGTGCAGCAGACCCTCCGGTGCTTCGGGCGGGGGGTCCAGATGGGCCCCGTCGGCGTATCCGAAGGCATCTCGCCCCGAAGCCCCGGCATCGGACTCGGCCGTACGCAAGGCACGCTCCGCCATCTCCGCCGCTTCGCTCCACGTGCTCGCCGTTCCTCCCAGCAGGTGACGGGGCAGCTCCCGGGGTTGGATGTGCAGCTGCAGGGCGGTCACGGAGCCCGGCCAGTACGCTTTGCCAATGTCGGTCAGGGTGCGGGAGATGCCGGTGACCCATTCTCGGATCGCGCCGTCTTCGGGGTGGAGCTCCGCAGCGGCTCGGGCCTCGCAGATCCAGGCCAACATGCACAGCCGTTGTCGCTCGGCGCTGCAAGCGGCGAGTTCGGGCCGCAAGTCCCGAATCCGCTGGCTCAAAGTATCGAGGCCCTCGATCGACCGCTCCGGGCTCGGAAACTCCCCGTCCTCTTTGCGGGCCAAAGGCGGTCGCGCGGTTGCGCCCCCCGCCCGCTCGGCGCCGAAGCCCACGGGACCCAAGGCTTGCTCCGCCAGCCGCGACGGACACATTTGCCGCACCGCGTGCCGCAAAGCCTCGGCCTCGTCGGTCCCGTGCCCGATCCAGACCTCGCCGAAGCCGCGGACCAGCACCTCGGACCAAGCATGGCGGCGGAGCGCCACGACGTAACCCACCTCTTCCAGGCGGTCGATCAGAGGGTGCCGCACCCGGCGGGCCTATCCCATGCAGATTCGGCGTCGCAAGGCCGAGACGCTCAGACCGGCAGAACGAGCACGTCGAGCTCCCGATCATGTCCCCGGGTGCGATGTTCCCACAGGTACAGTCCCTGCCAGGTCCCGAGGTCGAGCTGGCCGCCCGCCACCGGAATGCCGACGCTCGGCAACGTCAGCACCGCCCGAACGTGGGCGGGCATGTCGTCCGGGCCCTCCTCGCGGTGCATAAACCGACGGTCGCCGTCGGGCACCAGGTCGGCCATGAACCGCTCCAGATCCCGGCGGACCTGGGGATCGGCATTTTCGTTCAAAACGAGCGAGGCGCTCGTGTGTCGAATGAACACCTGAGCCAGCCCCTCTTGCACCGAAGCCTCGCGAACCACGTCGCGCACCGCGTCGGTGATGTCATAAAAGCCCCGACCCTCGGTCCGGACGTGGATCCGCCTCCGCATCAAGCCTTCTCGGAGCTTTTGAGTAGATAAGCTTCCATGAAGCCATCGAGACCGCCGTCCAGGACCTGGTCGAACTGCGCCGTTTCGAAATCGGTTCGGTGGTCCTTCACCATTCGATACGGGTGGTTGACGTAGGACCGGATCTGAGAGCCCCACTCGATCTTGAGCTTCTCCGACGCCTCTTGGGCTCGCTCCTGCTCCTGCTGGGCCTGTAGATAGTCGTACAGCCGAGCACCCAAGATCTTGCGGGCGGTCGCGCGGTTTTTGTGCTGGCTCCGCTCACTTTGACAGCTGACCACGATCCCGGTCGGAATGTGGGTCAATCGAATGGCCGACTCGGTCTTGTTCACGTGCTGACCCCCGGCACCGCTGGCGTGGAAACGGTCCTCGCGAACCTCCTTTTCCCAGTCGATGTCGACACTGACCTCGTCGTCCAGGTCCGGCGTAACCCGTACCGCCGCGAAAGCGGTCTGCCGGCGACCGCTGGCGTCGAAGGGTGAGATCCGGACCAGCCGGTGCACGCCCTCCTCGGCTTTCAGCCAACCGAACGCGTATTCTCCGTCCACCAGCAGCGTGGCGCTCTTGATCCCGGCCTCCTCGCCGGGTTGCAAGTCCGCCTGCTCCAAGTCGAATCCGGCCCGCTCAGCCCAGCGGACGTACATGCGCATCAGCATCTCCGCCCAGTCTTGGGCGTCGGTCCCGCCCGCGCCGGCGTGGATTTCCAGAATGCAATTCTTCCGGTCGTGCTTGCCGGCCATCATCCGCCGCAGCTCCATCCGGGCCAACTCGTCGCCGGCTTCGGAAAGCATTTCGGCCACTTCGCCCTCCACCGAGTCGTCGCCCTCTTCGGCGGCCAGCTCTAGCATGACCTGTGCCTCTTCGATGCGGGTTTCTACGTGCTCGATTTCCTTGATGGTGCCTTCCAGCTTGGCCCGCTCCCGCTGCAGGCGCTGGGCCTTGTCTGGGTCGTTCCAGAAGTTCGGGTCGGCGCTCAGCGCCTCGATTTCGCCCAGCTGCTTCTTCTTGGCGGGCAGGTCAAAGATAACCTCGCAGCGCGTCGAAGCGCCGCTTCAAGTCCTGGACCTCGTCCTGGCGGTGATCCAAACCCATCGCCGCGGGGTGCTATCACGGCCCGAGAGGGGCTCGAAAGCTCTTTCTTTGACTGGACGGTCCCCCCGATCGAAGACCTGGAGGATGGACGTTCGGCACGCGGTGTATGCCGGCACATTCGACCCGGTCACCTTGGGCCATACCTCCATCATCGAACGGGCCTCCCGATTGTACGAGCGGGTCACGGTGGCCATCGGGGTCAATCCCTCCAAGACGACCCTGTTCTCCTCGGAGGAGCGGCTGCAACTGTTGCGAAAATCCCTGGCGGGACTTTCGAACGTGACCGTCGAGACCTTCGAGGGCCTGCTGATCCAGTTTTGCCAGCGGATCGGCGCGGGCGTGATCGTGCGGGGAATGCGACTTTTGACCGACTTCGAGTACGAGTTTCAGCTCGGCCTCGCGAACCGCGACCTGGCTCCGGACGTGGAGACGGTCTACCTGTTCACCGAGTCGGAGCACGTCTACGTGTCGAGTTCCCTCGTGAAGGAGATCGCGGCCAATGGGGGGGATGCCTCTCGGTACGTGCCCGCGGCCGTGTGGCAAGCCCTTCGGGCCCGTCTTCAAGCCCCTTCCGACTGAAGTTTCCGCCCGTTCGGTGACATCTTCGCAAGTTTTTGGCCAAATCGACGCATGGCCCTGGTCGGACGGACGACCACCGGGTATTTTGCCGCGCGACGATGAGTGCCCTGGACGGAAACGTGCTCGTGCTGAATCGGCTCTATCAGCCGGTCAACATCACGACGGTCCGTCGGGCGTTCGCACTGCTGTATCAGGGCACCGCGAAAGCGATCGACCGCGAGTTCCAGACCTTCGATTTCGAGTCGTGGGCGGCCCTGTCGGCCGAGGTGAACGACCCGAACGTGATTCGGACGGTGGCCCGGACGATCCGGATTCCGCGCGTGATCATTCTTCAGGTATTCGAGCGATTCCCGCGGCTGCATGTGCGGTTTTCACGTCAGAACATCTACCTGCGGGACAAGCTCACCTGCCAATACTGCGGCCATCGATTCGCCCGAAACGACCTGAACCTCGACCACGTGATCCCCCGCTCGCGAGGCGGCCGGACCACCTGGGAGAACGTGGTGTGCAGCTGCGTGACCTGCAATCTGAAGAAGGGAAACCGCCTGCCGCACGAGGCCGGGATGCGCCTTTTGAAGGCGCCCAGCCGACCTCGGTGGTCGCCTTTCGAACGAGGACGGGACGGCGCCTCCAACCCCGAAGACTGGCGGCCCTTTCTGTCGATGGTGGACGCGAGCTACTGGCACACCGAGCTCGCGGAGGAATAGTCTTTCGCTCGATGAGTTCGGCGCCTCCTTCCCCCCCGGGGCCTCATACCCAGCCGCACGACGACGAAGCCGGCTCCCCCGGCACCCGGTTGGCTCGAGCCCGCACGGAGCAGAGCATCTCCATCGCCGAGCTGTCTCAACGGACCCGGATCAGCGCGGGCACTTTGCGTGCTCTGGAAGAAGAGCGGTTCGCCGACGTGCCGAACGCTCGGGTCTACGTGCGAGGGTTCGTTCGGGCTTTCGCGCAAGAGGTCGGTCTCGACCCGGACGAGACGACGAAAGCCTACCTGGAAAAATGGGAGACATGGGCGCGCAGATGAGCCGGTCCGTCGCCTGGCTCGAACCGTCACGCCGTCTCGGGGCGACGCGCAACACGCCTTTCGTGAGCCGCCGCGTTGACTCGAAGCAAGGGCTGCCCTGAAAATCCGGGCGATGGCGGCCATCGACACCCCAGAGGGCGCGCGGCGTCTGGCTCGGACCATCGCCAGCGACATCTCCCTATACAACGAAGACAAGATTGCTCGGGCGGTGAAGAACGACGACGTGTTCGTGGCGCTGGAGCCGGAGATCCGAGAGGGTTTGCAGTTGTACGAAAGCCGAGTCGACCCGGACCTTCGCGCTCGGAGCAACTTCTTCTACCGTGCCATCGTCGACGTGGTCCTGCGGAGCAAGGGGTCGATCCCGTCGAAGATGTGGTGAACGGACCTGAACTCGATCTCGAGGAAGAAGAGGACGACGACGGCTCCGCGGCCGGGGCCCGGACCGTGGGTCCGGAATACGCGGGACTTCGGCTCGACCACTTCCTGGTCGTGTGTTGGCCCGAGCGTTCGAGGTCGGCCCTGCAGCGCCACGTGGAAGCGGGCGCGGTGACCATCGACGGGTCCGCACCCGTACGCGGAGTCAAGACCCGGGTGCGAACGGGCCAGGTCGTCCGATACGCGCCGCCGGCCCCCCGCCCGTGGAGCTGGACCCCGGAGGCGATCCCGCTCCGCATCCTCTACGAGGACGACGACGTGTTGGTCGTCGACAAAGAGGCCGGTCGGGTGGTCCACCCGGCCCCCGGGCACACCGAGCACACCCTGCTGCACGGCATCTTGCACCATATGGGACAACTGCCTGGCGGGGGGACCGCCGACCGACCCGGCATCGTGCACCGCCTCGACCGAGACACGACGGGGGTGATGGTCGTGGCCAAGACCGAAATGGCCCACGGGCGCCTCGCCGACGCCTTCAGCCGCCGCGACGTGGAAAAGCGGTACGTGGCGGTGGTGCTGGGGTGTCCCCGACCCGAGCGCGGCGGATTCGACACCTGGTACGGCCGGGATCCTCGGGAGCGAAAGAAATTCTCTTCGCGGGTTGGATCCGGGAAACGGGCCCGCACCCGATATGCCGTACAGGCCACCTACGGGCTGGCCAGTCGGGTCGACGTGGACCTGGACACGGGCCGCACCCACCAGATTCGGGTGCACTTCGCCGACGCGGGGCATCCGCTGGTCGGCGACGCCACCTACGGAGGTCGCCGCTGGGTGCGGTTTCGCCAACAGCACCCGAAGCTGGACTTCGCACGCCCTGCCTTGCACGCCCGACGCCTGGTGTTTCCTCATCCGCGCACCGGCAGCCGGGTCGATCTGAGCGCGCCCTTGCCGAAGGATCTGCAGGAGTTGTTGGACCGACTGGAGGCGCGAGCATGAGCGAGCGGGTGCTCCGGTCGGAGGTCCTGGCGCGGATTCCGGGGGTGGTTCACGGGTTTTCGACCCGGCGCGGAGGGGTGTCCGAGGGCCGGTTCGCGTCCTTGAACCTGGGCCACGGGTTCGATGAGCGGGAACGGGTGGACCAAAACAGGGCGCGCTTCGCGGAGGACGCCGGCGCCCGCGGCCCCCTGCACGAGGTCGAGCAGGTCCACGGAACTCGGGTGGTGTTCGCCTCCGAGTCCCGCCCGTCGGCGACGGCGCAGGCCGATGCGGTGGGGGTCGAGCACCCGGACCGGTTCGCCGGGGTGCGAACCGCCGATTGCGTCCCGGTCCTGTTGGTGGTGGCCTCCCGCGGTCCGGGCGGGGCCGCAAAGCGCTGCGAAGCGGCGGTGGCGGTGCATGCTGGCTGGCGAGGCACCACGCAAGGCATCTTGCGCGGTGCGATCGGGGCGCTGCGCGAGCGGGGAGCCCGTCCCGAGCAGATTTGGGCGGCGTTGGGGCCAGCCATCTCCGTCGACGCCTTCGAGGTCGGGGAAGAGGTGATCGAAGCGGCCCGGGTGGCCCTTGGGGGCAAGCCGCCTCCGGCGAAGCCGGGCTCTCGGAGACGACCCCATCTGGACCTTCCGGATACGGTGCGCCGTTTGCTCGACCGAGAAGGGATCGGGGGGGAACGGGTGGATCGGGTGCGTCGGTGTACCCATGCCGAGCCCGCGACATTCTTTTCGTACCGGCGGGACGGTGCCCCGACCGGGTCGATGCTTTCGGTGGTGGGATGGACGTCTTCAACGAGCCCCTGACCCTGGATCCCACCTTCGGCAAGCTGGGCAGAGAGATCGTTCGGTTCGCCAACCACACGCAGAGGTTCGTGCGAGCCAGCCGAAAGTACCGCGAGTTGCTCACAGCCGCGTCGGTAGCGTCGGAAGGCGTGGCTCCATTGGACCGAGCGCCATCCGACCCGATCGCCGCCATGGGCGAAGTCGACCGCTTTGCGCGATCTCGTCGGGAGCCGCGTCCCATTCTGGTCGGGGCCTACTTTGCTCACCACCACCTGCGCAACCAAGCCTCCATGTGTCAGGACCTGTTGCGCGAAAGCCTTCATCCAGACCCGCACCACCGGGTGGAAACCTGTCATCGGGTGTATCGCTCTGCGGAGAGACTGCGCCGCGAATGGGTCGGCGGCTTCTTGGAACTGACCCTGGCCTCGGCGGCGCCCGACCTGGATCCAGCCGATTATGCGGCACTCAACGTGGGAGCCTTGACCGACCACGAAGATGTCGACCTGGCCTTGGTCTGCGCCACGCCGCAGGCGCGCTCCGCGCTTTCGAAGGGATTCTCCACGGTCGCCAAGACCTTCGTGCGTTTCGCCTCGAAGATCCAGCTGTTCTTGACTGAGGGATTCATTCGTCCGGCCGCAGGCGCCACGCTCGACGAGTTCGAACAGCTCCTTCATCAACCGCACCGACACGTGGTTTCGAAGATGCAACTGCTGGGTGCGCAGTTCCTCTGCGGCAATCCCGAACTCGAGCGGGCGCTGCGAGAACGTGTCACGCAGAAGTACTTTTCCGGACGGGGTGACCACTTGGTCCACGAGGGCTTTCTGCGCTCGGTGAATTCCGAGCTCCGGGTCGCTCTTCGACACACGATGGGCCCAGGTGTGTTGGCGCCCAAGTCCGAGATCTACGTTCCCGCCAAGCTCGCCACGACGGCTCTGCGGGTCATGCATGGGGTCTATGCTCCCCTCGTACCCGACGCGCTTCAAGCGATTCGGGATGCGGGCATCGAACCGGCAGCAACCGAGCAGCTCGCGGACGTGTTCGTGCAGACCGAGGTCCTGCGGGCCCTGGTCTTCTTGTACGTGTTCCAGGGAGACCGGCTCGAATTGTCGGACCACGGCTCCGATGCGGCAGTTCGTCGTGTCGCTCTGCTCTTCGGACTGGGCGAGTCTGCGCGCAGGATGCCCGAAGCCCGCTTGATGGGAACCTACATGGACTTGCGATCTCGCTCGCGGCAAGCGATCGCTCCATTGGCCCGATCCATCGAAAGTCACCTGGTTCGAATCAGTACATTCCGGCGCCTGGTGGACGCTCCTCCACCCGAAGGAGGAAACCAAGCGCTTCAACTGCTCGAGCAGCTTCGCCGTCACAAAGGATCCGTCTTTTGGGACGAAGTCGTCCAACTCCTCTCCGACAGTCCAGACCGGCGCAAGCGCTTCGTCGAAGACTTCGCAAAGCTCGACCCCGAAGAGCAGCGAGACGTGGCGCGGCGCTTCATCGCGATGATGGTCGAAGATGCAGCTTCTCTGATCGAGCTGTTGGTACTGCTCGCCGCCCACGATGCGCAGGGTCGCCCTGCGGCGGAGCGGTTCTTTCGAGCCCTGATGGATCACTTGTCCCAGCACCCCGAGGCCGTGGAGCCCTTCATCGACGGGCTCGAAACCGAGACCAAGTCGGAGACGTTGTTTCGCTTGGCCACCGCCTTTCCTCCCTCAAACGTGAGTCACCTTTCGGACTTTCTCGAGGCCAAAGACGATACGACCCGATCGGCCCGGGTAGTCCGCTCGCTGCGCTCCGTCGTCTACCTGGTCCACCATCGCAGCAATGCGATGGGCCGCGTTGCCAACCGGGTGATGGCCAGATCACCGGAGTTTTTGCGACGCCTGGGCGACAGCCGACGACTCCGGGAGTTGACCGCCGAGATCTTGGAGCAGGCCGCGGGCGAGCCCGACCCGCAGGGCCAGATCGAGCTCTTGGGCGATTCCTTCGACGTGGCTTTCCTGCGGGCTTCGCTGATCGCGGTGCTCGAAGGCGCGCCTTCCGCGCGAGACACCGAATGTACGGCGGCAGTCGATCGCTACGTCCGGGAGCTGTTCAAGGCTTGCTTCCGGGACATTCGGGCCCGAAGCCCCATGTTCGAGCTCTATCGACCCGGGTCTGGGATCGCCGTTTTCGCGACGGGCGGATACGGCCGGGGAGAGGCATTCGGCAGCGACTTCGATTATCTCGCAGTGGTCCACCGAAACGATCCAGGGCTGAAGAAGTTCTTTGGAAAGGTACTTCAGCAAGTCTGCGGCGCGATGAGTCGCCGGGGTCTGCACCCCCACAACCGCTTCACTCAGCTGTTCAATGCATGGGTCGTTTCGATACCCGAACTCATCGACCACATGGGCCGCCGCAACGAAGAAACCTTCATCGACGAGGCCGAGGTGACCGAAGCTCGATTCGTGCTGGGTGACCCCTCCGTGGCCCGGCAATTCAAGGATCAGGTGCAGAGTCTGGCGCTGGGTCCGTCCCGACAACTGTTCATTCGGGACGTGTTGAAGGAACTGCGGGCGCGGCGCGTTTCGCGCATGCCGGATATGAACCTGAAGGAGGGTGCGGGGGGACTTCGAGAGCTGAACCTGCTGTTCCTGGCCATCCAGGCCTATGCCCGAGCCAACGTTCGCCCCGACGCAGCGGGTTGGGGCCCCGCTGCTCGATCGATGCCCGAGCACGCCGTCGACCTGCAGTACCTGGTGGATGCGCACTTCGAGCTTCGCCGCCAGCGAGAACTGTACCGCTTGACCGTGGCCTTCGATGACGATGTCGACCCGGCGCCCTGGGTGGAGATCGCGCGAGACCTGGCGCCCCTGAGACGGGCGGCCAAGATCACCGACAGCTGGGGGGAACGGATCACCATTTTCATGAAAGAGGTAGCCGACGCCATCGACCGGGTGGCGGAGGGACTCGAGCGCCAGTTGGATCGGGAAGCCCAGGGGTCGGACTCGCCTTGACTCGGGCGGGTGGGCCTTCGAGGTACCAGGGCATGGGCATTTTGGACGACCCGCGGGTGGACATGAACTTCCTTCTTCGTCATGGGTTCGAGCCGGGGCGTTTCGAAGCCGAGGCCGAAGCCGTCCGGTCCGGCGAACTGACTCCGGAGTCCGCCATCCTTCGCGGGTCCATCGAGCCGGCCGAATCTCACCCTTTCGATCCGGCGGACTCCGAGGCCAAAGATGCGGGCGAAGAGGCCTTGAGCCACGGGAAAGTGGCCCTCGTGGTCTTGAATGGAGGCATGGCCACCCGGTTCGGAGGGGTCGTGAAGGGTGTCGTGGAAGTCTTCGATCAAAAGAGCTTCATCGAGCTCAAGTGCGAAGACGTCCGGCGCGTATCGGCTCGCTACGGCGCTCCCGTCCCCCTCGTCTTGATGAACAGCTTCGCTACGGACACCGCCACCCGAAGCCACCTGCGAAAGGCCGATCGATTCGGCCTTCGACCGGAGCAGGTGTCGTTCTTCGAGCAGACGATCAGCTTGCGCCTCACCCCCGAAGGAGAGCTCTTCGAGGTGGACGGAGAGTTGTCGCCCTACGCTCCGGGCCACGGTGATTTCTATCCCTGTCTGCGCGGGTCGGGCATACTGAAGGCCTTGCGCGAGCGCGGCGTGGAGCATCTTCTGTTCAGCAACGTCGACAACCTGGGTGCGACCGCAGATCCGCGCGTCATTGGCCATCATCTTCGGTCGGGAGCAGCCATGACGGTCGAGGTGACCGAGAAGCGACGAGTGAACGGCAAATGGGACAAAGGCGGAGCTCCGGCCGTGGTCGATGGACAGCTGCAGATCGTCGAGGGTTTTCGATTTCCACCCAACTTCACGCAGGAACAGCTGCCCGACTTCAGTACCAACACGTTTCACTTTCGCCTGGCCGACCTCGACCGGCCGATCGTGCTTCCGCGCCACGCGGTGCGCAAAGAGGTCGGCGGCAAGACGGCCCTGCAGCTCGAGTCGATCGCCTGCGAAGCCAGCGCGCTGCGGGACGACTCGGGCCAACCGCTCCTGCCCCTCCACCTGTTGCGGGTCGACCGAGACTCCGAAGAAGAGGGTCGGTTCTTTCCCACCAAGGCTCCCGAGGACCTGGAGCGCAATCGAGGCGCCCTCGAACGCCGACTGAACCGACACTGGGACCGCCTGGGCGCCTGAGCCCGACCCTTCGCCATCCCCCGCTCCACGGGGTGGCCTCGGCGTCCAACGCGCTCGGGTCTCGCAGGCGGTCCTCGGCCTGCCCCACTTTCGTCGGCCGGATCGACGCGAGGCCCTCACTGCGGGGCGACGGACCAAGTCGAGGGAACCGACCGGTCCCTGGGCAAGGCGCGCACCATCAAGCTCCTCGGGCCCGCGAAGCCTGCTTCCGCGTCGTGCAAGCGGAATTCCCAGCGCCACGTTTCGGTTTCGCCCTCGATCGGGAGGAAGTCGGCCTCGAGCATCCGCTCGGCCAGCTCGCACACCTGGACCGCCACCGGCGCAAGGATGGGATCCGGAATCAGCTCTCGGACCCGCGTGCATTCGAGCGCTTCATCGAGCAGGGCCTTCAGATCCTCGGCCCCGACACATCGGGCCAGATCGTCGAGAAGCGCATCTCGGATCTCGCCCGCTGGCCAGCTCGTCCGTGCTTCGAAGCGAAGCCCGTCTCCGGCGGGCGCGACCGGCGCATGGATTCCTTCGAAAGGAAGCATCCAGTTCGCCGGGCAGTCTGCTCCGCCCTCCAGACGCAAAGGGGACCACCGTGCCCAGCCGGCTTCCACCGTCATCGGCCCCGAAAGCCGCAGGCGGGCCGACGCGTCCCTCGCCGACTCCAGCAAGTCGACGAAGGCTCGAACGCGCTCGGGCACCAAGTGGGATTCGAGAAGCGGCTGCATCCAGCCTCGGAGCGGCTCCAGCTCGGAGGGCCAGATTCGTCCCAAGGGATGCCGCAGCGTTTCGGGGTCCGGCCAGCCCCAAGGCGCGTCCGCGGCATCGACGACCACCTCGAACCGCCAGACCCCGTCCAGCGAGGGCACACGTTCGGA
>DAPKRQ010000254.1:0-6605 GCA_031800475.1 Myxococcales bacterium LLY-WYZ-16_1
TTTGGGCTTTCTGGGCAGCAGGTCCGGGTCTCGGGGCTTTCCGAGCTGCACCAGGTCGACCGGAATCGGAGGCCGATCGAACCGGGGGCGGGCATCGGCAGCGCGCACCATCCAGACGACGGCGACCGCGGCAGCGTGGACCACGAAGCTCGCCACGACGAACCATCCGAAGCCCTTCGGCTCGGCTCGGGGCTGGGCTTCGCTCACTCCCCCTCCGGCTGCACCGGGTCGGTCACCATGCCCAAGCGGTCGACTCCCGCCTCCCGAATGCGGGACATCACGTCCACGACGAAACCGTACTCCAGGCTCCGGTCGGCGTGGAGAAACAGCTCCCGTTCCCGCTGCAGGCGCGCGTTGGCCGCGAGCTTGGCCTGGAGCTCCTCCAGCGGGATCGGGTTCGCCCGACGACTGCCCAGATAGATGGCACGGTCTTTGGTGACGGTCAGGACCATTTTCTCGTCGGTGCCTTCCAGCGGGGCCGCCCGGGTTTGGGGCAGCTCCACGTCCACACCCTGGGTGATCAGCGGAGCGGTCACCATGAAGATGATCAACAGGACGAGCATCACGTCGACGAGCGGCGTCACGTTGATCTCGCTCATGGCCCGCCGGCCGCGGCCCCCTCCCGTGTGCATGCCCACCGCGCCGTCCTCGCTCAGCGGAAGTAATGACGTTTGACGATGTTGAGGAAGTCCGACGAAAACGCGTCCATCTCCGATTCGAGCACCCGGACCCGGGCTCCGATGTAGTTGTACGCGATCACGGCCGGGATGGCCGCAGCCAAACCGGCGGCGGTGGCCACCAGGGCCTCGCTGATCCCCGGCGCCACGGTGGCCAGGTTCGCCGACCCCGCCAGTCCGATCTCCCGAAAAGACTTCATGATCCCCCATACGGTGCCGAAGAGCCCGATGAAGGGCGACGTGGAGCCGACCGTGGCCAAGAACGTGGTGTGCCGCTCCAAGGCCGTGACCTCCGAGGCCTGGCTTCGCCGCAAAGCCCGCTCCACGTTTTCGATCCCGCCGCCCAAGTCGTCCTCGCTGGCCCGCTTCTTGAGGCGAGCCAGCTCCACGTACCCCGCCCGGAACACCTGGCAGACCGGGCTGATCCCGAATGCCTCGGAATCCTTGTACATCTGGTCCAAGCGCTTCGCGTCCCAAAACGCCGAAAGGAACGCTTCAGACCGCCGGGTCGCTCGCAGCAGCTGAATCGCCTTGAACACGATGATCGCCCAAGAGACGACGCTGAAGACCACCAAGATGCCGAAGGTCGCCCAGCCGATGGGCCCGGCTTCGGTCAGGCCTTGCATGAAGTCTCCGGGAGGTGGCCCTGCGGGCACCGCCGCGGCCTCCGTCTGGCTCGAAATGGTCCACACCACGCCGGGAGCCGGGTCCCCGCCACTTGCCATCCGCGGGTCCCTAGCACCGGCGATCGGGCTTCACAACCGGACCCGGGGTCACCGATTTCACGTTGTCGATCCAGCCCGAGGTCGAGCACGGTATACAACCGGACGGAAGGTGAAGAAGCGCTTCGAACATGCCGGCACGGCGCCGCGGGCGGGGGTCGACCTTCGGGGTTTCGTTCGGCTCGCCGTGGGCTTGGGAGCCGGACTGGCCCCCCTCGCATGCGGCGCGGATGCCCTGCACGAAGGCGCAACCGGCGACGCCGAGTTTCGCCTGAGGATCCGTGATGCAGCGGTCGCCTGTGCCGCTGCGCCGGGCGTCGACCGGGTGGAGGCCGAACTCGAGACCCTGGGCAGCGGCGCCGGACCGCTCGACGTGCCGGTGGACTGCCGGCGGTCGACGGTCGAACTGCCCGCCGGCTTGCCGCCGGGCCCGCACCGACTGGAGGTTCGGGCCTTCGGCCACTTGCAGGGGACGCCCGGGGCTTTGCTGTATTCGGCGGCCCGGCGCTTCACGACGCCCTTGGCCGGACCGCTGCAGGTCGAATTGGCCCCCGAGGTGGCGTTCTTGGACCTGCGTTGGGACTTCGAGCTGAACGGGCGCCCATCCCCCTGCGGCGGCGCGGTGGATACGCTGCGGGCCCAATTGGTGGCGGAAGGTCACCGTCCGGTGGTGTTCGAGCTCGACTGTGCGGCCGGGGCCTACGCCTTGGCCGAACCTCTCCCGGTTCAGACCTACACCGTGGACCTGAGGGGCCTGGATGCCCGGGGCACCACGATCTACCGGCGGCAGGAGTCTCGGGTCCTGGTGGAAGGGCTCAACGTGTTCGATGCGGCGCTTCGACCGGTGCAGCGCCTCATGGAGCTGGACTGGGAGTTCGCGGTGGGGGCGGACCGTTATCGGGCGTGCGACGCCGTGGGGGTCGAGGTCCTCCGACTCGATGCCCGGGATGCAGGGTATGCGCCGGACGAAACACCGGTCGAAGTCGACTGCGCCCAAGCCCGACCGGTCCCCCTTCCAGGTTGGGAGCTGCCTTCCCCCCAGGACAGCCAGCCGGTGAATGGGGTTCGGGTTCGGGTTCGGGCTTCGGGCCTTCACGAGTTCTACGCCGAAGGGCTCGCAGAGCCCGCCGGGGGGAACGGGCCCTGGTTCGCGGTCCTCGAAGCCCGAGGCCGAGCCCTGGTCGACTGGGCCTTCACGGAGGCCTGCGAGCCGAACCGGACCCAAGCCAACCTCGACGTCGTCATCGAGTCCCTGGACGGCTCGACGGTGCCGACAGGGCCGACCGAAGTGGATGCACGAGGGCCGGCTTTCGAAACCACGCCGCTGCCCTACGGGCGCTACCGGCTGCGGTTGGAGCAAAACAACGGCTGCCGGGCCACAGGGATCCGGGAGGTGAACGGCCCCCGGGTCGAATGGGAGCCTCTGTCTCTGCACCCGGTCCAATGAGGGTCCGTTGGGCGGTTGTACGGCCGTGATCCGCCCGGGCTCTCGGCAGGGCCCGGCCGCGGGAGCGGCGTCCCGGCTCAGGCCTCAGGCCTCAGGCCTCAGGGCCGGGCGGCCTCGGTCATGCGGGGATGGCCTGCCAGGTCTCGGTGGGTCTCGATCGATGTGAAGCCCTGGTCCTGCAAAACATTCCGCAACGCTCCGTGCTGGTCCGGGCCAGCTTCCAAGAAAAGTCGGGCTCCCGACGGAAAACGATGCCGGGCGGCCAGGAGGGCTCGAATCGGGTCCAGGCCATCCGGACCTCCGTCCAGGGCGATCCGGGGCTCGTGTCGACAGACCTCGAGGCCTTCCACCTCCTTGGAGGGGATGTACGGCAGATTCGCGGCCCAGACGTGCACCGGATCCGCCTCGGTCGGGGGCAGGGGACCATGGACGAACTGGACCCGGGCCCCGAGCCGGTCCGCGTTGTCGCGGGCGACCGTCAAGGCGTCCTTCGAGACGTCGGTGGCCCATACGGTCCATGCGGGGCGCTCCAGCGCCAAGGTGAGCGCCACGCAGCCGGAGCCCGTGCCCACGTCCACCACCCTGCACGGGGTTTGGGCGGGAATCCGGTCCAAGATGTGCTCCACCAACAGTTCGGTGTCCGGACGCGGGATCAGCACCCGTCCATCGACCCGGAACGGGCGAGACCAGAACTCCTTTTCCCCGGTGATGTACGCGATGGGCTCGCCTTCGAGGCGGCGACGCACCAACTGCCGAAACCGGTCCCGTTCCCCGGGGTCCAAGGGCCGGTCGTGCTGCGTGTACAGCCCGATCCGGCTCGAGCCCAGGGAGTGGGCGAGCAGGACTTCGGCATCGAGGCGGGGCGAGGGCGAACCACTTCGCTCGAAGCGAGCACGGGTCCACGCCAAGACTCGGCCTACGGTCCACGGGCGATCTCGCCCGGTATCTTCCGCCGACCCGCCGCTCATGCACCCTTCAGCTGCTCGGCTCGAGCGTGGTTTCGCAGTGCTTGGACGATGTCGTGGATCTCGCCCTGCATGATCTTGGGCAGGTTGTGCACGGTCAGGTTGATCCGGTGGTCCGACACCCGGTCCTGGGGAAAGTTGTAGGTCCGGATCTTCTCGGAGCGGTCTCCCGAACCGACCATGGATTTTCGCAGGTCACCTTGCTCTTTGAGCGCGCGCTCGGTCTCCATGTCGTACAGGCGTGCCATGAGTACCTTCATGGCCTTGGCCTTGTTCTTGTGCTGCGATTTTTCGTCCTGGCAGATCACGGTGGTCTGGGTGGGAAGGTGCACGATCCGCACGGCTGAATCGGTGGTGTTCACCGATTGACCCCCGTGTCCGCCGGCGCGGAAAACGTCGATCCGCAGGTCGCCAGGCTGAATCTGTACGTCGACCTCTTCGGCCTCCGGCATGACCGCAACGGTCACCGCCGATGTGTGGATTCGCCCCTGGCTTTCGGTGGCGGGCACGCGCTGCACCCGGTGGGTGCCGGCCTCGAACTTCAGGTGTCCGTACACCGCTTCTCCTTCGATCGAAGCGACCACCTCCTTGAAGCCTCCGGCGCTGCCGGGGCTCGAAGAGACCACATCCACCTTCCACCCTCGGCTGGCCGCGTAGCGTTGATAGACCTGAAACAGCTCACCCGCGAACAGGGCGGCCTCGTCTCCTCCGGTGCCGGCTCGGATCTCCAGGACCACACCCTTGTCGTCCATCGGGTCCTTCGGAAGCAGCGCCACCTGCAGATCGCCGCTCAGGGCCTGTTTCCGTTCCTCGAGCTCCCGGACTTCCATCTTGGCCATTTCCCGCAGCTGCGGATCGTCCGAGGCGACGAGCTCTCTGGCTCCGGCCAGGTCCGACTCCACCTGCCTCAGGTTTCGGGCGAGCTCCACGACCGGCTCGAGCCCGGCCCGCTCCTTGCCGAGCTCGGCCACCCGCTTCGCGTCTCCCAGCAGGGCCGGGTCCGACAGCTGTTGGGTGAGTTCCTCGAAGCGGCGCTCGATCCGCTCGAGCTGCGAAGACAGACGGCCGGCGTCCACCCCGCGCAGGTGCCCCAGGTTCGAAACCCTTGGCAAGTCCGAGGACGGTTCACGTGCTGTGGAACAGCCGCAGTGGCTGGGGATGCAGGCGGAACGACACGGTTTCCCCGAAGGCCACCGGGTACTGCCGGTGGGAGCCATCCAGGAACACACTGGCTTCGGCCGTGCGACATTCGAGGGAAAGGGCCTGATCCTCGGCAAGCACGGCGCTACGCAGCCGCACGCTCTCTCCCGGGGGCGAGTAAGGCTCGCGAACCAGGAACGCGAACTGGCGGGTGGTCAGGGGTAGGATCGGGCCGCCCGCCGAGGCCAGGGCCGACGTGGACCCGGCCGGCGTGCTCACCCACACGCCGGAGCTTCGCTGCACTTCGCTGCCGTCCGGCCATTGCAGTCGGTACTTGCAGATCAGTGCCGGATGGTCGGCACAGAACAGGGCATCGTTGAGCACCGGCTCGGGCAGCACCTTTTTGGAGATGGCGACCTGCAGGCGCTGCACCTCCACCGGCTCCAACTCGTTCGATTCGATCCGGTCCAGGGTCTCGGCCAAGTCGTCGGCCCGGCACCCGCTCAGGTAACCGACCGAAAACGACGGAGCCGAGTTGATGCCCAGCACCGGGATCGACGACCGCACGGCGTGGGACAGGCCGAGTACCATGCCGTCTCCCCCGACTGCGATCAGCAGGTCGAAGCCCTCGATCGGTCGGGCGGGGAGCTTCGAACGCTCGACCACCTCCAAGTCGCGCTGCCGAAGGATCCGGCGAACCTCTTGCAGAGACTGCTGGTGCTCTTCGTGAGAAGCTTTGAGTCCGTGCACGCTCGGCGCATCCCGCGCGATCAAGTCGAGCATCCGCGATGCGTGTTCGGAGTCGTCTTTCGTCAGGCGTGCGAACGCAGTCCGCTTCACCGCCACCAACACCCGCCGGATCCTGCGTTCAGCCATGGCGCTCTTTCAGTCGGCGAAGACCGATTTCGGTCTTGGCGTCGGCCAGGAACATGCGGTCCTTCCGGCTGGTGGGGCTGGCGTCGGACAAAGCGAGGGCAGCGTCCAAGGACACCAGCCATCGGTCGGCGCCCAGTTCCAAGGGGCTTCCGTCGGTCGGGGGAGGGGGAAGCGTGCCCGGCTCGAGCCGGGCGGCCGGGATCTCGACCGCGAGCACGTGAATCCTTTCGATGAACGAAGCGGGCGAGGGAAAAAACGGCTGTCCCAGGACTTCGAAGGCTTCGGGCCCCACCGTCAGTCCGGCTTCTTCCGCCACTTCTTTGGCGGCCGCGGTCTCGACCGAGTCCGTTCCTTCGATGACTCCCGCCACCACCTCCAGCAAGGTCGGTTGACCGGTGACCAGAAAGACCGGCACCCGCACCTGCCGCCGCAAGAGCACGCGGACCTGCGATCCGAAGCGCGCGTAGATGACGATGGCCACCGCGTCTCGCCGGTCGGGGCCGCGGTCCACCCAGTCGACCATGTACGGCGGCGTGCGACGGCCGTCGGCCAGGACGGTCCGGGCTCGGATCCGATGCCGCGACAGGTAGCCACATAGGGGATGGGAGACGGAAGAGAGGTCCTGAATGACCTCCACCGCCACCGCTTCGTGGTCGGAGCGGCCCACTGATCCGGATGGTAGACGGCCCCCGAGGGCAGGTCTTTAAAAATCTTTCGTGGTGCCCGAAGCGGTCGTGACCGATGCGCGACGATGGCTCGCCATCTCGGCCACGGTAAC
>DAPKRQ010000255.1:0-7419 GCA_031800475.1 Myxococcales bacterium LLY-WYZ-16_1
AGCTCGAAACCCTGCTCCGGGTCATCGAGCCCCAGCTCGGCCGCATGCCGGCCCCGGCACGGAGGGGATGATGGCGTCGTCAGACGATCGGATCGAACCCTTGGACGACGCCACGGATCCGGAACACTCGGAGATCCAGCAAATGGCCCAGGTCCTGGTGCAGGCGGCAGAGCAGGTGGTGGCCGACCTCGAAGGCTCGGTTTCGACCGAACAGCGGGACGAGTTGGACCGGCTGGTGGAGTATCTGCGCCTGCTTCAGGCGGTGGGGCCGGACCGGACCGAGTTTCGGGCGGGCGTCGAAGAGGTGGCCCGTCTCGTCGATCGCTTGTCCGGCCGTCAGGACGGCGATCGAGCCGACCCGAGCACGCCCTGAGCGGTCTCGGCGTACGCGAACAGCTCGAAGATCCCACCGGTGTGCAAGAACACCGTCGCGGCGTCGCCCTCGGCACCGAGGTCCGGCCGCCGCACGAGAGCGTCGAGGGCTTTGCCGGTGTAGACCGGATCCACCACCAGCCCCTCGGTCAAGGCGGCTTGCCGGTGGGATTCGAGCAGGCTCCGGTCGGTTTTCGCGTAGCCCGGTCCCACGAACCCTTCGGCGATCTCCCAGCGGCAGCGGTCCACCGCCGCATCCGGCAGGTAGCCGGCCGCCGCCGCTTCCTCCAGGATCCGCCGGATCTTGGCGTCGAAAGTGCGCGCGTCGTCGCACACCGCCACACCGACCACCCGGACGTCGTCCCGGCCCGCCAGGGCGAGCCCTGCAGCCAGTCCTGCCGTGGTGCCGCCGCTGCCCACCGCGTGCACGACGGCACCGAGCCGGGTGTCGCACCGGGCTTCGTCTTGGAGCAGCTCCTGGCACCCGTGCACGTAGCCCAACAGGCCCAGTCCGTTGGAGCCGCCTTCCGGGATCACGTAGGGCACTTCGCCCGCATCCCGCTGGCGTTCCGCCCACGCCGCCAACAGCTCGTCCACCCGAGGCCACGCTTCGGGGGGGATGAACTCCACTTCGGCCCCGACCCACCGATCGAGAAACAGGTTGCCCACCGGCACCGGCGCCGGGTTGCCCCGCAGGATCAGGTGAGGAGCCATGCCGAGCCGGCGCGCTCCCACGGCGGTGGCGCGGGCGTGGTTCGAGTTGACCCCGCCGCAGGTGGCGACGCAGGTGGCGCCCTGGGACAGGGCGTCGGCCAGCAGAAATTCCAGCTTTCGTACCTTGTTCCCGGACAGGGCCGCGCCGGTCAGGTCGTCTCGCTTGGCCCACAGAGCCAGACCGAGCTCTTCGCCCAGCCGGGGCAAGCCCTCGAATGGGGTCGGGGTATGGGCCAGGGTCACGCGGGGAGGCAGGTTCGCTTCAAACACTGGCTTCGTCTCGGCTTGCCTCGTCCATGCGCCGCATGCCTTCCAGCATCAGGCCCATGACGCTGTTTTGGATCAGGTCTTCGCTCGGGACCTTGCGCGGATCGAACCAAAAGTCGCCCTGTTTCCACGTGAGCAGCTCGTAGAAGGCCTCTTCTCCACTTTGGTCGGCCAGGAGCGCCTCGAAGATGCGGCCTTCGCAAAAGCCGATCTGGCCTCGGCCACCGTCCGAACCCTCCAGCATCAAGGTGCCGGACCGTCCCGACTCGGACAGGGTCTGAACCACCGTGGGCAAGCTCATGACGCTGAGCTTGCCGGAAAAAGACTTCGAGCCCTCCTTCACCAAGAGGAAGTTGGCCGCCAGCAGTCGCGAAGCCATCAACCGGGTAAACCGGCTGGCCATGAAGGGGTTTTCGCGCAGCATCTGGTCGAAGTCGTCTTTCGATATGGAATAGACCGTCATCTCGTTGGTCGCCACCACCGAGGCAGCTGCGGGAGCACCGGTCAGCAGTGACATCTCGCCGAAGCAGTCCTTCTCTTTGAGCGAACGAACCACAGCCGAAACCTCTTCGTCGGCGAAGGCCACGACCTCCGCGGTCCCTTCGACCACCACGAAGAACGCGGGGGACAGGTGCCCTTTTTGCAGGACCGTCTCTCCCGACGGGTAGCGCTCCACCCGGATCCGGTGGGCGAGCTGGGCCAAAAAGCCAGCCGGCAGCGCCCGGAATATCGGGATGCTTCGAAGGTGCGCCACCGCCCCCGGAATGTCGTCCCGAAGGTTGCCGAGGCTGATCTTTGGCTGGTGGCGCTCTTCGACGGCTTCCACGTCGAAGATCACCGGCAAGCGGGACCGCGGACACCGAAACTCCCCTTTTTCCATGGGCGATCGGGTCTCCTCGCACTTCGAGGTGTCCACCTCCTGCAGGAACTTGGCGGCAGCCAAGATGCAGACCCGGGTGGAGCTGCCGGAGTCGACGCCCGGAAGGTCCAGCACCATGTGGTCCCCGGCCTGGAACAATGGGCAGCCGGACTCGGCGCGGACTTTCATGACGACCCGACGCGACGTCACTTGCGGAATAAAGCACGAGCCATGGCTCGCGTCATCCATCCTCCGGGAGAAGGTAGGCCCGGGCGAACAAAGCCCGGGTGAATCGGCTCCGCACGTAGAAGCCGCGAGGCGGAAGGGCCTCGGCCCGAGTCGGGTGCGCCAACCGGGTGCGCGCCCGGCTGTCGGCGGCCTTCGGCCGCATCTGCAGCACTTCGCCCCACTCCGCGGTGATCGCTTCGGGTTCGCCCGAGCGCACGGCCCGACCGAAGAGATCCCAATCGCTGGCCAAACGGGCTTCGTCGTCCGGAGCTGGGCTCCACAGCAGCGGCCGGCCGATCCGCCGGTTGGGCAAGGGCCAGCGCTCGTCCGCCTCCACGGGGATCCACAGGATGCGAGCGGTCTTCTGCCTCAGGCTGGATCGGGCCCACGTCGTCCCGTCGGCCAACTCCGGCCAACACACGGTGGTGACGAAGGTCGATTCCCGGGGGCGTCCTCGCGTGTCGACCGGCACCGACTTGAGCTCCACCCCCAAGGCCTCGAAGTCGGGGACCGGGCGGTTGTCGGCGGTGGCTCCCAGGGCCCGTTCGAGGAGGTTTCCCACGAAGCCCTTGGCCCGGGCCGGCTCGTTGGGGTGCTCGACCGCCAGTGCGTCGGCCAATTCGCCCACGGTCCACCGGGCCAGCTCCTCGGCGCGACTCAGAAGCTCCGCTTCGGTGCGGGGCGGCGCGCCGAGCTCCTGCAGCTCAAAGGTCTCCATACTCCCGCACGCATCGCTCCGCCTCTTCGACTTCGGCCTTGGGTCCGATGATCAGGCCGGTCCGCTCGTGCAGTTGGGCCGGCACCATGTCGAGGATCGGTCCCGTTCCGTTCGAAGCGGCGCCTCCGGCGGCCTCGGCAACGAACGCCAGCGGGTTGCATTCGTACAGAAGGCGCAGCTTGCCTTGGGGACTTCGGCGATCCCGTGGATACAGGAAGACGCCGCCGAAGATCAGGTTGCGATGAAAGTCCGCCACCAGCGAACCGATGTGCCGCGACGAGATGCGACGCTTGTCCGCGTCGTTGCGGTTTTTGAGGCCCTGGACGAAGGGCTCAACCCAGGGGGGCCAGTAGGGTTGGTTGGCTTCGTTCACCGACAGCTGCCTGGTGCTGGGCATGCGGATGTTTCGTCTCGTCAAAAAGTATTCGCCGGAGGCGGGGTCGAGGGTGAAGCAGTCCACGCTGTCGCCGTCGCTCCAAACGAGCACGGTCGACGAGCCGTAAATGATGTATCCGGCGGCTACTTGCTCCCGGCCGCTTCGGAGGAAGTCGCTTCGAAAGACCTCGTTCGGGTCCTTTCGTCGATATATCGAAAAGATGGTCCCGATGCTGACGTTGGCGTCGATGTTCGAAGAGCCGTCGAGCGGATCGAACATCACCACGTAGTCGCCGGCTTCTTCCCTTCGGACCTCGATGGTATCGTGTTCTTCCTCGGAGGCCATGGCGGCCACGCAGCCGCTTCGGCGCAGGACGTTCACCAGGTCGTCCTGCGAAAGCCGGTCGAGCTTTTGCACGGTCTCCCCTTGGACGTTGGTGTCGCCGGTGGTGCCCCAGATCTCGATGAGACCGGCTTGGCGCACCTTGGCCGATATCAGCTTTCCGGCCACGCCGATCTGGGTGAGAAGCGCCGACAGCTGTCCCCGGGCCTCCGGGTGCGTGTGTTGCCTTCGGAGGATGTGCTGGGTCAGCGTGACCGTGGAGTGAGAGCTCGTCGCCACCCTCCCATGGGTCCTCGATGTGAAGGCCACACGCAAGCGTCGAGTCGGGGGACCGGGTCGTGAGCGCTCGATGGATCCTGCACGTGGACATGGATGCGTTTTACGCGTCGGTGGAGCAGCGTGACCGGCCCGAGCTTCGAGGGTGTCCGGTGGTGGTGGGCGGCTCGCCCGAAAGCCGGGGGGTGGTTGCGGCGGCTTCCTATGAGGCGCGGCGGTATGGAATTCATTCTGCCATGCCTGCCGCCCAAGCTCGCCGACGCTGTCCCGACGCGGTCTTCGTGCGCCCCGACTTCGCCAAGTACCGCGCCGTGAGTGAGCAGATCCGGCGGGTCTTCGACGAAGTGACCGACCGGGTGGAGCCTTTGGCCTTGGACGAGGCGTTTTTGGACGTCACCGACCACCGTCTGGGGGAGCTTCCGCCCCCCCGGGTGGCCCGCTGGGTCAAAGCCCAGATCCATCGCCGCACGGGACTGACCGCTTCGGCCGGACTCGGGCCTTCGAAGCTGGTCGCCAAGCTCGCCAGCGACATGGACAAGCCGGACGGCTTGGTGGTGGTGGCCCCGGAGCAGGTGGAGGCCTTCGTCGCGCCCCTGCCCGCCCGACGTCTTTGGGGGGTGGGACCGGTGACGGCCCAAAAACTCGGCGAGCTCGGCATCGACACGGTGGCCGACGTGCGGCAAGCCCCTCCCGAACGCCTCCTGGCGGCCTTGGGGCGGATGGGACCGCAGCTTCAGGCCCTGGCCTGGGGGCGAGACGACCGGGAAGTTCGCTCTTCTCGGCCCGCCAAAAGCCGCGGTTGTGAGTGCACCTTGGCCCGAGACGTCCGCAGCCTCCCCCAGCTCGACCGGCTGTTGGCCGGGCATGCCGAGCGGGTGGGGCAGGAGCTTTCGGACCGGCGAATCGTCGGTCGGACCGTCACGGTGAAGGTTCGTTTCGCGAATTTTCGCACGGTCACCCGGAGCCACACCTTGGCCGAGGGCACGTCGGACCCAGAGCGGCTGGCGGATGTGGGTCGCCGCCTGCTGCGCCAGACCGACGCGGGCGCTCGGCCGGTGCGATTGGTGGGTCTGTCCGTCAGCGGCCTGGGGCCAGACCGGGCCCGACAGCTGGATCTGTTCGCCGGTTCGGGCGGGCCGGCACCTTCCGACCGCTGACCCGGTCCCGATTCGAAAAGCTGCCGGCGGCAATGACGGCCCTCGCTTCTCAACCGGCTTCGGCCCGGTTCACACTGCCTGCGTGAGCGCGACCTGTCCCCGGTGTGCGCGGCCCACGTCCGCGGACCCATGCCCCCACTGCGGCGCGGCCTGGCGTCCCTGGCCCGGCCCGCTGGCTCCGGACCCGGTGCGCCTGCGAGCGGCCCGAAAGCCCGCTTCCCAACCCGACGGGAACCCGAAGCGTACGGCACGCCCAGCGGTCCCCGACGATGCGCCGTGGTGGCCCCGTCCGCCGGTGGCCATCGACGATCCGATGCTCCCGGCCGTGGAGCGGGTTCGGAGGACCGTGCGCGATCTCAGCTGGGACCCGGTGCCTTTTTTGCGGGACGCGTCCGACGAGCGCCGCCGGTCCGTGTCCGCGCTGTGGGGGGCTTCGGTGTTTTCTTTCGCCGCAGGACAGGGAGGCGCCGCCACCGCTGTCGCCGTGACCCTGGGCAGCGACATGGCTCGAGGCCTTGCTTTCGTCGAGCTCACGCTGTTGTGCGGTTTCATCGCCATGGCATGGACGGGGACCCAAGGTCTGTTCGCGTGGGGACTGCGGCCTCGACTGCGGACCAGCTTGGTGCTGCTCGCTCACGTCCCGCTGGCTTGGGGCATCGTGCCGGTATTGGGGCTGCCGCTCGCCTTCGGGTGGACCGCGCGCAACATGGTCCACGCGATGCGCCTTCGGGGCGGCGCCAAACCGGCGGAGGCTTGGCTTCGGGCCCTGGGACCGGTGGCCATGGCTGTCGTCCTCGGGGGGCTCGCCTGGTGGATGATGCCCTGAGCTTCGCGAATCCGGGTGGAGCGGTCGCGGTTTTGGCCGGGGCCTATCTGTTGGGCAGCATCCCCTTCGGACTGTGGCTCGTGAGATGGGTCCATGGGGTCGACGTCCGCACCCGCGGCAGCGGGAACATCGGTGCCACCAACGTAGCCCGAGCCGTGGGTAAGATTTGGGGCGTGCTGGTGCTGGTCCTCGACGCGGCGAAAGGCGCCTTGCCGGTGGCGGCGGTGTCGTGGGCGGGTGGAGCGCCGGCCCTGGCCGCATCGGCGGGGGGCGCCGCGGTCTTTGGTCATGTCTTTTCGATCTTCTTGAAAGGGCGGGGCGGCAAAGGGGTGGCCACTGGCGCGGGGGCCTTCACCGTGTTGAGCCCGGCCGCCATCGGCATCGCGCTGGCGGGCTTTGGTGCAGCGGCAGGTCTCGCCCGCTCGGTGGGGATCGGGTCCATGGTGGGGGCGCTCGCACTGGCCGTGGCGACCGTGGCCCTTCGGGAGCCCTGGTACGTGCAAGCGGCGGCCGTCGGCGTGGCGGCGGTTGTCGAGGTGCGCCACCGGGGAAACTTCGTTCGGTTCTTGGGTCGAAAGCCGCGCGCCGAGCCCTGAAGCGACGGCGCGAATCACCCCCGAACGCCCCAGGACCGGAAGATGCGTCCCGCCACGTTCCACCCGAGCGAACAGGGACTGTCGCCCTCGTCTTTTGGAAAGAGCGTCAGATGGGGCGGAGTTCGAGGCCGCGAGCCACCAAGGTGAGCTCCCGCTTGGGCTCGGTGATCTTTTGCGGGGCTTCGGAAGTGCCCTCGACCCGATCGTTCTCCAGGTGTTGGGCTTTTTCCACATCCAGCGTCTTCACGGCGAATCGGCCCTCGACCACCGCCTTCATTCCAGGGGACTTTTTGGGCACGAAGAATCCGTAATCTTCGAAGGTCACGCGGATCTGTCGGTCGTCTTCACCGTCCAGGCTCATCCAGCAGCCCTTCTTGCTGCAGACTGCACCCACCTCTCCGGTGATCGCCAGCGTCTGGCCGTCGAGCTCCGAGGCCCGCGCGATGACCTCGTCCACGGGCCACTGCTTGGCATCGCCCAGGGGCTTGCCCCGACGCACGACGCCGTCCGGGTCGACCTGATCGCGCGTCGCGGGCCGGGTTCCCTTGTCCGCCCGAGCCGTTGCTGCCGGAGCGCCGGTTGTCCCGGCCGGCGGCTCGGGGGCCGATTGGGTGCAGGCCGCCAGGCCCGACAACAGCAGGAGCGCTGCGCAGGTCGGGTTGGGGTGGGAAGGTTCGAAACTCATTCG
>DAPKRQ010000256.1:0-3193 GCA_031800475.1 Myxococcales bacterium LLY-WYZ-16_1
GTTGGGCGGGTTCGAGAACGATCCGCACATCACCGATTCGTACAAACGCACGCCCTTCTTGATCGGCCGCGTTCGCACCCCGCCGGTCACGTGCAGCGCCGCCCGCCCGAACAGCCCGGCCCGTTCGGGGGCAACCCGGACCACGTGCTCGGGCGTTCCGTCCCAGACCTCGGGCGCTCCCGTCACACGAGCCAGCTCTTCGGTTCGAGCGAACGAACGGTCCGAAACGAGAATGTCGTGAAGCCCTTTGGGCTCC
Source organism: Myxococcales bacterium LLY-WYZ-16_1 (assembly GCA_031800475.1). Lineage (GTDB taxonomy): Bacteria > Myxococcota > Kuafuiibacteriia > Kuafuiibacteriales > Kuafuiibacteriaceae > Kuafuiihalomonas > Kuafuiihalomonas phototrophica. The sequence continues at coordinate 257 of DAPKRQ010000256.1, forward strand.
ACGAAGGTGTAGTGCACGAAGAGGTCGACGACCTCTCGGACCATGTCTTCGTGCAGCCGCGCTGAGGGCCGGTCGTCCCCGGCGAAGGCCGCGAAAGCCGGATCGTCCAGGCCGGCGTCCAGTCGGGGAACTTCGTCCAGGTGGAGCCAGTCGCTGACGAATGCGCGGAGCCCTCGAACGGCCCGGGGATCTTCGAGCATGTCCCGAACCAAGCTCGGTACCTGGTCTTCGGTCAGGTCCCGAGCGCGTTCGACCAACTCGGAGTCTGGGGTGGTTTTCCAAAGGATGGCCGCCAGGCGGCGGGCCAGTTCGGTGCCGTTCAGGGCCACCCGTCCGTCCATGGGCTGGGTCCGGCCTTCGATCCGGTACAGCGTGTCGGGCGCCGACAGGATGGCCACCACAACGTTCTCCGTCGCGTCCTCGAAGCTCGCTCCGGCTTGCCGGTCGGCTCCGTAAACTTCGTCTCGAAAGAATGCGACCTCGTCGGCTTCGAGGGCGCGGCCGAACAGGCGCCCACCCAACTCCCCGACGAACGTCTCGATGCAGGCAGCATCGTCGGAGGTGGACCCATTGGTGGCGCAGTCGCCGAGCCAGGCTTCGAGGGTGGCTGGGTCGTGCACCGCCGTGCCCAACGCGCGGGCCACGTCGTACCAAGCCTGCACGTGACCCTGGCTGACCAGGTCGTCCTGTGTGGTAAAGGGCTCACCGCCGTCGGCGGGGACTTGGACCACGGCGTCCGCTACGGTGCGGTAGACCGGGGAACCTCGGCCGAACACATCTTCCGTCAGGTCGAGTACGGCGTTGACGTACCGCTCGCGGGAAAAGCGCCGGATCGGCTCGGCAGGCGCTGGCGGCGCGGGCTCGGTGCAAGCGAATCCCAGGTCCGGTCGGTCGGGCGTGTCTTCGCCCGGGTTCGGGTCGCCGGGCTCGGGATCGTCGCCGACCGGGTCGTCTCGGATCGGATCATCCGGCGTCGGGTCGGGCTGCGGCTCCAGGGTCGGGTCGTCACTGCCACCCGACTGGGACCGCCCGGTCGGGGTCATGTTCCGGTCGGCCTCGGCGGGCATCAGTTCGCCGGTGCACCCGGACAGACTCGCCGTCCACGCGAGCACCAGCAGGCCGCCCGGAATCGTACGCACCCTTGCCATGACCCGACGGCATCGGCCGAATCTCGGCAATTTGCAACCGGTCAGCGGCACGCTGCGAGGGGTGAACGGCATTCTTGCAGGTGGATGGAGCGGCATCGGATCCGCTGCAGGAAAACGTCGGCCTTCCTGCCGCCCGGTCCCACCTGGCCGCACCTGCACGAAAGGCTCCCCTCCCGGCTGCAACCCGGGAACCGGCCGGGCTGCGCTTTCGAGCCAGGTAGCGACTTCCACGAAACCTCCGGCAACGGAGAGTGGGAGGCGCCCGCCAGGGACCGCCATCTGCCTTCCTCAAAGCCCAGTGGGTTTGGCGCTCCGCCTCTCCGCCACGGACCCACATGAGCGCACATCGATTTTCGTAGGGTCGTGGTCCATCGCGAGCCACTGCCCCCGGGCTGGGGTTCGCAAGTCCGGGGCCGAGCGTTCCCTTCAGCTGGTGAAACGCTCTGCAGCTCATATCTTCAAAATATTGCGAGCAGGCCGGTGCCCACCGCCCAGCCCACGCCGAAAAACCCCAAGGATGCCAGCTCTCGCAGACCGTCGAAGAACCCGTGCCGGATCATCGCGGGCCAAATGACGAAGGCTGCCGGAACGTCGATGAGTGCCACCGCCCACACCAGCCCTGGAAATCCCGCGATCCACCAGCCGAGCGGCAACGCCGTGACGGTCCACGCGCCGCGACTCAGGCTTCGAAAGAAGCCGTACTTGGTGTGTCCGACGGCCGTGAGGAGGCTCTCCGGCGGGCGGAGCATGGCGGCGGTCACGATCTGGAGCGCAACGATCTGCAGTATCCACCCGGCTCGAGCGTAGTTTTCGTCGTAGATCCACCCGACCAAGGGGATGGCTACCGCCACGAGGCCCCCGGCTCCCGTGATGAAGACCGCATCGAGTCCGAGTCGGCTCTTATAGTACATTCGAGAGAGCGCCGGGGCCCGTTTCGGGTCGTCCGGATCGAAATCTCGGGCCTTTTCGGACAGGGCAGGGAACACGACGGCGGTGGTCAGTCGACCGTGCAACTGCAGGAATGCGGACTGCAAGCGCATCGCGATGCCGTAGACGCCCAAGACCGACAAGCCGTCGAGCAGCCGCGCCAAGATCAGCCGGTCGCCGCTGGAAGCCACATAGTGGATGGCCGTGCTTCCAAAGATCCAGCGGCCGTACTCGTAGATCTCCCGAATCGCCGTCACGTCCCACTCGAAGCGATGGGAAATGCCGTCCAGGTACCGAAAGCTGCCGACCAGGCGAATCACCGTGGTCACCCAGAAGCCAAACACGAACACCCACACGGTGGGCCAGACGAGCGCGACCATGACCTGGGTGATGACCGATGCGACCTGGCCCACCAACTCCAGGCGGATCACCGCACCCAGGTTCAAGCGCCGTCGCTCGGTCTGGATCGACGTGGCTGCAAAGCCCGTGACCACCGCGCCCAGCCCCACGGCGGGGATCAAGGAAGTCAGCTGCGGCTGATCGAAGAAGACGGCCATCGGGTAAGCGCCGATCAGGGAGGCGAAGAACAGCAGGCCGCCCCGGACGACCTGCATGGTCCACGCCGTGTTCAAAAAGCGCGGCTCGTCCCCGCGCCGGCTGTGCACGATGCACGTTTCGATGCCTACGTCGGACAGCAGGTTGATGCCCGTGTTGAAGACCCAAACCAGCTCCATCAGGCCGTAGACCTCCGGCACGAGCAGACGGGTCAGTACGATGCTGCTTCCCAGCCGGATCGCTTGGCTCAGTCCATGGCCGGCGGTGGCCCAGCTGAATGCCTTCAGCAATCGGGAGCGGCGGGACG
>DAPKRQ010000257.1:0-5055 GCA_031800475.1 Myxococcales bacterium LLY-WYZ-16_1
GCCCCCGCAAGGGTCAGGCCGGCAGGTCGATCCACGCGATCCGACGCTCGAGCCCGGGGCTCGCCGGATCCGTTCGCTCCCGCGGATTGCCGAGGGGCGTACCCACCACCCGGATCCCCTCCACCATCTGGTCGCCAGGAACATGGGTATGCCCGTACACAGCCACCCGGACCTTGGTGTGACGCCGAACGACTTCGCCCAAGCGGGGGCTGCCCATGAAGGCGTTGAAGAACTCCCAGGGAAGGCTTCCGGTCCGGTACACCGCTTCGGCGAAGGCCAGGTGATGGGTCACCGCCACCACGTGTCGAACGCCCGAATTCGCCTCGAGCGACGCCAGTCTCGCTTCGAAGGACTCGAGCATCGTGTCGGTGACCTGCCGGTCGGACATGGCCCGGCCCGCCGCGTCCAAGAACCGGACGAAGCGCCCGTCACTCCAGCGGTACGGTGACCAAACCTTGGCATGGAGGTCTTCGGGCGACACTTGGGCCCGCACCTCCGGGAGCAGGAAGCCGTGGTCGTACCAGCCGCACGTTCCAGACAGGCCCACGTCGCCGAGCACCAGGTTTTCGGACGGCAGGTAGGTTCCGCCTTCCGATTCCACCAGCTCCTTCAGGTGCCGATCGTGGCGGTCCCAGGTGTCGGTGCCCTCGACCCATGGCACCGTCCACAAGTCGTGGTTGCCCGGCAGATACGCCACCCGGTCGAATGCTACCCGGAGGGCCCGAATGGCCCGGGCGATGTGGTCGTCCACGTGGGACACGTCCCCGGCGACCACCACCGCATCCGCACCCCCGGCGCGCATGTGACCGACCATCTCCACGAAGACCTCCCGGTTTTCGGGGTGCTCCAAGTGCAGGTCCGACACGCTCGCGATCCGCATCGGCCTTTCGTACAAGGGAGTCCGAACCGTGCGAAACGATCTGGCGCAACGGGTCGCCCAACGTCAGGTCGCCCCCGGGCCCACCGGGTGGCGGCTGACCCTGATGGGCATGCAACCCGACGAGGACCTCACGGAGCTCGAGGCCGAGATCCGGCGACACCGCAGCGACCCGTGGCCCGACGCTCTGGCGCCACTGGCCTACCGCTGGGTCGGGCCCGTGGGCCCCTTGGCTCTGGACCTGCCGGCGCTGCCGGCAGAGATCACCCGTTTGGACTTCGTGCTGGACCGGCTGGCCCGGTGCCGCGCCGAGCTGGGACCGCGGCTGAGCGCCCACTTGGTGCGCCGACTCGTTCCGTGGGCCGAACGGGCCGAAGCCAGTTCGCGTTGGTTTCCGTTCCACGACCCGTCGACCCTGTTGGTCCATCCCGCCGGGGCCCTGGGGCTCGTGGGGACCGGTGAGCCTTGGATCCACTTGATGCTCCTGGGCGTGCCGGCGCCCGGAGCCCGAAAACCGGTGGAGGCCCTCCAGACCTTGTTGCTCCGGCTGTGGAGCGGCCGCCGCCACGCCGCGGGCAGCTGGCGGGATCTGGCCCTCGCCGAGCCTCCCGCGGCCATCCGGAGCGCCCTGTCGGCCGGCTCGGTGGCGGAGCTGGCCCGGGCCCTCGGCCCGCCGGCTTCCGAGCTCGAAACCCGCTGGCAGGGCGTGCTCCGGGCCTACGTGCCCGACGACGACCGGGGCCCGCGGGTTTTGTTGCGTCCGGGCACCCCACCGGGGCCGGACAGCGTGCCCGCCGCGACGGCGACGCCGACCCGACCGGCCCGCCGCCGGACTTCCTCGGCGCCTCACGACAGGTCTGACCCGGAACCCGCGGAGGCTCCCGCGCGCCGTCCCCGCGGCCGGCGGCTGGCCTGGGCCGGGGCGGCGGTGGCCGTGGCCGGTCTCGTGGGGGTGGGACTGGGCACCGATTGGCCCCGCCAGGCCGCCCGAGGCCTGGGTCTGCCGGGCTTGTCGCCGGGCAGTTCGGGGTCCGAGGGCTTTGGCACGTACACGGACCGGCCATCCACGAGCGCGAACAGCGAAGGCGTCGGGGGCCCCGGTCGGTCCGGCGGCTCCTCCGTACCCTCCCGCTCACCGGACGACGGTCGGGCCCACGGCCGGCGCACTCGGACAGCACCGGGCGCGACCGAGCCCGCCGGCGGCTCGAGTCTGGTCTCGGTGATCAGCCAGCCGAGTGGCGCCACCGTGGAGATCGACGGCGGGGTGCTGGGCACGACTCCGCTGGTGCTCCGCCGGGCGCTGGACGCCCGGAGCTACCGGGTCAAGGTGTCCAAGGCCGGCTTTCGCACCTGGACCCGAACGGTGTCCGTCGACGCCGAAAACGGATCCTTGTCCGTGGTGGCCGACCTCGAGCCCCAAAGACCTTGAACCCGACTCAGGGCCGCTCGCCCCGCGGGGCTGGGGCGGGTTTCAAGCGAATGCGGAGCCGCTTCGACAGGGCCGCATGACCCCGGTCCGCCTTTCGAACGTCGGCGGCCAGCCACACCGCGCTGGCCCGGAGCGCGTTCCAGTCGGCCTTCGGCCCTTCTTCGCCCTCCGCTTCTTCTTCCGATTCATCCCCCGACAACGCCGCGATCTGAGCCTCGAGCAGCTCATTGAAGCTCTGGAGCTGGCGTTCGGCTTGCACGAGGTTGTCGCGGATCTTCAAGATCCCCTTCGATGCACCGGCCTTGCTCTCGGGGAGCAGGGCGTCAGCGCGGTCCAGGGATTTCTTTGCCGCAGCGAGGGTTCGGTCCAACTCTTCGGCGGCCGACTGGGTGATGTCGGGATCGAAGATCCGAGCGGTCACCGCGTTGAACAGCAACCGCGTTTCGAACTGTGCGTAGTCGATCAGCGCTCCGGCCTGCGCCATGTGCAGGGTGTGATCCTGCGCCGTCGCCGTGGCCGAAGCGCCCAGGATCCAAGCCATCGTCAAAAGCCGTGTGCTCATCCGCCTGGGCATAGCCGATCGGTTTCGGCGGGAGAAGCGGTTTGGTGACCCGCGCTCGCGGCGGGGTGGGCGACACATCGCCGGGCTCCCGGCCTGCCCGGTGAGGGCACGCTTTCGCCGATGAGGGACGCTGGCCCAGGCGACGCCGGCTGCGCTTGCCGCCCTCGAAAGGGGCGTGCTACCGGCGGCGCATGCGAAGGCGCACCGCGGCCTGGAGCATGTTCGTCGCCTGCTGCCTACCCGCGTCCGCTCGGGCCGGGTGGACGGCCAAGCAGGTTCAGGACATGCCCGGTCATTCGATCGAGTCGAAAATCACCTACGCGCACCATCGCCTCAAGATCGAAAACGGCCCCCAGGTCATGCTGATCGACCTGCGTTCGGGGGACATGACGTTCATGCACGCCCAACAAAAACGGTGGGCCACGGTCAGCCTGGAGGAGCTGGTCCGACAGCAGAACGAGGCGCTGACTCGCATGGAGTCTCAACTGGACACGTTGCCGCCAGCGGTGCGCAAGCAGGTCGCGGCCCAGCTCGAGGCCCAAAAGCGAGCCGCCGGCGAGCCCCTCGAGCTGAAGAAGACGAACGCATTCGAAACGATCGACGGCCGGCGCTGCCGGATTCACGAATTCTCTTCGGTGGAGGGCGCGGGCAAGGCGTGCCTCACCGACGAAGACCCGTTCGACCTGGGAGGCTACCGGCAGGACGCTCGAGGACTGCGGGACAAGCTGGCACAGATGAAGGCCGGCGGAACCAAGTCCAGCATGGTCTTCTTGGAGCTCGCAGGGCGCGGATTTCCGCTGAAAACCGAGCAGACCCTGAACTTGGGCGGCCGTTCGATCACGACCACCGTGGTCTTCGAGGATCTAAAGCCGGTGGAGGTGCCAACGTCGGCCATGAAGCCTCCCCCATCGTTCGAGCGGGTATCCTTCCAAGACATGATGGGCGGGCTGTCCATGGGCCCCGCCACTCCCTGAGCGGTGGGCATCCGAAAGTCGGGAGCCTGCATGGGTGGGCCACCGGGCCCTTTCGTCCACGGCCCGGGTCAGCCGGCGGCTTCGACCAGACGGGCGCACAGGGCTCGGACCGCCAAAGACCGAGCGGCCTCGACGACCCGTTGGATCTCGCGGGGAAGGATGTACAGGTACACCTCCGTGTCCTGGTCGGTGTCTGCGCTCTGCGCGGTGATCTCCGAGGCCGGCACCCGCATGGCCAAGACCCCCCCGGACTGCAGCTCCCCGAGCGCGGTTTCGAGCTCCGCGATGGGCTGGCCCACCGACAACTGCACTTGGGAAAATTTCTCGCGATTGACCAAGAACACCTCTTCGGGGTCGAGCAAGCGCATGTCGAGGGCCCGAACCGGGAAGGGACTGGCGAAGGCCGTGACCCGCCGCTCGGGCGGGACTTCGACCCCGTCGAACCCATCGATCTCGTGGCTCAGCCGACTGGCGGTCTCGTGGTCATCGCATCCTCGGGCCAACTCCCGGCCGAGCTCGAGCATCAGGCCCAATGGCGGCGAAACGGTCTGCTCGAATCGCTCCGCCACCGCTTTGAAGGGAGGCGTCGACAAGGACTTCAGCAACTTGACTTGCGCCTCGGTCGGTTCCGGGAATCGGTGCTCTTCTTTCGGCATGGTCCGCCAGAATTCGCCCGCCTTGGGGCAGGCCGGAGCACCCTACATCATCCCCCCCGGCCTTTTCATCCCTCGGATCGGAGGTCGGTGAGCGAAAGGTGGACTGGACATCGGTTCCCTGGGAAGTCCGCCCCGAGCTGGCCGAGCGCTTTCGGCAGGTTCGCCCATTCGAGGAGGCGGAGACAACGCTGGTGCAGGCACTCGTGCGGCGGCCGGACCGGCTCCCGCGGCGGCTCGAGGTCGCCCTGCGCCTTTCGCTGAACCTGGCCAAGACCTGGGTGGTTCAGGGAGAGCGGGGCCTGCCGGTCCCCGTGGGGCCTCGCTTGTCGGCGTTTCGAGACCGGGTGGCCCCCGTCGCGACCCGGATCGCCCGCCAGCAGGGCGACCTGGATCCCCGGGAGCTCGCCGTCGAAGCGGAACAGCTGCGGCGGCTGCTGGGGGAGACCCTCGAAAGAATCCTCCTGGAGCACTCGGACCGCCTGCGCCGAGACCAACTCGAGTCCGAGCTCGGCCACAAGAAGCTGGTCCTGGCCTTCGGTGGGGGCGGCGGCAGCGGG
>DAPKRQ010000258.1:0-8042 GCA_031800475.1 Myxococcales bacterium LLY-WYZ-16_1
CCCTCGCCCGTCCCCGGAACACCCGGCCCAAACCCTTGGGGCTCAGTGCCTGTCGCAGCACGCTTCGGTCGGGGCTCAGGTACACCCCTCGGCCGGGCGCCCGACCCCGCAGGTCGAACACCGGGACGCCGTCCGGCCCCAGAACGAGACGAAAAAGTCGATCTCGGGGGGCAGCCACGCGCGTCCAAGCGCAACGCCGAACGGGCCCGGTCGATTCCGGACCGGCCCCTCGGGACCCCGATTCGGACACGGTGGCGCGCACGGCGCGACTCCGTCCCGCCGCGGACTAGGCCGTGGCCGGGCTCTCCTCCGCGTCGTCGTCGGACGACAAAAGCTCCGAGGGCGCGTAATCCGCTTCGGGTCCGGCGTCCTGCGTCGACGGCTCGACCGTTTCGCCAGCCCGTTCGCGCTGCAGGTAGGCCACCGCCGCGTGCCGCAGCTGGTCGAGCTTTTCGGGCTCGAGCCCGGAGCGCCGCGACGTGGACCGAAGATCGGTCATCCCGGCCACGTCCTCCACCGAATGCAGGTTCGCTTGCTCCAGCGCCGGTACCAGCTCGGCATCGACGCCCCGGATCCGGATCATGCGCTCGAATTCCGGAAGTCGTTCCAAACGAGCCGCGTGCTCTCGGAACATCTGTCGGGCCTGGTCCCGGGCCTGCTCTTCCTGATCCTTTTTCTTGTCGATCTGCTCCTGCTTTTCGAGCTCCACCACCCGGACCGCATCTTGCCGAAGGCGAGCCCCCAGCTCTTCTCCGATTCCCGGGATGCCCGCCAAGAAATCCGGCGCCGCGTCGAGCAGGTCCTGCGCACAGCGGATCCCATAGTTGTAGAGGGTCTGCATGTGGATGTCGTTGACACCCTCCAGCCGTCCCAGGCTCTCGAAGGCACGTTCCTTGACCTCCCGAACCTTCGATTCAGAGATGATGTCCAGCCGCCACCCGGTCAGCTGGGAGGCGAGCCGCACGTTCTGGCCTCTGCGGCCGATGGCCAGGGACAGCTGGTCGTCGGGCACGATCAGCTCCATGGCGTGGTTCGACTCGTCGACCAGCACGCGGCTGACCTCGGCCGGCGCCAGGGCGTTGCACACGAAACGGGCCGTGTCCTCGTCGAAGGGTACGATGTCCACCTTCTCGCCGCGAAGCTCCTGCACCACCGCCTGCACCCGGGATCCCTTCATGCCGACGCAGGCGCCGACCGGGTCCACGTCCCGATCCGAGGAGGACACGGCGATCTTCGAGCGGGCGCCCGGCTCCCGGGCCGCCGCCTCGATCTTCACGATGCCTTCGTAGATCTCCGGCACCTCCGCCTCGAACAGCTTGATCAGCAGGCCCGGCGAGGTCCGCGACAGCACGATCTGCGAGCCTCGGGCCTGCTTGTTCACGTCGAGCACGTAGGCTTGGATTCGGTCATTCACGCGGTAGAACTCCCGAGGGCACTGCTCCCGCACCGGGAGCACCGCCTCGGCCCGGCCCAGGTCCACCACCAGGTTGCCCCGCTCGAAGCGGCGGACGACGCCGGTCACCAAGTCGCCGGTCCGGTCTGCGTACTCCTCGAAGATGTTCTCGCGCTCCGCCTCTCGAACCCGCTGGATGATGACCTGTTTGGCAGTTTGGGCGGCGATCCGACCCAGATCGGCCTTGTCGATCTTCAGGCCGAGGGAGTCGCCCACCTGGCATTCCGGATCGAGCTCGCGGGCTTCCTCCAACGAGATCTGCACCGCCGGCTCGTCCATCTCGGCGACCACGGTGCGAAACTCGAACAGCTCCACGTCGCCGGAGTCCTCGTTGAACTGGGCTTCGATGTCCCGTTCCATGCCGAAGACCTTTCGGGCCGCGGTCAGCATGGCGGCCTCCAAGGCCTCCACCAGCGTGCTTTTCGAGATGCCTTTATCGGAGGCCACCTGACCGACCACCGAGCTCAGATCTTCCAGTTCCATCCGTCTTCTCCCGAGCCCCTCACAAGTCGAGGTGCGGCTCCAGATTCGCCTTGGCCACGGAGCCCAAGGGGATTTCGAAGGTCTGCCCGTCGTCCACCCGGACCACCAATCGATCTTCGTCTCGGGCTTCGAGGATGCCGGTGAACACCCGCCGGCCATCCTGCTTTTCGTAGGTCTTCACCTTGATCCGCTCCCCCACAGCCCGCTCGAAGTGGGCCGCTTTGGTCAGGGGCCGGAACAAACCCGGTGAAGAGACCTCCAGATTGTATTCACCGGGGACCACGTCCTCCACGTCGAGCACGTCGCTCACCCATCGGGACACGTGGGTGCAATCCTCCACGCTCACCCCCCGGCCTTCGGTGCTCGGGGGAATGGTGTCCACGTACAGGCGCAAAATCGGGCGTCCCCGGTCCATCACGTACTCGGTCTCGAGCAGCTCGTAGCCCTCTCGTTCCAAGAGCTTTTCCACCAGCCCGCGCACCGCATCTCGGATCCGGGCCGCCTGGGTCTTTCCGCTCAAGCTCGTCGCTCCTTCGCACCGCCGGATGCCGGACCCCACCGGACCCTTCGGGCACAAAAAAAGGTGGGCAGCCTTTCGGCCCCCACCTCCGTCACGGCCGCAGCCGCCCAGAAGTGCGATGGTCCGACCATCCACCGATCAAGCCGTCGAGGCAAGGAGAATGTGGGTTTGCGGCGTTGGCCGGCGCGGCCTGCTCCCTGCCCGCAAGCTCTTGCCGCGACGCTGGAACGCTCGCCGGCGCCCGGCGAGCACGCGCAGGCCGACCGGCCGAGGGGGGCGCGCTCTGTCGTGCCTTACCGGCGATGGCCCGGCTTCAACCCGGCCGAACACCGGTGTAGTCCCAGGTCCATGGATGTCGAAGAAGCGATCCGACTGCGGCGATCGGTCAAGCCCGAGAGGATGCGCACGGATCCGATACCGGACGCGCTCCTGGAAGGCTTGCTCGAAGCCGCCAACTGGGCGCCGAGCCACGGTCTGACCGAGCCCTGGCGTTTCATCGTATTTCGGGGCGCAGCCCGAGAGCGTCTGGGCGGAGCGATCCTGAACGCCATGGTTCCACCGGGCGAGCCGGCGCCCGGGCCCGATGACCCCCGGCACGCCAAGATCATGACCAAGGTCTGCACGGCCCCGGTCTGTCTCGCGATCGTGTGTGCACCGTCATCGAGCGCCAACATCTTCGAACACGAAGAGATCGCGTCGGTGGCCATGGCCGTTCAGAACCTGCAGCTGCTGGCCCGATCCCATGGCCTCGGTACGTTCTGGTCCTCCGGGAAAAAGGCGTTCGATCCCCGCATGGCTGCGTTCTTGGGTCTCGAAGGCACGGAACGTTGCCTCGGTTTTTTGTACGTCGGATGGCCCGCACAGCCGTTTCCGGAAGGAACGCGCGGACCCATGTCCCGGAAGGTGCGCTACGAAGAAGCTTGAAGGCTTTTCATTCCTGGCGATGCCGAGTAGGGTTTGGTTCGTCCGTTCATCGGATGGCTCACCTGCTCTGCCCCGCCCGGCTTCGGCCCGGCGGGGTTTTTTTTGGCTGCGATCCCGAGTCGCGGCCTCAGCGCACGACCGCCATCTCGATCTCCAGGTCATCGCCTTCGACCTGCACCGTCTTTACCGGCCCGCCCACCGAGCCTCCGAGGCGAAGGTCCACGGTCAACGTCTCGCGCTCTAGCTCCTTCGAACGCCGGGCGCATAGATCGACGAGCCCTTTGGACCCGCGAAGGGCGAGTGCGATCCGGTCGGTGAACTCCAGGTCGAGCTCTTTTCGACGGGCCTGCACCTTGGCCAGGACCTCCCGAAAACGGCCCTCCTCGCGCAGGCCTTCATCGAGCTTCGTGTCCAGCACCACCACACCGGCCCCGGAACTTGCCGCCGCGAAGCCCTCTTTGGCTTCCACCTGCACCACCAGGTCGTCGCGGGTCAGTTCGACGTCCGACCCATCGTCGATGGACACGGTCACGTGCCCACTCGTTTCCAAAGAACCGAGAAGCTGACTCGGGTCCGCACCGGACAGAGCCCGCTGCAGCGCCTTCATCTTCGGTCCCAGCCGTTTGCCGAGGGCCTTGAAGTTGGGCTTCACCCGAAAGTGCACGAAGTCCTCGGCCCGGTCCGACAGAAAGACCGAGCGAACGTTCAGCTCTTCACGCACGATGTCCAGGTAGGGTTCGAGCGCGGCATGCCGATCGGCGCGCGCGGGCACCAAGGTCGCTTCCGCCAACATCTGGCGGATCTTCAGCTTGTGTGCGGCCCGCACCTGCAGGCCCGACGACACCAACTCCCGCACCTCGGCCATGGCCCGGCTCAGGGCCTCGTCCTTCGCCTCGGGGCGAAGCGCCGGCATCTGCCGCAGATGCACCGAGTCCCGAACCTGGTCACCGAACGGGCGCACCACCAAGTTTTGGTACATGTCCTCGGCTGCGAAGGGCAAAAACGGCGCGACCAGCCGGCACAGCTCTTCGAGGCAGGTGTACAAGGTCCAATGGGCGTCGAGCTTGTCCGTGCCTCGACCCTCGGCCCAGAAGCGATCGCGAGAGCGCCGGACGAACCAGTTGGACAAGCCATCCACGAATCGTTGGATGGCCTGAGTCGCTTCATACGACTGAAAAGCATCCATGTGATCGAGGACCGCTTCCTTTGTCACCTCGAGCTCCGACAGGATCCACCGATCGAGGCGCGTCCGGTCGCGGACGGGTCGCTGAGCATCTGCGTCGCCCACCGGATCGAACCCGTCGATCCGCGCGTAGGTCACGAAGAAGGCGTAGACGTTCCGCAGCTTGATCGGCAGTTCTTTTTGGAGCGTGCGCACGTTGCCGAGGGAATGGCGGGTGCCATTCCAGGGTGGGTTCGACGCGTAAAAGAACCACCGAAATGCATCGGCGCCCGGCGCTGGCACGTCCTGCACCTCGAGGGTGAAGCGTTGGGAGGACGGAAGCTTGGGCACCTCGGCCGGCATCACGTCGGCCGGACAGGGCTCGAGTTCCAAGCGAGCCCGGTCGTCCGGATGCAGGACCACCACCCGCCTCGGGAGCTTTTTGTGTCGTTTGACCACCATCGGGCTGTGGTTTCCCGGGACCTCGAGCCGGTAGCCGTGCATCCGTGCCCCGTCTGGAGCATCCAGGCCTTCCAGGTCCTCCACCGCCACCCAGGCCTCTCCCGGATTCGGGCGAATTCCCCGTGCCGCCGCCGCGTCGTCCGGCCAGACGCCGAACTGAAGACGAACCGAATCCAAGATCACCTCCGGCGGCGTGTAGTTGCCGGAGGACTTCGATTCCTTCTTGCCCTTCTTGTCCAGCACCAACCCGAGCACGATACATCGTTTGAATGGATGCGGCTGCTTCTCGTCCGGAAAAACCAGGTTCCCGATGGTCATCAAGGCGTAGAACCACCCGCGGGTCTGGTCGACGGCCTCCGAGATGAAATCGGCCGGATAGGCCCGAGCGAAGGCTTCCTCGCTGCCCGGAACGTGCGGGTAGCCCAACTGAGCGAATGGCATGCAGCCCGCGTCGAACCACACGTCGATCACCTCGGACTCCCGTTTCATGGTGCCGCCGCAGCGTTCGCAGGGGAGCTCCACTTGGTCGATCCAGGGCTTGTGCACGATCAGGTGCTCTGACAGCTCGGGGTCTTCGGCCTGGGCTTCGCGGAACGCCCGGAACGCGTCCGGGTTCATCTTTTCGATCTCGGCGCACGACGCAGGGGCGACCCGATGCTCGCAAGCGTCGCACGTCCAAATGTTGAGGGGCGTTCCCCAAAACCGCTCTCGAGACAGGGCCCAGTCCACGTTGCCGGCCAAAAAGTCTCCCATGCGGCCGTGCTTGATGTGCTCCGGCATCCAGTCGACCGCTTCGTTGTTCTGCAGGATGCGGTCGATCTCGGCGGTGGTTCGCACGAACCACGCATCCCGCACGTATTGGATCAGCGGATCGTTCTCCGAGCGCCAACAGAAGGGATACTCGTGGCGGTAGGTCTCGGAGTGGACGAGCAGACCTCGAGACTCCAGGTCCTTTTCGAGGGTCTTGTCGGCCTTTTTGACCCACACCCCTTCGAGCCCCAGGTCCGCGAGACGGTGGTCGAACTTTCCGTCGGGCCGCACCGCGCAGAACATGTGGAGTTGCTGCCCCTCCTGCACGGCCAGGCGCCGCCACAGCTTCCAGTCGTCTTCACCGAAGGCCGGCGCGATGTGGACCACGCCGGTGCCGCTGTCCAGCGTGACAAAGTACTGGGGCTGAGGCGACGTACTCCGGTCTCCGGCCACGACACGCCAGTAGGAGTCCCGATCCGCTGTCTCGCTCCAGAATGCGTCGAAGGGCGGTCGGTAAGGCCGGCCCACCAGGTCCCTTCCCTTGACGATCTTTTCGACCGAAAAGGGGCGGCCCACCTTCTCGGAAAGAGCCTCCACCCGTTCGGCGGCCAGGATCAGGGTCTGGTCCCCATCTTTTGCGTAGGCGTAGTCGAACTCCGGATGCACCGCCGCGAACTGGTTCGACGGCAGGGTCCAAGGGGTGGTGGTCCACACCACCAACGAAGCGTCTTCGTCCCGCAACGGAAAGCGCACGAAGACCGAGGGATCGTCCACGGTCTTGTACGCGTTGCCCACCTCGCCCGCCGACAGAGCCGTGCCGCCCTGCGCCCACCACCATACCGACTTGTGGCCCTTGTACAGCAGACCCCGCTCGAAGAGCTTCGACAGGGCCCACCACACCGACTCGACGTAGGTCTTGTGGTAGGTGACGTACGCCTGGTCCAGGTCGACCCAAAAACCGACCCGCTCGGTCATGTGCTCCCACTCGGAGATGTAGCGAAACACCGAGGCCATGCACCGCTTGTTGAAGCGGTCGACCCCGTATTCGAGGATCGCCTCCTTGCCCGAGATCCGGAGCTCCTTTTCCACCTCGACCTCCACCGGCAAGCCGTGGGTGTCCCAGCCCGCTCGGCGAGCCACGTGGCGCCCTCGCATGGACTGGTAGCGGGGAAAGAGGTCCTTGATGACCCGGGTCAGGACGTGGCCGTTGTGGGGCAAGCCGTTCGCGGTGGGGGGGCCCTCGTAGAACACGAACTCGGGCTGCCCCTGAGACTGCTCCACAGCCCGCTCGAACACCCGCCGCTCCTTCCACAAGTCCAAGATCCGGCGCTCCAGCTCCGGAAAATTGGGGACCGCTTGCTCGACCTTGTCGAAGCCCATGGGGCCGTCCGATAGCCACTCGGAGGCTGGATCGCCAGCCCGAGCCGTGTCCTGCCGGTCTCGCCCCAAGCCGGCCGCCGCTTGTCCCCGCGGGTTTGGCCAGAGATAACCGGCCCGTGACGGCACCCGAGCCGCAACCGGATCGACCGCCCCGAACCCTTCGGGTCGCCATCGTGGAGCTCACCTCCACCGCGAACCCCGAGGTCTCCCTGGAGCAGGCCCACCTGCGGGTGGAGGCCGCCGCGGCCGGCGGGGCCCAGGTGGTGGCGTTGCCCGAGGCGGTGCCCCTGCTCGGGTCCGAAGGAGACAAAGCCCGTCTCGCTCAGCCGGTGGACGGACCTTGGGCCCGGGCCTTTTCGAGCTGGGCCCGAAGCCACGGGATACACCTGTTGGTCGGCTCCATCCCCGAACGCCCCGAGCCTCCCGAAACCCGGGTGCACAACACCAGCCTCTGGTTCGGTCCGGACGGGGCACTCGCCGCGCGGTACCGAAAGATCCACCTGTTCGATGCGGACGTGGGGGACGGGCACGGCTACGCCGAAAGCCGCAGCACCGCCCCGGGCGACCGGGCGGTGCTTTGGGATGGTCCGGTCGGTCGCTGGGGACTGACCATCTGCTACGACGTCCGGTTTCCGTCGCTGTATCGAGATCTGGCCGATGCCGGGGCCCAGGTCTTCGCGGTGCCCTCGGCCTTCACGGTGCCGACCGGGGCCGCCCACTGGGAGGTGCTCTTGCGGGCCCGGGCCATCGAGCACCACGCCTTCGTGGTGGCGCCCGCCCAGTCCGGCGACCACGGTGGAGGGCGCAAGACCTGGGGCCACGGCATGGTGGTCGACCCGTCGGGAACCGTTTTGGCCCAGACCACGCCGCACGCGCCGGTGGCTTGGGCCACCCTGGACCTGACCGCC
>DAPKRQ010000259.1:0-9792 GCA_031800475.1 Myxococcales bacterium LLY-WYZ-16_1
TCGCCCGGCGGCTGGCCGGCCGGTGCAGGCTCAGGCCGCTTTGACGCCCCGGTTGGTTCCGGAGCCGTCCTCTTCGGCCGACTCCATGTGGTGCTTGTCGTCGACCGGTCGCATCAGCACGTTCGCCACCAGGGCCAGGGCCAGCAGAGCCGCCATCAGGTACATGGTGCTGTTGTACAAGCTCGGCGTCGGATCGACCGTGCCTGCAGGGGCGATCTCCATCAGCTTGGAAATCGTCACGGTGTTGGCGTCGACCAGGCTCGCGAGTTGAGACTTGGCGGCTCCAAATTTCGCTTGAAAAGCTGCCGGATCGGTATCGGCGGCCAGCCGCTCGATGGCGCCGTTCACCGCGTTCTGTCGAAGCGAAGTGATTGCCGCGCCACCGATCACCGCTGCGGTGCTCCATGCCGTCAGAAGCCGCCCGTGAATGGCGCCAACGAACCGCGTCCCGAACACGTCGGCAATGTACGCCGGAATGGTGGCGAAGCCGCCGCCGTACATGGTGAAGATCAGCATTGTGACCGCATAGAAGCCCACGAGATACACGATGGACGGCGAAACGCTCACTTGCTGAGCCATGAACGGGATCGACAGGTACAGCAGGATGCCGAGACCGAAGAACACGTGGTACGTGTTCTTACGCCCAATGTAGTCGGAAACACTGGCCCAGCTGAACCGCCCGATCAGGTTGAACACGGAAATCATCAGTACGTAGGTAGAAGCGAATTCCTTGTCGACCGTGCCGGGGAGGGTGGTGCCAAAGATCTCGGTCATCATGGTCTTGGCCACGCCGAGTACGCCGATGCCGGCGGCCACGTTGAAGCACAGCATGATCCACAGCTGGTAGAACTGCGGCGTTTTCAGGGCCTGGTCCACGTGAACGTCCCTGTGGGTCACCATGGCCTTTCCGGTTTTCGGGACGAAGCCCGCTGGCTGCCATCCCTGGGCTGGAACCCGGTACGAAAAGGCTGCCACCGCCATGATCACGAAGTATACGACGCCGAGGGTGATGAAGGTCTGGGCTGCACCCACCGATCCGGTACCCGCCACGTAGACGCCCTCGGGACCGGGTACGATCATCTGGGCCACGTCGTTGCTCGAGACGACCACCACCTCGACCAACTCCGAGCCTACGCGAGCAAAGCGCTTGCCGCCTTCGGTCACGAGCTCGACTGCACCCTTCGCTCCAAGATATTCAGGCGCCTGGTAAAACGCGCGTATCAGCGGATCGATCATGAACTTGGCGATCATGGCGCCTCCACCGAAGCCCATGATCGCGATGCCGGTGGCCATGCCGCGCCGGTCCGGAAACCACCGTACGAGGGTACTGACCGGGGTGATGTAGCCGGCGCCCAGGCCGATGCCCCCGATGACGCCGTAGCCCAGATACAAAAGCCACAGCTGCCCGGTCAGGATACCCAGGCCGCCCACGATGAAACCGCCTCCCCAGCACACTGCGGCGACCAGGCCCACGAGGCGAGGGCCCACCCGTTCGAGCCACTTGCCGAGCAGCGCGGCCGACAGACCGAGCACCACGATGGCGACCGTGAAGATCCACACCACGTTCGAGAGCGACCAGTCGGCCGAGGCGCTCGTCACCACGCCAACCCGTCGGGTCAGGGCGGGGTTGAACAAGCTCCAGGCGTAGACGGAGCCGATGCACAGGTGGATGCCGAGGGCCGAGCCGGTGATCAGCCACCGGTTGTAGCCCTCGCGGGCGACGATGGACTCTTTCAGCAAAAACTTTGGAAACATGTGGCGGTTCTCCCGAGATGAAAGCGGGCGGGACGAAGGGAAACCTCGGACCCGCCTGGCCTTCAGCGCAGCTCAAGGGGAAGGTGCGCCCCCGGTCCACCCCGAGCTCCAGAAACACCCGAGGTGCGAGGAGCTCCGCGCGAAGATGCCGCACCCATCCCCCCGGAGCGTCGGATCGGTCGTTTTGGGCGTCATCCGCCGAGCTCCGACCGCCGTTTTTGTTCGGCTTGAGTCGGTGCAGCGGGCCCGGGCAGCCTGTGAGCATGCAGACCCGTCGCTGGCGCGACCTGGTGGGCCGCCTGACCGACCTCGGTCACCAAAGCGATGCGCTGGAGCGCCTTCGGGCCCACCTGCAGATGGATCAGGGGGCGGATGGCATCGAGGTGGAGCTGCACCGGGAGATGGCGTTCGCTTTGGGCCGTTCCGGAGCGAAAGTCGACGCCGCCCTGTTGGAACTCGAAGAGCTGGCGACCGTGATCCGAGCCGCGAAAGACCCCTCGGTCCGGGTGGATGGAATTCGAAGGTTCAACGAGTCTCGGCGACTCGCGCTCCGGGCCCTGGAGGATCTGAAGATCCATCGGGAAGCGGTGGGCTTGCCACGCCACAAAGTGCTCGAACGCACCTACCCAATTCCACCCCCATGGCCCGAGGACGAAGAGGCAGGCGCCGCAGGCGACACGGCCGAAGAAGCAGCCGGTCGGACCCGAAGCTGCTGAGCCCGCGGAATCCACTTCCGAAGTCTTCGTTCGAAACGACCGTTTTCGAGCCAGGACGCCCCCGAGCCCCGTGCCCATCGTACGTGGGCGCGGAGGAGCTGTTCGAGGAGCTTCATGTCCTCGGGAGTCAACTCGGCCCCATCGAGGTATTCGGTGTTCACCTTGTCGGACTCGGAGTCGGGCAAAAACAGAGTCCCGCCGGTCATGCCGGCACCGACGTTGAAAGAAACCGGCCCCAGGAGCACTACAACGCCATTCGTCATGTATTCGCAGGCGTGCAGCCCCGCCCCCTCGACCACGGCATGGGCTCCGCTGTTGCGCACCGCGAACCGGTCGCCGGCCCGGCCGTTGACCAGCAGCAGGCCCCCGGTGGCGCCGTACAAGGCGGCGTTCCCGATGATCGTGCTTCGGCTGGCTTCGTACTTGGCACCCTCCGGCGGGCGGATCACCAGTTGGCCCCCGGACATGGACTTGGCCACCGAGTCATTTGCTTCTCCGACCAGGGTCACGTCGAGACCCGGCGTCATGAAAGCGGCAAAGCCCTGACCCGCGCTTCCTTCGAAGCGAATGCGCATCGGCGTTTCGGGCCAAACGGGTCCCCCGCGCCTTCGGGCTGCGGAGGCCCGCTGAGCCAACGTTCCGCTTGCGGTGGCCAAAACGCCCCGGTCGGTGCTCTCGACCTCGTAGCGGTGCTCGCGGTCCGAGGGCCTGGACAGGTGCTCGGTCAGATCTTCGACCAGCCGCTCGTTGAGGCGGTGGGTGCCTTCTTCGAGGACCGAGCGAACGAAGCCGTCTCGGTGTGGCAAGGACTGCAGCAGCGTCGAAAAGTCGAGTCTGGTTCGCTGCACCTGTTCGGCGTGGGCCGGGTCGACCTCGAGCAGATCCGCCCGTCCGACCACCTCATCGAGCCGGTGCACGCCCAGGTGGGCCAAATGCCGCCGCACGTCTTCAGCCAGGTACTCGAGCAGGCTCACCACGTCGTCGGCGGAGCCCCGATACTTGGCCTTGAACTTCGGGTCGTGGGTGGCGATGCCGCGCGGGCAGGTGTTTTTGTGGCAAACCCGGGCCATGATGCAGCCCTCGGCCACCAGAAGGAGCTTCCCGAACCCGAACTCCTCGCCGCCGAGCAGGGCCGCTTTCACCACGTCTTCGCCGGTCCGAAGACCTCCGTCCACTCGAAGGACCGTGTGACTGCGAAGCCCCTGCTCCACCAGGGTTCGATGGGCTTCGGAAAGACCCACCTCCCACGGAAGTCCGGCGTGCTTCATCGACGTGATCGTGGCCGCGCCGGTGCCGCCGTCGCCGCCCGAAATCTGCACGACGTCGGCACCCGCCTTCACCACTCCGGCGGCGATTGTGCCGACGTTGGCACCGGACACCAGCTTCACCGATACCCGCATTCCCGGCTTCAGCTGTTTGAGCTCGTAGATCAGCTGCCGCAGGTCTTCGATGCTGTAGATGTCGTGCAAGGGTGGCGGCGAGATCAGATCCACGCCGGGTGTGGCGTGCCGAGCCTTGGCGATGTGGGCGTCCACCTTGAGCCCCATCAGCTGGCCTCCTTCGCCGGGCTTGGCTCCCTGGGCGATCTTGATCTCGACCTCTTCCGCCACCGCCAGGTACTCGGCAGTGACGCCGAACCGGCCCGAAGCCACCTGCTTCACCGACGCCGTGGTGCCGTCGACTTCGTAGTACGGGTTCTCGCCGCCTTCGCCGCTGGAGCTGCGACCTCCGACCCGCTTCATGGCGTGGATCAGGTCCCGCTGGGACTCGGCGCTGATCGCCCCAAAGGACATGGCGCCGGAGCCGAATCGCCGGGTGATCTCGCCGGTGGGCTGCACGTCTTCCACCGGCACCGGTGGGTCTTTCGCCTTCAGGCGCAGCAGGTCTCGCAGCACCACCGGACCGAACCGGTGGGTTTCGTCCACGTAGGCCCGGTACGCGTCCCACTCGGCCAAGGTCTTCGAGTGATCCGCGACCACCTTGTGAACCGCCTTGGTCAGCGAAGCGGTCATGCTGTGCCGTTCGCCCTTGGCGCCCTTTCGGTGCTCTCGGAGCTGGTACGTATCTACGGGCTGGGCCTCGGCATCGTCCGTGTGCAGCAGCACCCGCTCCGCCACGTCCTCCAGCTCGAGCCCGCCGACCGGGCTCGACAGGCCGGGAAAGTAGGTGCCCAGCAGCTCGGGTCCCAACCCCAGGGCCGTGAAGAGCATGGATCCCTGGTAGCCCTGAACCGTGGAGATCCCCATCTTGCTCATCACCTTCAGAAGTCCCGCTTCGAAGGCGGCGCGCAAGTGGTCGGCCCGGGTCTCCGGATCGATCCCGGCGAGCATCTTATGCTCCGAGCGCTTGGCGAGTTCGAACGCCAGGTACGGACAGACCGCGGAGGCCCCGAAACCCACCAAGGCCGCCAGCTGATGGGTGGTTCGCACGTCGGCCGTATCCACCACGATCGATGCGTCCAGCCGGTGGCCGTGATCGGTCAGGACCTGGCTCGCAGCCTGAAACGCCAGCAGGCTCGGAATCGGGGGCCGCTCCGGTTTGGCCTTGCGGTCGGTGAGGATCAGGATGGTGCAGCCCCCGCGGATCGCCGCCAGCACCTTCTTTTGCAGATCGTCCAGGGCCTCTTTCAGGCCGGCGGGGCCCCGTACCCGGGCGAACGTGGCGTGGATCTCGACGCTCTCGAAGCTCAATTCGTGGTCGCTGCGCACGCCGGCCTGGCGCAGGTACGCCATTTCCGCCGGCGAAAGGACCGGTGAGCTGAGCTCGATGCCGGGAAAGGGCGGCAGCAGGGTCTTTGGCGCGAACACGTTGGGGCGCCGCCCCAGGTGGCAGCTCAGGTCGGTCACCGACCGCTCTCGCAGATGGTCGAGGGGGGGATTCGTGACCTGGGCGAAGGTCTGGTAGAAAAAGTCGAAAAACGAGCGCGGTTCTTCCGAAAGGAACGCGGGTCGAGCGGTGTCCCCCATGGACCCGATGGGCTCCTTGCCGGTGGCCGCCATCGGGACCAGGAGCTCGTCGACCTCCTCTTTCGTCACTTGGAACAGACCCTGGTCTTCGAGCACGTCTTTGTCGAAGCGGACAGGCGCGTTGCCAATGGGCTCGAGTCGGGGATCGAAGTGGGCCTTGTAGTTCTCCCGGGCCTCGCTCGGGTCGCGAAAGCGCAGCTCCCCCGTCCGAAGATCCACGTGAACGCCGGAGCCCCCGGGGATCGAGCCCTTTTCCAGCACCTCTTCGTCGTCGAGCCCGAACAGGCCGGCCTCGGAAGCCAGGTAGAAAGCCTCGGAGGTCCGGGCCCAACGGCAGGGGCGGAAACCGTTTCGGTCGAGTCGGGCTCCCACCACGTCGCCGTCGCTGTATGCCAAGAACGCCGGCCCATCCCACGGCTCCATGGCCCGGCTCCAAAAGCGATAAAAGCCCGTCCGAGCCGCGGCTCCGGCGGGCGGCATCATGATGGCCAAGATCTCCGACAGGTGGGGGATCGAGCTTCGCCAGCGCAGGGCTTCGACCATTTCGTCGAGGCTTTGGGAGTCGCTGATACCGCCCCGGCTGAGGAGCTCCCCGGCAGGCAGCCCCATGGTCTGCTCCCGCGATACCGCCCACGAGCGGTTGCAGGCGATGGTGTTGATCTCGCCGTTGTGGGCCACCATCTGAAAGGGCTGTGCTTTGTCCCAGCTGGTGGACGTATTGGTGCTGAACCGGCGGTGAAACAGGGCGAAGCGGGTGGCGTAGCGGGACTCTCGCAGGTCCGGGTACAGGGCCGCCAGGTCTTGGCTGCGGGTCAGGGCCTTGTACACCAGGGTCTTTGCCGACATGGATACGGTGGCCACCGCGTCCCCGAGCCCTTCTCGCCGCAAGGCGGTTTGGGCCACCTGTTTGGCCTGGTAGAGCAAGCTTCCGAAGGAGGCTTCGGTCCGGCAGTACTCGGGACGGTCGATGAACAGGTGGACGATGGTGGGCAGCGCCTCCCGGGCCTGCCGCCCGAGCGCCGAGGTATCCAGTGGAACGGTCCGGGTATCTCGGATCACCAGCCCTCGGGAGCGGAGTACGGTGCCGTACAGCTCGAGGGCCTGTCGCTGGGCGCTGGCCGGCAGGGTCAAGAACAGAGTGGCTACGGCGGCGGAGCCGGGCTCGATGCCGAACAGGTCGAAGGGAATGTCGGTCATCACCCCAGCGCCGTCCCCGGTTCGCTGGTCGGCCAGCAGGCCGCCCCGGTGTTCCACGCAGGTCAGGGCGCGAAGGGCCTGGTCCAGGTAGCGCCGCTTGGCTTCTTGGGCCGTGCTCGCGACAAACCCGACCCCGCAGCTCGAATGCTCCCGCATCAGGGGGAGCTACCGAGGCAGCGGCGCACCGTGTCAAGCCTTTGTCCGCGGCGGGGCTTCAAGCGGCCAACCCTTCGATGTGCGGGTATTTCTCGCCGTGCATGCTCTGGTCGAGTCCAGCGGCCTCGTCCGACTCGCTGACCCGGAGCGGCATGATCCGGCCCACCAACCAGAACAGCAGCACCGAGCCCCCCAGCGCGAACACCGACACGCCCACCAAAGCGATCAGGTGGTTCACCAGCAAAGAGACTTCCCCGGTCGGCACCAGCCCGCCATCCGTGGCGAACACCGCCGTGAGCACCATCCCGACGATCCCACCGAGCCCGTGGCAGGGAAAGACGTCCAAAGTGTCGTCCAGTTCGGTGCGGGAACGCCAGTGCACCGCCAGGTTGCTGATGATCGACGCGGAGACGCCGATGAAGATGCTGGCGCCGACGCTGACGAAGCCGGCCGCCGGGGTGATGGCCACCAGGCCCACCACGGCGCCGATGCAAGCGCCCATGGCCGTGGGCCGCGCACCCTTGACCGCATCGAACAGCATCCACGCCATCATGGCTGCGGCCGAAGCCGTGTTGGTGGTCAAAAACGCCTGGGCGGCCAGGCCGTCGGCGGCCAAGGCCGAGCCCGCGTTGAACCCGAACCAGCCGAACCAGAGCATGCCGGTGCCGAGCATCACGAAAGGAATGTTGGCGGGCATGTGCGCATCTGGCGCGCCCCGTCTCGGCCCCAAGACCCATGCCCCGGCCAAGGCCGCATACCCGGCGCTCATGTGCACCACGGTACCTCCCGCGAAGTCGAGCACGCCCATGTTCCGCAGCAGCCCATCGGGGTGCCAGGTCATGTGGGCCAGGGGTGCATAGATGCAGATGGAAAAGAGCACCATGAACAGCAGATAGCTGTGAAAGCGAACTCGCTCGGCGAACGCGCCGGTGATGAGGGCCGGCGTGATGATGGCGAACTTCAGCTGAAACAGGGCGAAGAGCATCAGCGGGATCGTCGGCGCCAGGTCCGGATGGCTTCCGGCGCCCACCCCGCGGAACATGGCGAAGGTGAGCGGGTTGCCGACGAAACCCCCCAGGCTTTCGCCGAAGCAGAGGCTGAAGCCGAACGCCACCCAGATGAGACTCACCGCGCCCATGGCGACGAAGCTCTGAAGCATGGTCGAAACCACGTTCTTGCTCCGCACCATGCCGCCGTAGAAGAAGGACAATCCCGGTGTCATCAGGAGTACCAGGCTCGTCGCGGTCAGCATCCAAGCCGTGTCGCCACCGTCGATGGCTGCGGGTTCGGTTGGCGCTGCGGTCGGCGCGAAGGCGCCGAGCAGGGCAAATGCGACCAGGATGGAAAACGGGACGATCTTCCGGGCGTTCACCGCACCAGACTCCAGAAGCCGAACGCGGCGCGTCAACGCCCCAACCCGCCAAAACGGCTGGGGAAATTCCGGCGGATGGCCGTTTGACGGGCGTCGGGTCCGTTCTGCGAACCGACGGGAAGCCCGGCGCGGTGGTGGCTCCTCAGCCGACCTCGACGGTCGCTTCGAGGTGGGTCTCGGCCTTCATCGAGTTGGTGATCAGGCACGAGGCTTCGGCCTTTTCGAGGACGCGACGGGCCCGGTCTTCGGCGACGCCTTCCGGCACGCGCAACTTGGCTTTCACCATGAATTCGGTAAAGCGGGTGACGCGGTCCGCCCGGTCCAAGGTTCCGACCGCCTCGCACTCCAGGGTCGTCCATTCCACCTTCGAGGCTCGGGCGACGGCCCGAAAGCTCAACACGAAGCAGTCGGCGACCGCCGCGACCAACAGGGTCTCGGGAGACCAGCGGTCGCCAGGACCGCCGAACTCTGCCGGAGGGGCGGTCGCCAGTTCCGGAAGGGATGGGCTGGAGATGGCCACGTCACCTTCGGGACGGCTTTGGGCGCGAACGGTATAGTGGTGCGGAAACTCGGCCATGGCGCGGCGCGTAACACGCCCTCGGGTGCGAGAGAACTCAAATGGCTCGGTCACCCCGGGCCCCCGCGGCGGGCCCGTGAGATCCCGGACCGCCGCGGCGCTCCGCGCCGGCGAATCCGAAGCGGCCTGCGCAGCCCCTGGGTCCCCAGACCCATCTGCGCGATGTGCGCCCTTCAGCCGGGCCCGGAATGCGCGATCTGGGGCTCGTCGTCGACCACCAGAACCTGCCGGATCCGGTCGGGCGCCCGCGCCCGCGCCCGCGGTATTTGGCTCGGATGCCGATCAGGAGGGCCTTCGACCCGAGGCAGGCGCACTTCGAGGGTGGTTCCGAGGCCCACCTGCGACTCGGCGGTGATCGTGCCCCCGTGGTCGGCCACGATGCCGCGACTGAGGGACAGGCCCAAACCCGTACCTCCGTGCTGGCCTTTGGTGGTGAAGAAGGGACCGAAAGCCTTCTGAAGCACGTCCGGGGTCATGCCAGAGCCCGAGTCTTCCACCCGAAAGAACGCAGTGGGCTCGGGGTCGTCGGTGGTTCCGAGGGTGACGCAAACGCGGTTGTTCCCGGCATCCCCGTCCGCCATCGACTGGGCCGCATTCATCAAGAGGTTCACGGCCACCTGGACGAGCTGCGTCTCATCGCCTCGAACGAACGGTCCCGGCTCGGGCAGGTCGGCGTCCAACGTGGCTTTGTGTCGGACCTCGTTTTGGGACAGGCGCATCGCGGTTCGCAGGGCTCGGCTCAGCGGAAACGCCAGCGGGCGGGGCTCGGGGGGGCGTGAAAAGTCCTTCAATCCCCGCACGATTTGGCGGATTCGCTCGGCGCCGTCCCGGATGTCCGACAGCATGTGCACCAGGTCCGCGTCGCGGGGGTCGCAAGCGGCGAGCTCCGCAGCCATCTCGGCGTTGGTCGCCACGAAGCTGAGTGGGTTGTTGATCTCGTGGGCGACCCCGGCCGCCAAAGTGCCGAGGGCGGGCTGCGGCTCGGGTGATGCGGTCGAATTCGGCATCCGAGTCCCGGCTGCCGGGGGACCCGATGGAGCCGACGTCGCGGCC
>DAPKRQ010000260.1:0-4728 GCA_031800475.1 Myxococcales bacterium LLY-WYZ-16_1
GGTCCCGCCCCCCCGAGCGGCCCAGCGACGTGCTCGACGTCGGGGACGTGGTCGATGTGCGGATCCTCGCCCTCCCGGAAGGTGACGAACCGGCCCGCGGGCTCCTGGAGCAGGAGCCGAAGGCCGAAGCCGCGCTGGTCGCGATGGATCCCCAGTCCAGAGAGGTCCGGGCGATGGTCGGAGGCAAAGGGATCGGCGCCGGTCGCTTCAATCGCGCGATCCAAGCCCGTCGCCAACCGGGATCGACCTTCAAGCCGTTCGTATATGCCGCTGCCTTCGCTTCGGGCGAGTACAGTCCGGTGTCGATCTGCCTCGATGCGCCCCGCGTCTACCGAGATCCCTGGACCGGCAAGTCTTGGAAGCCCGAAAACTACGGAGGTCGCTTCGACGGAGAGATCACACTGCGGACCGCGCTCACCCGTTCCAAGAACCTTTGCTCGGTGGCGTTGATCGACGAGGTCGGGGTCGAGGCAGTGGTCGACGTGGCGCGCAAAGCCGGCATTCGCAGTCCGCTTCCCAAAAACCTGACCTTGGCCCTGGGCAGCGGCGACTTGACGGTGCTCGAGATCGTGAACGCCTACGCCACCCTGGCCACGAACGGCCGGTACGCTCCGGCCGTTTTCGTGCGCAAGGTGGTGGGTCCCGACGAAGAGGTGCTCCTCGAGGCAGACACGGAGCCGGTCCAAACCCTGCGGCCCGAAGTGGCGTACCAGGTGGTCAGCCTGATGCAGTCGGTGGTCGAGGATGGCACGGCTCGGGCCGTCAAAGAGCTCGGCCGCCCGGTGGCGGGCAAGACCGGCACCACCAATGAAGCCCGCAACGCCTGGTTCATCGGGTTCACGCCGCAGCTGGTGGCGGGGGTGTGGGTTGGATTCGACGACAACGCTCCCCTGGGACGGAGCGAGACCGGCGGGCGGGCGGCGATCCCGATCTGGCTCGACTTCATGCAAAGGGCCCTGGAGGACGTACCGCCGCACGAGTTCGTCGCCCCCGCGAACATCGTGTTCGCCCACGTCGATCCGGACACCGGAAAGCTGGCCCCGCCGGACCACGAGGGGGCCCGAACCGAGCCCTTCATCGCGGGCACCGAGCCGACCGAGTTGGTGGAAGACGGCACCCCCGTCGACCGCGGGCTCTGGGAAGACTACGAGTAAGCCATGGGCCCGTGGGAGCTGGCCGTCGCCGCGACCGCCGCCGGTTGGCTGACCGAAGCCACCCAGCTGCTGCAGGCGCACATGGAAGACCCGGCGCCAGCCCCCCGCTTCGGCCTGTGGGTGCGCGGCGACGCGGACGCGGCGCAGCTGGCGGCCGGTCTGGAAGGCGAGCTCGGCCCGATCGATTGGGTCTGGGTCACCAGCCTCGACGGCTCCGCAGCCCGGTCGATCCGGACTGCCGGTGCCGACTGGGTGCTCGAGGTGGACCGGCGCCCGTCCGAGGTGCGCCTCAACCTGTGGCAGGTGGATGCGGGTCTGTGGGCACCGTCCGAGGACCTGCCCCGTTTGGCGGCGAGCCGCGCGATCCCGCGGGGAGCCTCGGCCGGCCCGGGGCCCCCGGCTCCTTCGAATGGCGCTGGCGACCGCCCTCCATCGACCGGTGCCGAGCGCCAACTGTTTGCGGTCTCGTTCCGGGTCCGAGCCCTGGCGGCCTGCGGCTCGCAAGCGATCTTGCTGCTGGGTGACTCCCGAGTGCACGCCCTGGTCCGCGCCTCGGAGGCGGGCTGGTCCAGGCTTCAACCGGCTTCTTTGGACGTGCTCGAACCGGCGGCGCACCGCTCGCGAGCCCCTGCCGGGCGGGTCGCTTGCCGCCGTACCGGCCGCGACACCTTCGAGGTCGCGGTCGGCCACGGCGCCTTTCGACGGGGCGGAATCCTGCAGCTCGACCTTCGGGACCGCGCCCTTCGCTGGGCGGACTTCGTTCCCGGGATTCCACTCAGCCGAAGCGAGTCGGTCACGCTGTACGCGTCGCCCGCCCCCGGGACGAACCGATACACCGAAACGCTGTACCGGAGCGAACCTCGGGGCACCCGAACCATCGATCTCGCGCCGTTCGTCGACTTCTGCGGTGGCGTGGACGGCCCATGGATCTGGCTGTCTCCATCGTTGCAAGCGATGCGAGACGAAGACCCCCTGCGCGTTCGCGTCGGCCGCGGCCTGGTGTGCACGGACGGAGGCGGCTTCGGCGGCTCGTCGGCGGAGCCGGGCCCCGAACACTTCGGCGTGTACGACGGCGACGGAAGGCCGGTTGCCCGGATCGAGCTGGATGCACCGGTGCTGGCGGCGACCATGCCCCCTCGGCCCGGAACCGCTTGGGTCGCGGTGAAGCGGGGTGCCGGAAGCGAAATCCTGGAGCTCAGCTGGAGGCCGCGCCCGTGAACGGCGGACTGATGGCGGTGCTCGGGTGCTTGGCCTCTGCCCCCCCACCCCACTTCGGGGGCGAACTCACGGTGATTTCGCCGCGAAGCTTCGCGCCGCGGGGCGAGCCGTCGGATCCCTGCGTGGCCCATCACCCGGCGGATCGGGTGTTGCGAAACCTTCGCTACGAGCCCCTGTATGCCGCCGACGGGACGCCGATTCTGGCCCGCGGCCCCCCTCGCATCGAAGGCTCCGAGCTGGTGGTTCCCTTGCGCTCGGGGGTTCGAAGGCACGGCGGAGACCGGCTGACCGCCGTCGACGTGGAGCGCTGGCTTCGGTCCGATGCCCGGTGCCTGGGGCTTTCCCCTCTATTGAAGGGACCCGCGGAGTCGGCCATCACCTCCGAGCCCCTGGTGGGTCAGGTGCGGGTCCGGCTTTCCCGAGTGGTCCCGGGGATCGAACGGCTGCTCCATGGGCCGCGGGCGGCGGTCCGGGTGCTGGGGGAAGGGGGTTTTTCGGGGACGGGTCCGTTCGCACCAGACCCGGACCGAGCGAACCGCTCGGTGGCGTTCGTCGACCACCATCGAGGCCGGCCCCATTTGGACGCCATCCGGGTTCGATCCGCTCGACGAGGACGACCCACCGCGGGGTCCGAACACCTGGTGCTGGACGACTCCAGGGAGCTGCGCACCATCTGGTGGCTGGTCCAGACCCCTGTGGAGCCGGACGCGGTGCCCGCCATCGACCTCGCCGTCGACCGGTCCCGGCTGACGGGCTTCGTGCCTTTTCCAGCCCAACCGGTCGGTCCGGTCTTCGGCGAAGGCGCGGATGCACGCCGGACCGGTCGCCTGGACCTGGTCCTGCCCGAGTCGGTGACCGTCGGATTCCGAGAGCGCCTGCAGCTCGACCTGTTTCGAGCGGGCATTCGGGCCAAGATCCGGTCCCGGCCCGCATCGAAACCCCGGCTCGAGCTGGTGGCCTCGAGCCACGTGGCTCGGCCGGGAGGTGCCGCGGCCGCCGTCTTGCGCCTGATGGGTCGACTCGGCCGCCGGTCTGAAATGCTGGAGCGTGCGGTGGCCCAGGGGGCTTTGGAAGGCCGCGCCTCCGTACCCCTCGAAGCCTTGGCCCAGGCCGGCGTGGTGCCGCTGATGGAAGCCGGCTTCGGCTCCAGCCGGATGTCGCTTGCCGAGCTCCCTGACCATTGGGTCCGACCCGAGGCCACTCCGTGAAGCACGGGCTCGCGGCCCGGGTGATGGCGCTGTTCGTCCTCGCCCTGTTCCCGGTGACGGCCGCGTCCACCTGGGCGTTCCTGTGGTCGGACCGGGTGATGCAAGACACCTTGTCGGAGCGGATCGCAGCCACCATCGCGTCGGTCGGGGCTCGACTCGGCCAGGAACAGGCTCGCTTGCGAAATGCGGCGGCGGACTGGCTGCATGGGCCCATTCCGGCCGAGGTCGCGGCCCTCGGCACCGAACGGGGCTTCGCGCTGCCCGCCGGGGTGGACCTGTTCGAGGTGGCGGTGGCGCGGCCCGGCGAACCGGCCGAGATCGTGTTCAGCCTGCACCTTCCGGTGGCCGTGGGAGACCGGCCGGATCGATGGGTCGGAGGCACCCGCTCCGTCGACAGCGGCTACGCGCGGATCCTGGTCCGGGCCAATCCACCGCGCGCCGTCCCGGCCCTGGTGGCCCACGGCCGCACGCGCACCCCATCGGGTACCGTGTCGGTCCTGGTCGGAACGCGGCTCGACGGCGACCGACTCGGCCTGTTGTCCGCCGCTTCGGGCGTCCAGCTGGTGCTGTTCGATCCCCAGCTGTTTTCGAAAAAGGCCGGTCCTCACCAAGCCCACGACGCGGTGGGCGCATCGCTGGCCCTCGAGGCCGTCCGGGGCCCGGACGCCCGGATCGACCTGTGGGTCCCACCCGGACCCTGGTCCTCCCTGCGGCGCCGCATCACCTGGACCGGCGGCCTGGCCCTGGCGACCTCGGGCCTGGCGGCGATCCTGATGGCGCTGTTTTTCTCACGCAGCATCACCCGCCCGATCCGAGCGTTGTCCCAGGCGGCCTCCCGGGTGGCCGAAGGCGACCTGAGTGCCCGGGTCTCCTTTCGGGGCCAAGACGAGATCGGTCGCCTCGGGCTGGACTTCAACGACATGACCCACCGACTGGCCCGCCAGCAAGACCGCCTGCGCCGGGCCGAACGGACCGCGGCCTGGCGCGAAGTGGCCCGGCGGGTGGCGCACGAAGTCAAAAACCCGCTCTTTCCCATTCGGCTGGCCGCCGAGACGGTCCGAAAGGGCGTGCGTCGAGACCACCCCGACCTGAAGCGGCTGGTCGAAGAGTCCACCGAAACGATCCTGAAGGAAGTGGACGCCATCGAT
>DAPKRQ010000261.1:0-21561 GCA_031800475.1 Myxococcales bacterium LLY-WYZ-16_1
GAGGCGGTCGGGCGGGACCATCGGGGGCGGCGTGGCTGCGGAGGGGACGCGCCAGGGGGTGTGGACCTCGGCGTCCGGTACGTCTTTCAAGTCGGGCAGCCAGCGCCGCACGAACGCTCCGTCGGGGTCGTAGTCTCGACCCTGCTTGACCACATTGAACACCCGATCCCGGGGATCCGTGGCCACACCCGCCACGTACTGCCAGTTTCCCCAATTGGAGCAGGGATCGTAGTCGACCAGCTGCGCCTCGAAGTGCGCCGCCCCCCACCGCCAGTCGACCCCCAACGTCTTCGCCAAGAACGAGGCCACGTTTTGCCGACCACGGTTCGACATGAAGCCCGTGGCGCCGAGCTCCCGCATGAACGCGTCCACGAACGGGTAGCCCGTCTCTCCCCGCACCCACGTATCGAACATGGACCTGTCTTCTTTCCAAGATACGACACGTCTCCCGATCCCACTGCGGCGAAACAGGCGTGACCCCTCCCGAAGTCCGAGGAACTTGAAGTAGTCCCGCCACAAAAGCTCGAAGACGAGCCAATACGTCGACTCGTTCGCACCGCGCTCCGCCTCGTAGGCTCGGACCGCCTCCAATACCGTGCGTGCAGACAAGCAGCCGAGCGCGAGCCACGGCGACAGCTTGCTGGAGTCTTCCGCACGCAGTAGCCCGTTGCGTGTTTCTTTGTAGGTGCCGAGAGCGTCCGACTCGAAGATCCACTGCCGAAGGCGTTCGAGCCCCGCATCTTCGCCTCCCCGAAACTCCATGAGCCCCCGCGGGTCCGGCGGCACGTCGTCAATTCCCAGGTCGGACAGTCCCGGTATCGCCCCGGGTGAAAGGTCGAATCCCCGGTCGCCTCCACCCTTGTCCCCTTCTGAAGATGCCGTTTTCGCGGGGTGCGATGGCCGGGAAGGCACCGGCACTCGAGCGGGAGCCGCCAGCGCTTCTCGCACGAACCATCGCGCCTCCACCTTCTTTCGAAAGGATGTAAATCCATTCGGCATATCTTCGATGAAAAAGGGAAGATCCTCCCGGTGAAGCAGAGGCTCGCCGAACTGAAGTTGCAGCCTCACCCCATCGGGCAAAGCGTCCCGCACCCTCGCCATGTCCTGCCGTTCGTCGTGAGCGCAAGACTCGTGAGCCACCACTGTCTCGGCGCGGAACGCTCGCACCACGTCCGGCACCACCCGTTCCGGAGTGCCGACTCGGACCCACAGCTCGCCCCCGCGAGCGCGCAGAGACTCCCGCAGCGATTGCAGCGACTGTAACCAGAAGCGAGCGCGGTGGACCCCCATTCGCGACCGTCCCGTCAGCGGATCGTTGTCCCAGAGCCGGGGATCCAAAACGACCAGAGGAACTGCCGGCGCACCTGCATCCAGCGCTCGCCGCAGGGGCAAGTGGTCGTGCACTCGAAGGTCTGCTCGAAACCAGACGACCGTTGGTCCCATTTCAAGAGCTTGGCGGCAGCCGGGTGCCATCCGACACTACGAAACGGGCAGCTTTCGGTATTTTCGTCGAACTCACCGGCACTCGAACGAACATTTCCGAAAGACTGTCGCTTTGAACTTCGAGCGGGGCATGGGTTCGATCCACTCTCCACCCATGTTGAACATCCTCGTTTTGTCCCTCGTCGCGGCCGCGAACGGTTCGGACGCCCAGCCGCCGGAAGCGCCGCCTGTGCGCAGCGCGGCAGGTACGCCTCTGAAGACCTGTTCCAAAGACCCGGCGACCGGCTGGTTTCGCGATGGCACCTGCCGAACCGGGCCCCGGGACCGCGGGGTTCACGTGGTTTGCGCTCAGGTGACGGCCGCGTTTTTGCAGTTTTCGAAGGATCGCGGCAATGACCTCTTCACTCCATCTCCCGAGCATCGCTTCCCGGGCCTGAAGGCGGGCGACCGATGGTGCTTGTGCGCTGCCCGATGGGCCGAGGCCGAGCAAGCCGGGGTGGCTCCGCCAGTCCTGCTCGAGGCGAGCCACGAAAAGGTACTCGACCTGGTCCCCGAAGACACGCTGAAAGCCCATGCCATCGAGGCGTCCAAGTCCCCATCCGCCTCCGGCGGGCAAGCGAGGGATCAAACGAGCGCGAAGGTTCGATAGAAGGCACGGGCGAAACGCTGCTCCATGCCGTGGGCGCGTACCGCCTCGTCCCGCAGTCGACTCGCCAAAGCCGGCGGCAGGTCCATTTTCGCGACGGCGTCGAAGAATGGGTCGAGAAGCTCGGGACTGGCTCGAAACAAAGGCGCGGCGGGAGCGGTATCCAGCAAAAACCGGGTCAAGCAGCCGACCGGTCCCGGTCCCAGCGGGTCACGCAGCGCTCGGGCATGATGGTGGGCAAGCAGCAAAAACGGTTCCTGGTCAGCCAACTCTTCGATGCGCGTCACGATCCGCTGGGCCTCCTCCGACAGCGGATGTTCGGGATCGATGGCCCCCCACTGACGCAGCTCGGCCCGCAACCAGGACGACGCCGAGTGGGCCCGCACGTTGCGGAGCACCGGGATCCGAGTCCGGCCGGCCGCCGCGTCGAGTGTCTGGGACAACCGGTGCAGTTCTTGGAGCAGACTGGCGTATAGCGTGAACTGCGGGCGAGCCGTGAGCAGCCGGTCCGCCAGCTGAATCGCCCGATCCGACCGATCGTCCACTTCCCAGCCGTCGGTGGATGCATGCCGAGGGGCCATGGACATCGTTGTGGGAGTCGACCCGAGCGCCGTCAACGTAAGCAGCATCCGCCGAGTCGCCTCCGTTCGAAACGCGCGATTCTCCCCTCGGCGACGCGAGAAAACCGTCGGGGAGCGTGTTGCCCGCGCCGGAATGGTCGGCTTCGAATTTTGGTGCCTCGTGGCGCGTTTCGAAGCAGACATCGCGCCATGGCCTTTCACGACTTCTCCATGGAGCAAATCGACGGGACGCCCCGAAACCTGGGCGACTACCGGGGCAAGGTGTGTCTCGTGGTCAACGTCGCCAGCCAATGCGGTCTGACGCCGCAGTACGGGGCCCTCCAAGCGCTGTACGAGCGCTTCGCCGACCGGGGCTTCGAGGTGCTGGGCTTCCCCGCCAACGAATTCGGCGCCCAGGAGCCCGGAAGCAACGGCGAGATCCAGCAGTTCTGCCAGACCCGCTACGGCGTCAGCTTTCCCATGTTCGCCAAAATCCCGGTCAAGGGGCCCCACATGCATCCCCTCTACCGCTGGCTGCTGGAAAATGGCCCCCGAGGCGACGACATCGAGTGGAATTTCGCGAAGTTCTTGATCGGCAAAGACGGCGAGATCCTCGAGCGCTTCGCGCCGACGACGGCTCCGGACGACCCTGAGGTGGTGGCGGCGATCGAGTCGGCCCTATCCCGCTGAACGAACACCCGAGCCAACCGCACCGCGCTCCGGGCCCGCCGACGGCTCCGGGTCATCCGGCCGACCGGGCTCGTCACGCCCTCGTACCGACCGTTCCCAAGTCGTGACACATGCGGCCAGTCGGTCCCCGGAAAACCGGGTTTTCGGGCTGGCACGACTCTTCCTGAGACTGGCGGAGGAGCACTCTAGATGGACCTGTCGATCGACTACATGGGCCTCACCTTGGACAGCCCCCTGGTGGCGGCCGCATCCCCTTTGACCTCGACCGTGCCCAAACTGAAAGAGCTCGAAGAAGCCGGCGCTGCCGCGGTGGTCCTTTTTTCCCTCTTCGAAGAGCAACTTCAGCACGCGCCCGACGTCCTGCTGCGGAGGCTGAGCGCCGACGGTGGCTCCTACGCGGAAACCGTGAGCCACGAGCGCGGGCACGAACGGTTGAAACTGGGCCCCGAGGGATACGTCGACTTCGTTCGAAAAGCCAAAGAGACCCTCAACATTCCCGTCATCGCGTCGATCAACGCCTGCCATCCTCCCCTGTGGAGCGCTTTCCCGAGACGCCTGCAGGATGCCGGCGCGGACGCGATCGAGCTGAATCTGTACTTCGTGGCTTCCCAGCCCGATGAGTCGGGGCTCCAGGTCGAGCAAAGATACCTCGACGTGCTCGACGTAGTGCGGAGCGCTACTTCACTGCCGCTGGCGGTGAAGATCAGTCCCTTCTTTTCGAGCATCCCGCACATCTGCGCCCAGTTCGCAGATTCGGGCGCCCAGGCGGTCGTGCTCTTCAATCGATTCTATCAACCGGACCTCGACATCGAGACGAACCGGGTCAAGACTTCTCTGCATTTGAGCGATCCAAATGAGCTCCTCTTGCGGCTTCGTTGGCTGTCGATTCTTTACGGCAGAACGCGTTGCGATCTCGCGGCAACCGGCGGGATTCACCACGCCCAGGACGTCCTAAAGGCGGTCAAATGCGGAGCCCGGACCACCATGCTGTGCTCCACCCTGCTGCGGCATGGCCCGACGCGAATCGGCGCAGTGCGCCGGGGACTGTCGTCGTGGATGGCGGCTCACGACGTCACGCGGCTTCGGGACCTGGTCGGGTCCGCCAGCCAAATGAAACGGGCCGACCCCGAGGCCTTCGAACGGGCGCAGTACCTCAAGACCCTCAACAGCTGGCGAGAGGATTTCAACGAGCTCGAGACCTTCTGATCCCGTGTGGGAAAGAACCCGCGGAACTAAAAATCCAGTAATTTCAGACCCCTACGCAACCACGAACCCCGAAACACGAGACTGAATTGACGACATGAATGTCGTGGTTTAGGGCTCCGCTCCATGACGGAACCCGAACCCGGACCGGACCACGGCGCACTGCTGCAAGCCGTCACGGCTCTCGTGACCGATCCGAGCACCACCCCCGCGCAGCTGCGGGCGGCGGTCGAGGAACGCACGGAGGGCGGCTCCCCCATCGACCAACTCCGCAATGTGGCAGCCAAATTGGGACTGGAGCTGGACGTCCTCTCCATGTCTCCACGATTCGTCGACGGCGCAGCCCACCTGGGACACGTCCTCTTGTGGTCCCCGAGCCATCGAGCCTTCGTGGAAGTGGAGCCATCGCGCCGCCGAACCACCACCGTGCGCGTCTTGTCCGGACCCAAATCGAAACCCCTCGAGTTGGAGGCCGGCGGTTTGGCTGTGTTCTTGGGCGTCGACGAGACCACGGAAGTCTCCGTCGTGCACGCCCGCGAAGTGAGCCCGCTTCAGTCCTTGGCGCGGCGACCGAGCGATTCTCCGTCCCCCTGGCGTCGCCTGGGGGCACTCGTCCGAAAAGAACGAAAGGACCTGTGGCTTGCAGTACTCTATGCAGTCGGAGTCGGCGTGCTTTCATTGGCCGTACCGATCGCGGTCCAATCGCTGTTTGATACCGTCTCCTTCGGAACCGTCACCCAGCCGGTCGTGGTCCTAGGCGCCATCCTGATGGTAGCCCTGGCTTGCGCGGCGGTTCTCATGGCCTTCGAACACGTGATCCTCGAATGGATCGGACGTCGGATCTTCGTCAGTTCGTCGACCGATTTCGGCAGCCGAGCCGCCCGTATCGACGCGGGCCTCCACCACCGCCAGCACATGCCGGAACTATTCAACCGCTTCTTCGACGTGGTGACGGTCGAAAAGAGCCTGGTCAAACTGGCTTTCGACGGTCTGTCCTCGGCTCTTCAGATTTTGGTTGGGCTGACGCTCCTCGCAATCTACCACCCCTTCCTGCTGGCGTTCGCTGCTACGTTGCTCGGAGTTCTGGCATTCATCACGATCGTCCTCGGCCGGGGCGCAATTCGCAGCGCCATCGCCGAATCCAAGGCCAAGTATAAGATGGCCGACTGGATCCAGAACGTGGCTGGCACGCCCAGCACCTTCCGCTCCCGAACCGGACAAGCCTTCGCCTGGGAAAAGACCGAGTACTTGGTGCACCACTGGCTGGATGCGCGCGGTGAGCACTTCAAGGTGAAGCTGCGCCAGATCGTGGCCATGTTGATGCTTCAGGTGCTCTCTACCGTCCTGCTCTTGATGGTCGGTGGCCTTTTGGTCATCGAGGGCCAGCTCACCCTTGGGCAACTGGTGGCGGCAGAGATCTTGATGGCCCTGACCGTGGCCTCCTTGGCCAAGATGCGAACGCTCTACGGCACCACCTACGACCTGCTCGCGTCTCTCGACAAGTATGGCAACATTCTCGACCCGTCCTTGACACCGATGCGGGACACGCAGCTGAGCCCGGTCTCGGAAGGGCTTCATCTCGAGATCCAGACTCCCGACGGTCAGCTGACGCTGGAACCAGGCGAGCGACTGGCCGTACTGGCTCACCGCTACGGAGACGTAGAGCAGCTCGTCGAACGAATCCTCGGCCTCAGCGACAGCCCGAACACCAAGGTTCGTCTCGACCATCGTCCAGTCGGCGACCTGGATCCGGGGAGTGTCGGGGATCATGTCATGATCCTCCGTTCCGAGGAGTTGTTCGCAGGCACCGTACGCGAAAATCTGACCCTCGGTCTCAACTGGGTCCGCAGCGACCGCTTATGGGAGGTGCTCCGCAGTGTGGGGCTCGCGGACCGGGTTCGAGAGCTGGATAACCGACTCGAAACCAAACTGCTACCTGGAGGGCGGCCCTTCTCTCGAGACGAGCGTGTTGCTCTGCTGGCAGCACGCGCCTTGATCGTTCAACCGAAGCTCCTGATCCTCCCGCAGACTTTGGATCTACTCAGCCGAAGCCAGCGGAAACAGATGATGAACCTCATCGGTGACCGCCGCCATGGGTGGAGTGTGCTGATTCTGACCGAACAAGCGGACGTGGTCGACGGCATGGGCCGGCAACCGATCAAAGAGGTGGTGGCGTGAGCATCGCAAGCGCGACACGGGCAGTAAACCTTGCCGAACGGACCGTCACCCCCGCCGGGGTTCGAATTCCGGCTTGGGGGGTAGCCGCGGCCTTCGTCATCTTCGTGACCGGTGCGGCATTCGCTCCGTGGCAGCAGTCGGTATCCGGAAAGGGACGGGTCATCGCGTACTCGCCCACGGAACGTGAGCAGAGGGTCGAAGCGCCGATCAAAGGACGCTTGACCCGCTGGCACGTCATCGAAGGAGACGTGGTTCAGGCGGGGGACCTGCTGGTAGAACTCGTCGACATCGACCCGGACTACGCCGAGCGACTCATGTCCCAGTTGGACGCCGCCCGAGCCCGCCGGGATGCTGCCGAAGAGGAGACGAAGGCCTACGAACGTCAGGCCACTTCCCTCGAAGAAGCCCGGAAGATGGCGCAGAATGCCGCTGCACTCAAGGTGCGAATGGCAGGCCAGAAGATCCAAGCGGCCCGCCAGAAGCTCGAAGCAGCCAAAGCCCGGGTCGAAACGGCGAAAAAGAACGCAGCGCGGAAGCGACAGCTTCACGAACGGGGCTTGGCTTCGACCCGCGAGGTCGAACTCGCGGACCTCGAGCTGGCGAATGCCGAGGCCGAAGCCAACACCGCTCGCGCAAACCTCAACGGGGCCCGGGCAGAGCGAACGTCGCTCCAAGCGGATCGACTGCGCAAGAATGCCGCAGACATGGCCAAAGTCACCAAGGCCAAAGCGGCCGCTCGCAAGGCGTCCTCGGAACTCGCCAAGGCCCAGGTCGATGTTCGCAAGCTAGAATCCGAGGTCGCCCGGCAGGACGCTCGGCGGGTTCTCGCCCCCCGAGCCGGCACCGTGCTCCAGGTTTTCATGGCCGAGGGAGAGCTGGTCAAAGTGGGCGACGAGCTCGCTCGGATCGTTCCGCTGACCGAAGAACGGGCGGTGGAGCTTTGGATCGACGGCAACGATGCCCCGCTGGTGAGCGAAGGTCGTCGGGTGCGCGTGCAGTTCGAGGGTTGGCCTGCCGTGCAGTTCGTCGGGTGGCCATCCGTCGCGGTCGGTACCTTTCCCGGCAAGGTGGCGTTCGTGGATACGTTTAGTCGAAAGAACGGCCAGTTCCGGGTGGTTGTCCGTCCTGATCCCGAAGCCGAACAGGAATGGCCAGCCACGCAGTACCTGCGTCAGGGTACAAACTCCAAGGGTTGGTTCTTGCTCGAGCAGGTTCCGCTGGGGTACGAGCTCTGGCGTCGCTTCAACGGATTCCCCGTTACCATCGAAGCTCCCTCTTCGTCGCAGGCAGGCAAGGCACTTCTGAAGCGAAAATGATCAATCACGCAGCAACGGCTTGCTTGCTCAACATTTGGACCCTCGCAGCTCCCCCCCTGACGCTGGACGATGTCATGTCCAGCGCGTTGCAGAGCCTGCCCACCGTGGAATCGGCGCGCCTGGCCATCGAGAAGGCGCGAGGATCGTTCGTCTCTAGCCGGGGCTCCTTTGACCTGAACCTGAAGGCCGAGGGCTCCGCCGATGCGATCGGCTTTTACGACCGATTGGATGGCGAGGTGAAACTCGAGCAGTCGACGCGCATCTGGGGGCTCGAGCTGGTCGGGGGCTATCGAAACGGCAGCGACCATCCCGCCTACGACGGCAAACGGGTCACCAGCGACGGCGGCGAACTGAAGGCAGGCCTCCTTCTTCCGCTACTGAAAGGAGGGCCCATCGACAAAGCCCGACTGGCTGAAGCCTTGGCTCGACTGGACATCGATCTGGCCGAGCTGGAGTTGGACCTGGTTCGCCTCCAACTCTTGCAAGAGGCCGGAAAAGCGTACTGGAACTGGGTTTCCGCCGGTCTGCAGCTTCAAGTGGTCGAGCGGCTCTTGAAACTCGCACTTCAGCGGCAGGACTTCGTCAGAGCCCAGGTCGAATCGGGAGACCGTCCGGCCATCCTGTTGGTCGATAACGATCGGGTGGTAGCCGACCGTACTCGGGAGCGGGTCAAGGCCCGGGTCACTCTGCGCAAGGCAGCCATCAAGCTATCCATATTCTGGCGAAACGAACAAGGAGACCCGATCATCCCAGAGCCAGACCGGTTGCCGTCACTGCCGGAGCCCGTCACCATGACGCAGCTGGACCTGGAGCAGGCACTCACCGCCGAGCTCCCGCGTCGTCCCGATGTGCAGCAGCTACAGGTGCTCCGTACGAAGCTTCGGCAAGAGTTGCGGCTGGCCACGAACTCGATCCTTCCGAAGCTCGACCTAGAAGTGATGGCCTCGAAGGAGCTCGGCGAAAAGAGGTCTTATGGCAGTCCCAATGACTTCGAGAGCAAAAACGAGACCGAGGTCGGTCTGGGGTTGTCCTTCGCGTTCCCGGTTCAGATCCGCGCAGCCCGAGGAAAGGCCGCATCGCTGCGGGCCTCCATAGGCAGCTTGGACCAAAAGGCCCGTTTTCTCCGGGACAAGCTGCGCGCCGCGGTGCGGCAGGCATGGGTCGACGTTCGGGCCTCCAGGGAGCAAGCAGCGCTGGCCGCAGAGACAGCCCAGCTCACTCAGACCCTGCAGGAGGCCGAGCGGGAGAGATTCGAGCTGGGCCAGTCCGACATTTTCATCTTGAACCTGCGAGAAGAGTCCGCCGCCAAAGCCCAGTCGAAGCTGGTGGACACCACGATCAACGTACAGACCGCCCGGCTCGACTTTTGGACCGCCGCCGGGGTCTCGTGGGAGCGGCTCTCCGCTCGGGAGGGCAACTGACGTGGCATCAAAATGGAGTTTCCTGACCAACCACGGTCACGTGCTCCTTTGCCTTGCCCGGTGTCCGGATATTCGCTTGAGAGAAGTTGCTGCCGAAGTCGGCATCACGGAGCGGGCGGTTCAGCGAATCGTGGCCGACCTCCATGAAGAAGGCTATGTGAGCATTCAAAAGGAGGGCCGCCGGAACGTTTATCGCGTACACCGAAACCGTCAGATGAAACATCCGGTCGAAGCCGGACATCCGGTGTCGGAACTTTTGGAGCTGGCGGAGGAAGTCCCCCCCTGACTTTCAGCCTCCTTTCGCGTCCGCGATGCGATGCCAGGTCTGGTTGCGTCCGAACACGAACCAAGAACCTCGCACTTTCAGCCGTTCCTCGTCCTCCAGCCAGATCTTGCAGTCGTAGGTCTTTCCGTTTTCCGGGTCCAGAATGTGCCCGCCCTGGTAAACATTCCCGCTCTGCTCGAGGCCCCACAAGATCTCGAGGCCGATGACCGGTGCATTCTTTTTGGCGCCTGAGCATTGCGTACACTTCGGGTTCGGCTCGTCCGGATCGACGAGGTGCACGATGCGGCCCGAGTATGTGCCGTTGCTCTCCTGGATTCGCACATGAGCCCGAGGCTTGCCCGTCTCGTCGTCTATCGTCTTCCACACGCCGACCGGAGAGGCCGCCACAGATGCCCACAATGCCGCTCCCAGCATCGTCGTCCACATGTCCCGAAGAGGATAGCTCGACCTTCACCGGAGTTGAAGCGATCTTTGGCATGGAAGACGGAGTGACCCGATGGCCTCGGGTCACCCCGAGAGTCCATCGGTCGAAGTGTTCTCGGCCGCATCCTGGCCGCCACATCAAGCAGCCGACGTGAAGAGAGCGAGGTGGATCTCCCGCAGCAATTCCGTACGCCCGAACGGCTTCGAAAGTACTTGGACTCCAGGATACTGAGCGGATCGCACGCTTTCGAGCGCCTCTCCCTCACCGCTCACGACCAACACCTTTTGTGCGGAGCCTGCTTGCTGCAGGCGCTGCAGCAGCGCGTAGCCGCCGACGCCCGGCAGTTCCAGATCCAACACGACTACGTCGAAGGATGCGTCTTGCATCTGCTGCCACGCGTCTTCCGCCGTGGAGACCACGACCACATCGTGACCGTCGAGCTCCAATATCCTTTCCACAGAACGCCGAATCATGGGCTCGTCGTCGACAACCAAGATTCTTCCGCAATCCTCGGGTTCGGGTTCGAAACGAACCTCTCGAACGTTCCGCCCGGAATCGGCCACCTCGGTGTACGGAAGCTCGATGTGCACCCGCGTCCCCTGGCCCGGCGCACTGTCGATGTGCAGGGTGCCTCCGAGAGACTGTACGGCGCTTTCGACCGACGGAAGCCCCAGTCCGGTCCCTGCCCCAGGGGCCTTGCGGGTGAAGAAGGGCTCGCGGGCCCGCCGAATCGTCTCGTCGTCCATCCCCACGCCGTCGTCGGCCACCTCCCAATGCACTCGGTCCCCCACCCGGCGCGTCTGCACCACCAACACGCCTCCCGAGGGCATGGCATCCCGCCCGTTGGTGGCCAAGTTCAGCAAGCAATGCTCGATGGCATCCCGATCGCCGTCGATCCACAGCGGGCCTGCGCAGAGCCGCCACTGAACCCGAATGTTGGGGGGTAGTGCTTGGGCCAAGAACTCCTTCAGTCCCAGCAGGACATCATTCAGGTTCAGTCGTTGTCGTTCCGTTTCTCGCCGTCGACCGAACAGCAGGATCCGGTGGACCAATCGTTTGGCACGGGCGGATGCAGCGAGCACCTCCCTGACTTCCTCGGTCGCAACCTCCCCTTCGAGAGAACGCTCGAGCGCGAGCTCGGCGAAGCCCATGAGACCGGCAAGAATATTGTTGAATTCGTGAGCAATCCCGCTGGCCAAGTTCCCGAGAGCCTGCATCTTGGCGCGCTGTCGGCCCTCGGTAGCTTCGGCCTGGAGCGCTCGACGTTGCTCGGTCAGCTCGAAGCGTTCTTCCAGATAGAGGATCGCCCGATCGTCTTGCCGGACGACCCTCGGACGCACCGGTCGTGTGCCCCGGGTCGTGTTCAGTTCGAGCCCTTCCAAGACGACTTCCCGGTCGTTTAGATGGCCCCGGAGGAGGTCGGCGGCGCTGGGCGTGTCGCGAAAGACGTCTGCCAAGGTGCGGCCGCCGTCTGCACCCAATAGGTCGCGGGCGGCGGCGTTCGGAACTGTCACGACCCATTCCGGGGCATGCCCCTCCTCGGCCGACAGTCTTCGCAGCATCAGCATCGGCACCGGGGCGTGATCAAACGCCGCCGCGTAGGGGC
Source organism: Myxococcales bacterium LLY-WYZ-16_1 (assembly GCA_031800475.1). GTDB lineage: Bacteria > Myxococcota > Kuafuiibacteriia > Kuafuiibacteriales > Kuafuiibacteriaceae > Kuafuiihalomonas > Kuafuiihalomonas phototrophica. Next base: position 11,774 of record DAPKRQ010000261.1, read on the forward strand.
CGTTGTCTCGGGGAGACCCGGAGTCTGGTGACTCTTCCCCCGCCACGGGATGACGATACCCCCACACGGGGAGCGTCGCGAGGGCGAAATCGGGCGCCTTCGCCCCGGCGCTGGACCGATTCGGCCGGCCCAGGGCCGTGCTCCTCCCAGTTCGGTCCAAATTCCGAGCCGTCAGGCCAACTTGCAAACATTACAAATTACGTGTAAACCCGAGGCTCTCCGCAATCCTCACGCCGGGAGTAGAAAGAACCGACACATGGAACACGGTCGGGCCCGCCGGGAGGACGGCGGGCTGACCCCACTCCAACCGCTGGGCCGGTTGCTGCGCAGTCGCCCCGCAAGGCGTTTCAGGGCGCCGAAAATGCCGACGGTGAGCAGAGCTGCCACCGGCCCGGTGATGATCCAGGTACCAGCGATCCGGGCCAAGACCGCCAAGTCGCGCCGCTGTCCTCCCTCGCTCCGACGATGGCACCCGTGGCCGCGTGGGTCGAACTCAACGCGAAGACTGGACTGGTCGAGTTTGCCACGTCGTTAGCCCCGTGGGCGAAGGCTACGTAACTGCTGGTTCCGACCTGGCTCTTTCGAAACACCCGCTCGGCGGAGTCGGTATCGTTCCGCATTTCCAGGGTGGCGGCGCGCTGACGTCCCTGACTCACCAAGATGGCATCCGGAAGCAAGATGGCCAGGAACAAGAAGAGCTCCAAACTCGTATTCGGCTCATGGGCCGCCAGTACGGAGCCCTTCATCAGAATCAATGCGAACACCCCGATGATGAGCGAAAGCAAAAATGGCAGGAAAGACTCCATGACGTCTGTCCCTCCACCCACGATTCGGCGGCGGACGAACATGTGAATGGAAAATGAAAGGGCTCCTGCCAAGATCGGAGACAGGAACCAGCTCGCTCCGATGGCCAGCAGAACCGGCTGGTTCACACTATCGATGTCCGCAGCGGCCACGCTGACCCCCATCAGACTCCGTACGATCGCGTGACTGGAGGCGATCGAAACCGCCTGTCGCATGGTGATCGCCTGGCGCCGACGGCCGATGCAAAAGAGTTCACCAACTCGTTGGCTCCGTTGTTGACGGCCATGAACACGGCGCCGAAAACGGCCCGTCCCATCCAGATCCAAGCGGCATCCACGACTGTGGCCCTGGCCCGAGCCGATTTTCACAGCAGTGTCCGCTGGTGTGTCGGGCCGCGAGCGCCTACGGTAGGTCTCCGTGCGAGACCGTCTGCTCTGTGCCTTCGTCGGGGTGGCTTTGGTTGCGCTGTGCACGCCTTCGGGCACGACGCTGGCGCCTTGGTTCGCCCCGATCCCCGTGGGACTGCCCTTTTTCTTCGGCTGGAACGTGTTCTGGGTCGCGGCCAGCATGGGGGCTCTGTGGGCCTACGACCGAAGCCGCCCCACCGGAGGCGGGGGCCCCGGCGAAGGCCGAGGAGACTCGCGGTGACCGTTCCCCTCTCGGTGGTTGCCGTCTACCTGGTGGTGTGTCTGAGCCTGGGAATCCGGGCCGGCCGAAGCGCGTCGCCAGACTTGGGAGGCTTCGTAGCCGGCGACCGATCGCTCGGTCTCCTGGTCACCTTCTTCATCACCGGGGCATCGGTCTACAGCGCCTTCGCGTTCCTGGGAGGACCGGGCTGGGCCTATTCCCGAGGAGCCGCCAGTTATTACATCTTGGCTTACGGGGCCCTCGGCATGCTCCCGTTCTACTTGCTCGGGCCCCGGGCTCACCGCCTCGGAAAAGCCTACGGCCTGTTGACCCAGGCCGAACTGGTCGGTGCGCGTTTCGGCCATCGAGGGCTGACGGTGACGATGGCGGTGGTAGCGGTGGCAGCGTTCGTGCCGTACCTGGCGATCCAGATGCAAGGCGCCGGCTACGTGCTCGAGGTGACGTCCGGCGGCGCCATCCCCGCCGTGTGGGGCGCGGCGGGCGTCTATGGGGTGGTGATGACTTACACCCTGGCCAGCGGCGTGCTCGGTGTTGGCTGGACCAACACGTTCCAGGGCATGTTCATGATGGTCTTGGCCTGGGGCTTGGGGATCGGGCTGCCGATCCACATGCACGGCGGCATCGGTCCAATGTTCGAGCACGTTCAAAATGCGCAACCGAGCTTGCTCCGGCCTCCCGGACTGGACGCGAACGGAGCTCCGTGGAGCTGGAGCGAGTACGGCTCGGCGGTCTTCGTTTCGACGGTGGGCTTTTCCGCTTGGCCCCACCTCTTCATGAAGACCTTTTCGGCCAAGAGCGAAGGCACGGTCCGCCGCACAGCCATTCTCTTTCCGGTTTTCAACATTTTCTTGGTTCCACTCTTGTTGATCGGCTTCTGCGCCGTCGGTTTTGCACCGCCGCCCGAACGCCCCGACCAAGTCCTCCCTCACCTTCTGATGCGATCGGCGGCGCCAGGATGGCTTGTGGGCCTGTTCTGCGCCGGTGCGCTCGCGGCGTCCATGTCATCCGGAGATGCCATGGCCCATGCAGCCGGAACCAGTGCCGTGCGAGACGGGCTTCACCCGCTCGGCTGGGCACCGGCGAGCAGCTCTCGTCAAAAGACCGCCGTGCAAATCGCCATCGCTGCAGTCATGGTTGTGGCTTACGGAGTGGCCATGGGATACCGCGGTTCCCTGGTGGCGCTCCTCCTCACTACCTACGGCGCGGTCGTGCAGATCGCTCCGGTCTTGGCCGTGACCTTGTGCATCCCGCGGATGCGAGCAGTCGTCGTGTGGGCGAGTTTGTCGGCCGGCATCGCCGTGACCGTTTCGTTCACCGCATTCCCCGAGCTTCGCCCGTGGTCGGTCCATCCTGGCCTGTACGGCCTCGCCGTTCAGGCTCTGGTGCTGGGCGTCGGGCCGCGCCGCCCCCCGGGTGTTTGCGAGCCTTTCCTGGAGGTGGCTCGGGGCCTTCACGAACGGTCTGGACCACCCGGTCCAAGGTCGTGAACCCCAACTGGCTCGGCCACTGGGTGCGCAGGATTTCGATGGCCTCGACCAAACGGGGCAAGAAGGCCTCGGCGTTCTCTTGATGAAACCCGAGTACCACGAACTGCCGGCGACCCGTGCGCCGGGAGCGCTCGAGCGCCGCCCCCACGTGGGCCACCATCTCATCGGCGCTCACGTAGTCGACCATCCCCCCGGTGATCGGGACTTCGACCAAGAGCCCAGCCGGGGTAGGCTTTTGGTGGGGCTGGGATGCGGGGCTCAGATCGGGCCAGACCTTGCGGACCAAGGCCCGAAGGTGCGGCGCCTCGTCTAGCCACACATGCGGCAGAGCCGAGGAGTCCCACTGACAGCCAGCTGCCCGCGCCGCCGCGAGCACCCCTTCATCGGCCACGCCCCCAGCGGCCCGAAATCCGGGGAGCAGACGAAAGCCCTGTGCTTCGAGAATGGCACGGGAGGTGCGGATCAGTCTTTCGATCTCTTCTTTCGAATAGGCGTTCAGCGCCACCTCGAAGCCCACGTCATCGTCTTTGAACTCCATCAGCGGGCGGTCACCGAAAAACCGAGGTTCGGTCCGAAAGGCAACACCCGCGGTTCGCACGAGGGACCTCCAGCCATGGACGTGCAGGGCCAGCACGTCGTCCGGATGCAGGGCCGACCGAATGGCCCGGGTCACCGCCGCGGGGTCGGCTCCAGGTTTGGTGTAATAGGCCGCATTCAGGAAGTGGGTCAGGGGGACCCGCTCGGCGGTTTTCGCGAAAAAGCCCCGGGTCGCCAGGAGGCCGGCCGGCGAAAGATAGGCCCCTTCCCAGTCGACGGTCACCGCCACCTGCACGGGCTCATCCGAGGGAGTCGCCCCCGGGGCCGAGGAGGGGGACGATGCGACGCCGGACGATACGCCTGCCGTCCATTGAATAGCCGCAAGGAGCGCTCCGGTCGAGGCGGCGCGCGATGGTCGGCGCAAACTTCCGGGCCGCGCCCGGACGCGGCCGGAACCCGCGCCGAAGGCGATGGATTCCCCCGAATACCGTGGGGAAGCTTTGCTTCGATTGCTGGCGGGGTCCACCGGCGCGATTGTGCCACATATCCGGTCGAACGGCTCCGACGACCCAACTTCAAACCGACTCCGGCCCGTCCTCCAGCCTCACGTAGGCCCGCTCGTCCAGGCGGTGGACCGGAAGTTCGAGCCACTCATCTCCCCACAGGACCGGTTCCCGCGATACCTCCGCCCCCTCCAGGGTGGCCAGACGGTCCAGGTCCTCCGGCCCCTGCACGGAGTCCGGCAAGAGCGCTTGCCATCCCCCTGCGATCGGGCTCAGGGCCACCACGTAGACCGTCATCGGTTTCGCTCCACGATGCGCCGGACGATCTCGTCCTCGTCCGGTGCAATGTGGCGATCGTACAAATCCGCCATTCCATCTCGGTCCATCACCCGGCGCAGGTCAGACAACCAAGCTCGGGCGGCGTCGTCGTGATCCGCCGAGCCTACCGAGATGCGGGCCACCTTCGCGGGCATGCCTCGAGCACCAAAGGTGCGTTCGGCGATGGCCCGGACTTGCTCCATCAATCCCTCGGCCGGTTCGTATCCTCGACCACGAAACTTGAAGTAGCGAAGGGCGTGGCTCGCGTTGCAGTCGTCGGGGTTCTCGGCCAACCGCAGCACGCCGTCGGCCGCGTCTTGCACGCCTCGACCGGTCGGATCGACCACCACGCCGTTCACCGGGTCATAGTACAAGGCGTTCAAAGTGAAGTCTCGAAGGCCCGCATCCTTCATCACATCACTCCCGAAAATCGCCTTGGACTTTTTCGGCGTCTCGTGCGGCTTCGAGCCGACTTTGAGGGTCACGAGGTCCATCTTGTCTCCTTCGAGTAGAACCGCACCGAACTGGTCGACGAAGGAAGGCGAGGACACGGGCTGTCCCCCCCGAGCCTCCAGCTGGCCGACCACGTCGCGAATGTCCTTCGGAAGAGCCGTCGTGACGAGGTCCACGTCCCGGACATCTCCACCACCCTGGACCACCTGACGGATCGCATCCCGGACCGCTCCGCCGACCACGTAGACCGCGTGACCCGCGTTGACCAGGGCGTCCGCGTAGGCCCTGGCTGGCAGGTGCCCCGGCTCGACATGGTCCAAGATGGTCGTCAGTGCCGCTTTGAGCTCGGCTCCAGGTCGGCGCAGATACCTGGGGGAGACCCCCTGAAGCGGGTGGCGGGTCGGCTCCCCTCCTTTGCGAGGCGCCACGGCTCGGGCCACCACCCGAGGTCGAGAGGAGCCGTCGTCGACCACCGGCTTGCCGGTGTGGGTGCGCCCCACGAATGTCGCGGTTTGGGTCTCGCCGCTTTCGCCTTTCGTCTTCCAGGCGACTTTTCGACCGAGAGGATCATTGAGTAGACCCCGAGGTTTCTTCGGCAGTTGGATCCGATCCAGCGGTACGGTTCGCCCCAAAAGACCACGATGGCGATCCTCGAGCGCCTCGGCCCGAACCCCGACGACGGAGGCGGACTTCGTCAACTCGCCCGGGGTCCTCTCGGAGGATTGCTCGTCGAGCGGACCGTCTCGCCGAAATCGAGTCCACTTTCTTCCCCGGTGCTCCGTATCCTCCGCACCCGGAGTCTCCGTAGTTCGCCGCACCCTCCGACCCGAACCCTCTGGGCTTCGGACCTCTGACGGCGACTGCGAGCCCGGACCCTGGGTGTGCCCATTCATCTCGGACCGATTCGGATCCATCGGCTGTTCGACCCGCTTGTTCGTCTCGGCCACCCCGGTCATGTCCCACGACCAAGCCAGTTCGGGGTCCTCCGGACCATCGGTCAGGGTGGGGACGGCGTCGCCTCGGCACGACGAGGTCGGTCGGGCCTGTCGGGGCCGACGTCAGCCCCCGAGCCCGCGACGACGCCCGCTCGGCCCCGTGGCCGCCCGAACCGCTCCCGGAACCCGGCCCTTCGAGCATCCGGCCTTCGAGCATCCGGCCTTCGAGCATCCCGCCTTCGAGCATCCCGCCTTCGGGCATCCCGCCTTCGAGCATCCGGCCTTCGAGCATCCCGCCTTCGGGCATCCCGCCTTCGCGCATCCCGCCTTCGGGCATCCCGCCTTCGAGCATCCCGCCTTCGAGCATCCCGCCTTCGAGCATCCCGCCTTCGAGCATCCGGCCGCCGTCGAGCCCCGCGCACGGCGGGCCGCCCACCGGGGGGCGGCACACGCCGAGAGCCATGTCGCATGGAACCAGCGATGTGGCGGGAATTCGGGCGGGGACCGAAACCGACGCACCGTCAGGCCGCCGAGAACGGGCGCAGCCGTCCCGGAGCAGCGAACAGAAACCCTTGACCGTACACGCATCCCAGAGCGGCCAGCATCTGTCGCTGGGCACGGGTCTCGACGCCCTCCGCCACGACTTGTTTTCCGAGGGTTCGGCCGAGCGCCACGATGGCCCGGACGATCTCCCGATCTTCTTTTCGTTGGAGCATGTCCCGGATGAAGGAGCGATCGATCTTCAGGCGATCCACCGGGAATTGGCGAAGGTGGCTCAGCGAGGAAAAGCCGGTGCCGAAGTCGTCCAGGTCGATGGACACGCCCAGCCGCTTGAGTGCTTCGAAATTCTGTTCAGCCGCGCTTCCGTGATGAAGAAGGACATTCTCGGTTACTTCGAGGATCAGCTGGCTCGCCACGAGCCGCGTCCGCCCCAAGACCTCGTTGATGTGATCCACCAGGTCGGGCTCCAGGAACTCGCGTGGTGACAGGTTGACGCTGACCGACCACCGAGTCCCGTGCTGCCGGGTCAGAGCCGCCACGGCCTGGGCTGCAGCGTCGATGGTCCAACGCCCCAAGGAGCTGAGCAGTCCGATCTCCTCTGCGATCGGTATGAAGGTATCCGGTCCCACGACCCCTCGCGAAGGTGAGCGCCACCGCAAAAGAGCTTCGTAGCCGTCGAGATCACCAGTCTGTATGTCGACGATCGGCTGATACTGCAGGTCCAGCTCTCCATTGTGTAGAGCGAAGCGGAGCTCGTTCTCCATCTGAAAGCGCTCGACCAAAGCCGAGTGTTCTGGTCCATCGAAACGACCCGACGTACCGCGACTTCTCTCTTTCGCTCGATACATGGCGATATCGGCGTCTCGCAAGATCTCTTCTGGGCTGCGGTACGGGTGGTCACTGTCCGTGATGCCGATACTTGCCGACGCGAACAGCACTTGACCGTTTACTTCGAGGGGTTCGCGCAGCGCCTTGTGCAAGCGCTCGGCTACGAGCTCGGCATCTCCATGCTCGCCCGCCTCTTCGAGCAGGATGCAAAATTCGTCACCTCCCAGACGAGCGAACGTGTCGGTAGGTCGAAGCAAGGGTAGAATCCGCTCGACGAAGGACACCAAGAAGCGGTCCCCGACGGCATGCCCCATGCTGTCGTTTACGAGCTTGAAGCGATCCAGGTCGATGAACAGCAGTGCAAAGCCCCGGTCTGGGTAACGACTGGACCGATGAATCGCCTGTTGCAAACGGTCTACGAGCAGGGCTCGGTTCGGAAGCCCCGTCAATCGATCGTGGTAGGCATCGTAGCGAAGTCGGGCCTCCGCTTCCTTGTAGCGGGTAATGTCTGTCAAGGAACCGGCCATTCGACGCACTCGGCCGCGAACGTCTCTCACTGCAGCTCCGCGCGTCAGTATCCACCGAAGACCGCCGCCCCGGGAACGCACGCGCACCTCGATCTCCAGCGCCTCGGTCTTTCCGACCCGATGCTGCTCGAGCGCCGTGCGCAGTCGAGGGAGATCTTTTGGGTACACCAAAGCGAACCAATCATCGATCCGCTCGAAACAATCCGACGCACCGAAACCGAGCATCTCTTTCCAGCGCTCACTGACGAACAAGCGATCGGCGTCCAGATTCCAGTCCCAAATCCCGTCGTGCGATCCCGCAAGCGCGAGCGTGTACCGTTCTTCGCTCTCTCTCAGCCTGCGAGACAGCTCGAAGCGGGATCTGGCGTGGCGCATCGAGCGGTGGAGCAACTCGCTGTCGAAGCGACCCTTGACCAGATAGTCCTGGGCGCCGGATGCCACGGCTTCCGTAGCGACTCCCATGTCGGATTGGCCACTCAGGACGACCACGGGTATGCCGGGAATAGCGCCCTGGAACGCTTGAAGGGTGGCGAGGCCGAAGCTGTCCGAAACGTTCAGATCCAAGAGGGCCAGGTCGGGCCGCTCGCTCCGGCACGTCTCGATCGCCTCTCGCACCCCGCACGCTCGGACCAAGCGCGGGGCTGGAGGACGCGCCTCGAGCATCTCGTCGACGTACAGGGCGTCGGCGTCGTTGTCTTCGAGGAGCAAGATCGTCTGCGGTGCTTCGTCCAACATGTTGACTTCGCGTCAAGCGATTGAACCAGCTTTGCATGCTGATCGGATCGGTCAAATTTTTTGCTCGACCTGCCCCTTTTTTCCAGTAGGGCCCGGGGAGGCGACGAGGGGAGCGCTGAAGAAGAACGTACTGCCTTCTCCGGGAACGGTGTCGAACCAGATCTCGCCCCCCCATCGCTCGACGACGCGCCGCGCCGAGCTGAGACCCACGCCGGCGCCTCCGTCCGGGCCACGAGCCCCCGCATCGAACAGTTGATCCTGAAGGGCCTCCGGGATGCCGCGGCCATTGTCCGCCACGCTCATGATGGCCTCGTCGTCGAGCACTTGGGCGGAGACATGTATTTCGGGCGTCTCGGCACCCCGATATCGCATGGCGTTGCTCAGCAGGTTCTCGAACACACGTCGCAGGCCGTTCGGCGATACCGCCAACAATGGAAGGGGATCGGTGGTGACTCGAGCGCCGGTTTCGGAGCGGAGGACTTCCAGGTGCTGCAGGCCCTCGGACAGAACTCGGTTTGCGTCGCTGGAAGCCGGGGCCGCTCGCGGGATGAGGGTCATGGACTCCTCGAGCTGCTCCGTGAGCTGCTTCGCCGAGCGACGGGCCGACTGGATCAGGGTCTTGGCGTCTTGGGGCAGGATCTCGCGATGGCGCTTTTCGCAGCGCTGGAGCAGCTGCTCGATGGCACGCAGCGGTTCTTTGAGGTCGTGGACCAGTTCCGCGGGCGGCGTGGGCAGCGCAGTCCCGGGCCGCGTGGTCTCGACCTCGGCATCGGACGGAAGGGGGTGTGGACCGGCGCCCGGAGGGCCGGGCCGCGGGGTTTGAGAACGGTGGGGGACCGGCGGGCCGGGGTCGGCCTCGGCAGGTCCGGGCCTCGCTTCGGAAGGGCGTTGCGGCCGAGAGACCGAGGGCGGAGGGAGCCCGGCGTCGGGCGCAAGCGTCCAGGGGTAGGCCTCGGTTTCGGGTGAACTGGGCTTCGGTCGCGTCCGCCTCGGGGTGGCCGGCCCAGGGCTGCCCCCGACTCCGGCTCTCAGGGGGCTCGACTTCGAACCGCGAGGGAGGGACGGGGGCGTCTTCCGAGCGGCTTCGTCGGTTTCGCTCCACCAATCGGGCACTGCCGCGATCGACGCGAAATCTTTCGACGGAAGCAGCGTGGCCCCGCAGCGGGCCAGCTCGGCGGCGTCCTTGGCCGCGAGACCGTGAGACCAGACCAGGACCGGGGCCTGGGGATGCAGGGCCTGAAACGAGCGGACCCAACGCACCGGCGGCAACCACGATGACGTGGCCGGATCGAACACCAGCCCGGCCCAAGGCGTGCGCGCGAACCCCTCGGCCAGGCCGATGGCGTCGGTCACGGCCACCGTCTCGGCAGGGGAACGGCCGGATCGGATCGCCAGTCCCAACAGATGCTGCACGGCCTCGTCGCCGTCCACCACCAAGATGTACGCCATCTCGACCGACATCCCCGACGGCCGGACCTAACCAAACGGGCTCGCAGGGTCACCCTCACTCCC